>JARLJJ010000518.1 GCA_031291275.1 Formivibrio sp.
GTTGGTGTCGAAGATGTCATGGCCCTGCTCCTGTCGAGAATGAGGCGGATTGCCTCAGCTCTCAACGTAGGAAACAGCGCTATCAATCAGGGATCACGACGGCTGGTCGGAGCCACCCTACCGCGCGAGCGGTTTAGTCCTCTGGCCGGTTTGCGACGGTCAACAATTCTCAAGTGCTAAGTGGGTTGACCACCCCCCCTTCCAATACCCCTGCGATGACCAAGACAAAACGGCACATAGAGCAAGTCTCACTAATACTAGCGGTCAAATCGCCCCATATGCCACAAAAACGACACAATGACCTCTGCAGTATAACTATGCTGGTAAAACGCAGCCCACCTCTAACCCAACGGTGAGAGAAACAATGAAACTGCAGAAATGGTTAATCCTACTGACCATGGTGGTCGGCGTAAGTGCTCAGGCTGCAAGCAACGTTGATGCAACGGCAAGCGAATCGGATAAGGTGCCTGTGCCGACATGGGAAAACAAAGCAAAGGCAGCAGCAGATGACGCCAAAGCGGCCATGCGCAAGGCGGCTGAAGCGGCCAAGCTGGCAGTAGAAAAAGCCGAGCAGGCCGTCAAAGATGCCTCACAATCTAAACTTGCCAAACAGGCAGCACGGGATGCCGACGATGCTGCCAGACTGGCGGTGCGCAAGACCAAGGAAGCCACCAAGAAAGCGTCCGCAGCAACGAAAGAGACGGCCCTGAAGACCGAAGAAGCAGCTAAAAAAGCGGCCATCGCAACCAAAGAGGCTGCAAAAAAAGCTACGGTCGCTGCCGAACAGGCGGCCAAGTCTGGTAAAGAATCTGCGCAGAAAGCTTGGGAATCTGCCAGAGACTCCGCCAAGAAAGCCATGGAGGCTACAGGCGAGGCTGCAGACAATTCGAGCAATTGAGGAGCATTGCTTGAGCGTTGGGGATCAGGGTAGATTCAGGGTGGGTTTGAGGGGAGCATCCTACCCTCGCCAAACCCAGCATCCATGCGGGTTAGCGCCGATTAGGGTAGGATGGGTAGGATGAAATCGACTAAATACACTATATACAGCCCGTTCCTGTTGCTGGCAGGAAATCAGGACTTACTGAGAAAACGTTGGCTGAGCTTTTATTATTATAAATTTATTTTATTTTATGAAAAACATCCTACCCATCCTACCCTTTCCTCTGGCAACTGGCGGATTTGCTGGAAAAAAGGAGGGTAGGATCATCGACCGATCCTACCCTTTATCTTACCCATCCCACCCTGCGATTACCTGCTACAGCGTGTAACCCGTAGCAATTGAAGCTTGTGACGCATTCGTGACAGGCCTGCGGGAATTGTCAGCCAGACTTTTTACTTCTTGTCCTTCTGCCGTCAGATTAACAAGCCAGTATTCACGCCCAGCCGATCTACGCTTAGAGAACCCCAGATCCGACAGAGCCCGACCAAAAGTGATGATGCTCTGCCTTTTGAACCCACGAGCAGAAGCCCAGGACATATAGATCTCATACAACTCCGTCGCAACGTAGCCTCCTGAATCGCATGCCGTCAGGCATCCTTCGGCAAACAGTTGTACTGGATTTGACTCAACACGATAGGTCGAAAGAGCAGACATTGACGACGGGGGAATGGTGAAGCCATTCTTCAGCCTCAGATCGGCAAGACCCGCTAAAGCCCAGTTCAAAATCCCTGGTAACTCCTCCCGCAACTCTTCTGCCAGCCTCGGATTTTGTTCGCTTTCAGTGAATTTTCGGTTAAACATCAAGATCACTGTGCGACGAAAAAAACCATCCGAGGTATCGTTAGTTCTTGGCAAATTATTCATGGCCGCCATCAAGCGCACATGGGGTTTGAAGGAAAAAGGCTGCTTGAATTTCGGCTCAGCATCAATAGGGTCGCCAGCTACAATTGCCTTGATATAACCGTCATTGATCATCGTATCCTTGGGTAGATCGGCTGAGATGTTCAGCGTCTTGCCGACCAGCTCAGCACGAACAGCTGGAGTACCCAAACGATCCAGCATGACATGCGAGATATTTTCGCTGCCGACCAGGCATTCCACCACTTGCAACAGCACCGATTTACCATTGCCTCCAGCACCTACAAGCCAGACCATTTTTTGGTAACTGGTGTCAGGGATTAGCAGATAGCCAAGCCACTGGCGAAGGAATGCTATTTTTTCAGCCTTGTCTGCATCGGGGCCAAACACCTCATCCAGAAATTCCAGGAACTTTAGACACTCTGCGCTAGGATCAAAAAGGATATCCACCTTGTTTCGCAACATGTGATCGGGGCTGTGTGCTTCAAGCTCTCCCGTAGTTAGATTGAACGTTCCGTTGGTCACGCAAAGCAAATGCTTGTGGCTGGTAAAGATATCTGCATGTTGAGCTACATGAGCTTGCAGCATACCCACCGTATTGTTGATCAAGCTGATTGAGCCTCCGAGGCCAAACTGATACGCCAAGTTCTTGTCCACATCAGGCCCTTGATGTAATAACCGATATACACCCTCCTGATAGCCCCAAAAACTTGCTTGGGAATAAACCAGCCCCTGGGGGTGGTAACGATCTACAAACGATTGTGCCAACACGGATTCTGGCACTTTCTTCATCGCCATCTCCGCTACTGACCAGTTCGCTAGTTGGATCGGGGCACTCACCGGCTGACCACTGGGCTGGAGACAGTTTCGACCTTTTGGGCAGTGTTGCCAGCCATTCTCACGAGCATATTCGCAAGTCAGTATGGCCACGTCATCGAAATTGCGGACAAGAAGTCCATCGGTCTCTTGAACGGTGTAATTGGTGAGATGTTTGCTCGCTTCATGGGCGAACTCACGCCCACTATTAAGCATCGATAACGTTGCCATCATTACATGCCGAATGGGCTCAGGCACGTCGTTCTGGTAATCAGGATGGGAATACTTCCGCATCAAGTGGCAACGATCTGTCACAAAATGAATTCCGTCTGCGGCAAACATCTCTTTGGGGCATACCCCTTTCGGCAACGCTTGCCCAAGAGGATATTGGGATAAGTCTATCCTTTGTGAGTTTTGCAGCAAGGTCGACAACGGTTCTCGGGTCTGATATTCGGCCAGTTCGGTGCCTGCCGTGACAATTGGAATTGTTTGAACGGCAGCCTGTTGAGCAGACATGATTAGCAGCTTGGCATGTGCCGGGGTCCAGCCATCGGCCAATGCATCTGCCGCATCCCAGCCCGGAGGCGGGGCGTAACCCGGAGTAAAAATGGAAGCACCATCACCGTCCACGTCTGCACGTTGGGTAATGGGAGGGAGCACGAGTATCTGGATGTTCGGGTCCACAGCATGGATCAGCGAAGTTACTTTCTCGGCATACCCCATGCCAGCAGAGTCGTTGTCTGGCCAGATTACGACTATTTTTCGGCCAGCCAGCGGCGAGAAGTCTGACTTCTCCGGCGACTGTGCCCCGTGCATGGTCGTTACTGCCACGTAGTCGGGAAGGAGCTTCTGTGCTGCATCTGCAGCTTTTTCGCCTTCGACGACTATGACCATAGCATCAGGATTGGCTGCCAAACGATCAAGTCCATAAAAGGGGCGAGGCCCAGAAAACCCTTGCCAACGCCACTCCAACTTACCGTCAGCCGATCGCCAATATGTCAGGGGACGGATTTCCTTTTTGCCATTGACATCAAACCGGCAGATGAAGCCCAGTAGTTTGCCAACCGCATCGTTATATGCCCATCTCATACTGGGCGTGCCCAATTGGTAATGCATTGCAGGGGGAGGTGGTGCATCTTCCGGTACAGGGAACATTGGGGTCCATTCGGATACCGTTGCCGCAGCAAGTTCACGTTTGGCAGCTGCGTGGCCCTTACGATCGGCATAGTCAGACTCACCTTCCCATTGCTTGATCAGGCCTAACAGCTCACGTGCAGCATCGTAGACGGTAAAACCGTCATCCTGCTTGAGATAAACGATCAGGTCGAGAATATCCCCTTTGTCGTCTGTGGCAAAGTCAGCCCAAATACCAGTAAGAGCATTGACCGAGAATGAACCAAGTTCACAATCACTTCGAGTTGGGTTGAACGCAACGTATTCCTTACCTTTATATTCACCATCTGTCAGGTAGTGTTCCAGCACAGCATCGATGTGGAGCAGCGCAAATTCTTTGACCTCGGCCAAGTTGACAGGGCTCACAACCTTGCGGGTCGACGGGATGATCCTCGGCGAAGCTAGATCCATTGGCAGGGGGGTTGCACGTTTCTTAGGCATGACCGACCTCCACTGCGTTACGGTTGGCAATGCGTTCGTCAAACCAAGCGTCAATGTCACTTTCCAACCAGCCTACTGAGTTGGGGCCAAGCTTGATGGGTTTAGGGAAAATGCCTTGGTCCATGTGCAAATAGATCGTGGACCGGGCCAAGCCCGTCATCGCCATAACTTGCGGGAGAAGCAGAATATGACGAGTATCAGGTTGCTGGAAGGGAATCCGGGCGGAGGGGGTGCGGTCAGTTACAACGGTTTCAGCAATTGCTGGCAAAGTTTTATTACGATGATGCAAGGGTGTTCTCCTAATAGCCGAGGGAATCCCCGGCTGCCAGGAAAACTTGTACTTGCCTGTTTTTGCCTTGAAACACATTCCAGGCAACTATTTAATGAACCCATTAAATATCATGATATTAAAATCAAATTTGCCCGATTGTTCAATTGCGGTAGTTTTCACGGGCTATAACTCTTTGCGCTTCCAGCAGCGGTCCTTTCAGCGGTGCCGCTTCATTGTTGAAAAGAATGTTACGGATAGTTGAAAAGGGAGGAGAGCCAAAATCCTCATGTGGATTATCATCGAAGTGTCGACAAACCCTTCTCGCAATTTCAGATTTCTTCCACTGTGGATGCGCTTTTAAAAATTCGAGTGCTTTTTCAGTCAGCGCTTGAACCTTCGTGTCCGTTTCTTCCCGACGTACAGCTTCTCGCAAAGCCATGGCACTGGATGGAGCTTCTGTTAAAACCGTTGGTAATTCCCACCCAAGTTCTTTTGCCCAAAAAACAAATTCAGCTTTCGGGATCAGGCCATCAGAACCTCTAGTTACAAACCCTGTATGCACGGCCTGAGTTAAAACTGCTATGCGACGGATATATTCATTGTGCTGACGACCATACACAGAGGGAACTTCGTTTCCATCATCATCAATATCAAGCGGCACGTAATCATTCACCCTTGGCTCAATACCAAGAGACAGCAGCACCGCATCACGAACAGATAATGCAGGAACGTGATACCACAGCTCGTGGTCGGGTGGAAACAATGCTGCAATATCTGGGGGAAGGTTATCGCTCATTAAAAGGGTTCCATTTTCAGGTTTGTGCGGCATTAGCTTGTGGCAGTACCTGGCCGCAAGCATAGCTAGCCCAGCTATCCATCAACAAGCGACGACGGTATTTAGACTGGCAGGGTTATTTTTCAAACAGCCAACTTTCGAGCCAGTTCCTCGGCCTTTACATGGTAATACCGATGCAGCATGCTCAATGATCTATGCCCGGTTACTGCTGAAAGTTCCACCAGATTGGATAGTTTCCCAGCAATGCGGCTGGTAGCCGTATGACGCAGGTCATGAAAATGAAAATCAGCGATCCCGGCACGTCGACACGCCAACTTGAAAGCTGCCGCCATTGCATGATGAGTGATAGGAAAAACAGAACCACAACGGTCTCCTGGATGATTCTCCAGCACCGACAAGGCTCGTGGAGACAAGGGAACCGTGCGAGGATCGCCGTTCTTTGTAACATGCAGTTGGACGACCCGACGCTTTAAATCAACATCGTGCCATTTCAATGCCAACAACTCGCCCCTGCGCATAGCCGTTTCTATCGCCAGAACAACAATTGGAAACATGAGGGGATTACGGCGACCACGAGGAGCAAGCTCAAGCAATAGTGCAGCTTCTTCCTTATCATCCAATACCCGGTTACGCCCTCTGGGGCTGGCTGGTTTTTTGAGCAGTTCGCAAGGATTGGTGATGGGAAGTAACCATTCACGTCTAGCATGGTTGATCATAGCGGAGATGACAGCCAAGTCCCTGATCGCCGTACCTGCTGTCACGGTTCGCAATCGCTCATCTCGGAACTGAGCCAAAACCTGCTGCGTCAAGTTCTTCATGCTGTACTGAGCGATACGATGACGTTGTAATGCTCTCAGACGAATAATCTCGTCCTTGGCGCCACGATGTAACGGCACCACATCTTCGATGTAGCGATCAATCAAATCATGAAATTGCATTTGGGCCGCATTAGATCGTAGAAGAGTGTCTCCACGATCCATTTTTGCTTCCAATGCCCGAGCCCATTGCAAAGCGGCTTCTCGTGTTTCAAACGTTTGTGTTTCTGCTGGGTAGCCTTTACGTACGATTCTCGCCTGCCAGCGACCTTGTCGTTGCCGAATAGATGCCATCGCTTGATCCTCATTGGGACAAACGTTGGACAGAAACCCAATTCAGACAGCAAATACGACAGCAAACCCGCAGTTACAAAGGAATGCTGTCGCCCGCCAGCCAGTGACCGCTCTTGCCGCCCACTTTTTCCAGCAGGCGTATGCCGCCAATGGTCATGCTGCGGTCTACCGCCTTGAGCATGTCGTAA
>JARLJJ010000519.1 GCA_031291275.1 Formivibrio sp.
AAAATGCATCGTCAACCATGTGTCAACCAGCCAAAAGTCTGTACGTAAAGGGCGTCGAATCTCTCGCACAACGTCAGTAAGAGCTGTACAGAAACCGCAGGTTCGCCAAATGCGCCATTATCCACAATCGTCCGCAGTCCCCACCATCTTGAATGAAACGGTGCGTATGACGCAAGACTCAACACCAGCAAGCGAAAGGCGGGGCAGCCAACGATTCAGAATCAGCGCACCCGTCACCGTAATCTCGGGAGAACACGAGATACCAGCCTACACGCGAGACCTGAGCAATCGGGGTGTCTATTTCTATATAGCCTTATCAGACAGCACGCTTATTGATCGCGACTTTGAGTTCACGATTGAGATGCCGTCGGAAATTACGCTTTCAACCAGTTGCCGCATTCGATGTCGCGGCAAGCTGGTCCGCAAGGAAGTTACATCAAGGAATTTAACCGGTGCCGGAATCGCTGCGGAAATCATGGACTATTCGATTCTCAGGAACATCGTCGCCACAAACTAGAGTTTACGCAACCCCAGGACGCGGTGATCCACCAGCCAGTTCTTCACTACGTAGACCAGCTTGTTATTGCTGCCCGGGTCGGTTGGCAGTACGAAGAATCCCGGGTCGACAAGATAGCGAATGGAATTGAAGACGATTCCCTCCATCACTTCGCCATCGAGGAACTGGAACCGCATCCAAATACCGTGGACGATCGGTGCGCGTGTGTGAAAGTTCAGGTGGTTGCGGACTGGGTTTCCTTCAAAGCTGTTGACATAGAAGACTGCCTTTACATCTTTCACCGAGATCTCTTCAACAACATCGGTATCGAGACGACGAATCCGGAACGTCTCGGGAGCGCTCTGAGGCGCACTGCTCAAAAGTTCCTCGATGGTGTTCCAGGCAGGGGATTCCAAGTAACCTTTGATGCTACTTGAGCCAAGCTGAATCACTACCTTTTCCGATTTGGATTGAATCGTCTCAATCATGAATGGGCGAGCTTTCTCGGGTGCTCCAGCAGGCTACTCCACAAAAGTAGCGGCAATGTATCATTATGATCCTGAATAGGTTGCGCTCATGCCAATCCCGGATTCGTGTTAGAACAGTGCCACGATGGTAGCAGCGACGACGGCAATGCTTGTAAAAACCCCCGCTACGGGAAAAAGATGCGGGTCGAGTGGAAACCACCCAGCTCAAGCAGGACTCAACCCTACTGAACTGGATAATCGGCATCGTCACCGGGTATCTTTAGGGCGCGTTTCGTATTGGCTACTCCAGGTGGCACCAGATGGCGGTTCGAAGACAAACCGGCCCGCAATCCCATTCTGTCCTGGATGGTTTTGTAACGGTGCCTGATGGCCGACACCGTGGATGATCCCAGGAGCGCCGCCCGAAAGAGCACATGCGGCGTATCCTACTGATACGGAATCGGTTGCATTGAGCCAATCCAGGTTCGGGCCAGTATCACACAGCCTTGATAACACTCCTGAAGGCTTTATGGATGCAAGCTTCGAGCAGCATAGCTGGTGGATCAGGTCGAGATTAAGTTCCCTACATTCATAGTTTAGCGTTTGTCCCCGGACCAAAGTTGTGAGAAATATCACGCGGCATTTCTCAGGTTGTGGGCCGGGGTATTGGGGGCAGGCAAGTGGCCGATTTACGCGCTTTGTGCCCGATCAAGACTGGCTGCCTTTTCGATCGTGACCTGGTGCTTGCGCGGCGGCGGGCTGAGGTTGTATTGCTTGATTTTGTACAGCAGGGCTTTGTAGCTGATCTTCAGGTCGCTTGCCGCTACCTTGCGGTTCCATCCAGCAATCTCCAACGACTGTGCGATGGCCGCAGCTTCAGCCCCCCCTTTTAAATTCCGGACGAGATGCTTGAGGCTTCTGCCGTTTCCTGCACCTTCACTGACTGATGGCATCGATGCGACGCGGGGCCAGGGACTCAGTTCCTCGATGATCGCCTGTTCGTCCGCCAGGACGAGGTAACGCTTGATCGTGTTCTCCAATTCACGAAGGTTGCCGGGCCAGGAATAGCTGGACAGAGCTTGCATGAGAACCGGGGAAATGGTCAACGGCTCGCACTCGTACTTGGCAGAGATCTTGCGCATGAAATGCTGGGAGAGGATCGGAATCTCCTCAGTGCGCTCGCGCAGGGGGGGCATTCTGAGCGTGAAGCCGTTCAGGCGGTAGTAGAGGTCCTCACGAAATGTCTTTTGAGCAA
>JARLJJ010000520.1 GCA_031291275.1 Formivibrio sp.
CTGCCGGGTGCTAACAGGGGGGCCGCTAGTTTTTGCGGTCGCTGGCCGCTAATTTTTGAGGCAAAACCCCTCATTTTAGCGGCAAAACCGCTAAAAGTAGCGGAAATCCCCAAAAACTAGCGATTTCCATAGCACTGATGCTGCTGTACAGGGGCAGCCGTGACGGCATGACTGCGCGGGCCTTCCATGGCCTGTGTGACGGCAAGGGCCCCACACTGGTACTGGTGCGTTGTAAGGAGGGCTGGGTGTTTGGCGGGCACACGGGCGCCAGCTGGGAGTCCACGCCCGACCCTGGCAAAACGATTGGTAGTGGTGACGCGTTCTTGTTCTCAGTGACAGGCCCATACACGGCTGCCCCTGTGCGGTTGCCTGTGAAGGCAGACATGGCGGATGAGGCTCTGCTCTGTCATGCGTACCTTGGGCCCATCTTCAGCAGCGGCCTGTGTGTGAAGGCGGGCAGCGAGTCACCCAAAGCCTGTTTTGATAAGAGTGGGTCCAGCTGTTTGGTCGGCCATAGTTTCAGCAGGTATGTTGACACCATAGGAATGGGGAATGCCAGCCTCACTGGCGCACAGAACTTCTTGCCGAGGGACATTGAAGTGTACTCCGTCACACTCGTGTAAGGCCCCGCACGCGCGCGCACACACACTCACTTGCACATACTCACACGCACATGCACTGCGTGCCTTGCAAAGCCTTCAAGTAATAGACTGAGCGTCGCACTGAACTCGAACTTGAATGTGTAAACACAAATACTTTTCGAAGTCATCAGCTGCAATGGTAGTTCTGTCAGTCACTGGTTCAAGTTGTTGTGTGCCCCGGCGGGGCCCGAGTGCTGAAATGTTATCATGTCACAATAACATTGCACCCCTCAACACTGACGGTCAGTTCCGACACACCCGCGCGCAGGGGATCCTTGAACACCAGGGACGGCGAATGATTCTCCCAGCATAAGGGCTCTCGCAGACGCGACTCGACACGCAGGCCTATGCGGATGCGAGAGGGACTGCTTGGGGAGTAAAGGGTTGTCATCGGCTATGGCGAGGACACTGCACACAGATTGCGTCTCATGCGTGGAACGGGCTATCCAAATCACTGCACGTAATCTCGCCGGGCAACCTCAGAGATACTAGCAAGCGAGATCAACACATCCCATTCTCCTGCGTTCAGGTGCAACCCGACTGTGTCACGGTGTGCTTGTGTCTTGTGTGTGTGAATGTGTACTTGCAAGCTTGTCACCACTTGCCAGTGTACTAGTACTATGCTTGTTCGTGGAATCCGCCGCGCATCATCAGTGCTATGGAAATCGCTAGTTTTTGGGGATTTCCGCTACTTATAGCGGTTTTGCCGCTAAAATGAGGGGTTTTGCCTCAAAAATTAGCGGCCAGCGACCGCAAAAACTAGCGGTCCCCCTGTTAGCAGCCGGCGGC
>JARLJJ010000521.1 GCA_031291275.1 Formivibrio sp.
ATGGCCTGAAAATCCTTGTCCCGACCGAGTTTGGCAGAGCCACCGGCCGAGTCACCTTCCACAAGAAACAATTCGCAGCGCTCGGATTCATCACTCGCACAATCCGTCAGTTTCCCTGGCAATACCGCGACGCCGGAAGATTTTTTCTTTTCAATTTTTTGTGCGTTTTTTTGTCGTGCCTGGGCTGCACGAATGGCAATTTCTGCCAGCTTTCGCCCCAAGTCCACATGTTCATTCAGCCAAAGCTCGAAGGGCGATTTCACCATCTGCGAGACCAAGCGTAATCCATCACGGCTGGTGAGTTTGTCCTTGGTCTGGCCCTGGAATTGCGGATCGAGCACCTTGGCGGAAAGCACGAATGTACAACGGCTGAACAAATCTTCCGGCAGCAGTTTCACCCCTTTAGGCAACAAACTATGAAAATCAATAAACGTTTTCACCGCCTGAAATATGCCATCTCGAAGACCCGACTCATGCGTACCGCCTGAAAGGGTCGGAATCAAGTTCACATACGATTCGCGATAAACAGGGCCGTCTTCGGTCCAGGTGAGCGCCCAGGCACTTCCTTCTCCTGGTGCAAAATTTTCATCCCCGTCCCCGACAAATTTTTCGCCTTTGAAAATAGGAATGATCTGCTCGTATCCCGACACAAGCTCGCCCACGTACCCGGTCAACCCATCGGGGTAACACCATTCGCGCTGAAGCATTTCGCCATTGGCTTGCTCCAAATTGAGCGTAACAATCAATCCCGGCAATAGCACCGCCTTGGACTTTAACAAGTGTTCGAGCTCACTGGGCGAAATAGTTGGGCTATCAAAATACTTTTGATCAGGCACCACAAACACGCTTGTCCCACTATCCTTTTTGGCACAGGCACCCATGTCAATCAAAGGTTGGACGACATCACCACCTCCGAATTCAATCCGGCTGATCCGGCCCTCACGCTTCACTTCTACGATCAATTGCGTTGAAAGTGCGTTAGTTACCGAAACCCCGACACCATGCAAGCCACCCGAGAACGCATAGGCGCCGCCGGACTTTTTGTCGAACTTGCCACCAGCATGCAGTTGTGTGAACACAACCTGGACTGTAGGTACGCCTTCATCCGGGTGTATGCCGACGGGAATTCCGCGGCCATTGTCAACAACCTGCAAAGTCTGGTTGCGCCACAAAGTTACATCAATTCGAGTAGCAAAGCCTCCCAACGCCTCGTCCGCAGCATTGTCGATCACTTCTTGGCAAATATGCAGAGGACTATCGGTTCGGGTGTACATTCCCGGGCGGTGCCGGACTGGATCAAGGCCTTTAAGGACCTTGACCGATGATTCGTCATATTTAGGGGCAGCGGCCATGTTTCACGTGGAACGAATGAATAGAGTTGCGGGGGAGTCTAGCAAAAGCACAGCCATGCTGCGAAGCCATTTACGCACCACTTAGCGATCTGCGAAACTGAACGGCTTCAGCAATATGGTTAGTTTGAATATTTTCTACTTCCACCAGATCGGCAATGGTACGCGCTATGCGCAAAATTCGGTGACTCGCGCGCGCCGATAATCCAAGCTTGCTTATCGCATTTTGTAACAACGCTTTGCCCTTACCATCCAACGCACAGTATTGGTCGAGGCAAGAAGGCAAAAGCATATGATTAGTACTGTCTTGCCTGGAAAGCTGTCGTTCGCGTGCACGAATCACACGCTCGCGCACCTTGGTCGATGATTCTCCATCAGCAGCAGCAAGCAACGTCGCTTCAGGAACAGCAGGAACTTCAACCACGAGATCGATTCGGTCCAGCAATGGGCCTGATATTTTGTTGCGATAGCGCGCGATTTGATCAGGTGTGCAACGACAGGTATGGCGAGCATGTCCAAAATAGCCACAAGGACAAGGGTTCATCGCAGCAATCAGTTGAAAGCGTGCGGGGAACTCGGCTTGTCGCGCAGCGCGAGAAATCAGTATCCGCCCGGACTCCAGCGGTTCGCGCAACACTTCCAGCACTTTTCGATCAAACTCAGGCAATTCATCCAAAAACAGAACGCCATGATGCGCCAATGAAATTTCGCCCGGTTGCGGGTTTCCGCCACCGCCAACCAATGCTACGCTCGAGGCAGTATGGTGCGGTGCTCTAAAAGGACGATGGCCAAATTGTGCGATGTTAAGTCCGGAATAACCCAACGATTGCACTGTGGCCGCTTCCAATGCCTCGCTTGGCGACATCGGCGGCAATAAGCCAGAAAAGCGTTGGGCAAGCATCGATTTTCCGGTGCCAGGCGGACCAATCATCAACAGGGAATGGCCTCCAGCAGCGGCAATTTCCAGTGCCCGCTTGGCTTGCTGTTGACCGCGGACTTCAGCCAGATCAGGAAGTGTTTGTATCGTTGCAGAAATCAGCGCTTCGGCTTTGGGAAGTGCCGTGGTACCCATTAAATAGCGGCATACCACAAGTAGGCTTTCAGCCGCCAGAACCTCGGCCTGTGAAATCAGCGCCGCTTCAGGCGCGCTGGCCGAACTGATTATCAACTTATGTTGCGCAGCCGTACTTGCCACGGCCAGTGCCAATGCGCCTCGAATGGCCCGTAATTCACCAGTGAGCCCCAATTCACCAGCAAACTCGTATTCATGAAGTTTGTCAGCCGCAATTTGTCCACTGGCGGCTAAAATGCCGATGGCAATAGGAAGATCAAAATGGCCGGCGGATTTGGGAAGATCGGCAGGGGCCAAGTTGATCGTAATGCGACGATTGGGAAACTCAAATCCGGAAACGGTCAGTGCCGCCCGTACCCGGTCACGAGACTCACGGACCTCTGCTTCTGGCAGACCTACAATATTGCAAGCAGGTAAACCATTGGCCAAATGAACTTCAACCGTAACCGGACTGGCAGTCAGACCTTCTAACGCGCGTGATTGTACGACGGCTAGCGTCATATCATCCCCCGTCATGAAAATTGCGTATAGTTTAAGATCTTGGAAAGAAAAAGGGAAAGTGATGTTTCGACCGGATGATTACCCAGGCCGATTGCCGGATTTTCGTAATATCGGGGTTATTGCGCGCGCGCTAATTGGCGTCAACCTGGGCTTAATGTTTCATTTGCTTCTGATTGTGCCCGACGTGACCAGTTGGCGAGAACGTTTGTTCGCCTCCGCGTTATGGTGCGAACCGATGCTATTACTGACGCTGATGGTATTGGCTTTGCTTTCTCCCTGGCTTGCTCGCGCACCTTATCGCCAGGGTGTGTTATTGACGATACTGCTGGCGATGCTGAGCGCCTGGGTGGTCCGTGCTTGTTATGGCGATCTTGCGGAGTCGCTCTCGGCACAACTGCCTTGGCGCTATGAGCTGGCAGCGGGCCTGACGGCACTTGGATTATTGACATACTATCGGCTCTGGATGAGGGCATTGTCTCCGCGCATCACCGAAGCACGTTTGGCCGCACTGCAAGCGCGTATTCGACCGCATTTCTTTTTCAACAGTCTTAATGCGGTTCTCTCCCTGATCCGGTCTGATCCACGACGTGCAGAAACCTTGCTGGAAAACTTGTCTGATTTATTTCGTGTCGCCATGGGCAAACAAGCGGGGCTTTCCTCTTTGGCGAGGGAACTACAGCTAGCTCGTGGTTATATGGAAATCGAAAAAGTTCGCTTGGGTGACCGGCTTAATATTGAGTGGTTTATCGATAAAATGCCGGGCAACGCGGCCATCCCGCCCTTGATTTTACAGCCACTTCTTGAAAATGCCGTCTATCATGGAGTAGAGCC
>JARLJJ010000522.1 GCA_031291275.1 Formivibrio sp.
AGCCGAGTAACTGATGCCAGCTTGGGCGGCAAAGAGCTTTTGGGTCAGCCCGCTTTGGTGATATTGGTCGAGAATTTGCGCCCGTTCTGCTGGCGTCCGGCGGCGGCGATTACTTGATTCATTTTCCATGCTCCCACTTTGCCAGTTCTTCCTTCGCCTGCCTAGCCGGGGTTAGTAACACGGATACGGTAATTCTCTGGGCTTATTTTGGTATCGTTTGTTACTGGGCCTTGGCGATCTTCACGGATGCGAGCCAAGTTCGCGGGTCGTCACTGCGTCACGCAGATATGACAGCACAGTCGGGATGGTTGATTTGCGCCGGTCTGCCTCAAGTGTGATCCATTTTAACACCATCCATAAGTCAGTAACCAGCATGCCATCCGAACTCAAAGAAAGGGTATTGTCACAATGGCAATTTGCTAACGACAAGTTTCCTTGAGATTGCGAAGGCTTCACTTCACCCGCTTCCAGATCGTATGAAACGGGCAAACCAATGGCTTTGGTGTTCGCCAAGTAATCTTGGTAAGATGCAAAATGCCGGTTGCACTTCGCACAAATTTTAGGAAATAGGCTTCCGATATGTTCGTGTATAAGCCGAACAACTTCTCCTTCAGTTAAAATTGGCACGCTTTCAGGCATTTTTTTAAACCTCCGGTTGCAACGTATAACCTTCGTATTATTTAAACTAAACACAACACTAAAGTTCATTTTTTATGCCGGATGCTTCCTTTTGTTCCGACGGGCGCAAACTTCCAAGATAGTTAATCTTCCAAAAAGGCTCCGCCTCCTCCTCTTCTAGACCTCTCCCGTATCTTCCGGCCATTTGACGATATGCCAGACCGATATTGCGCCAAACAAAAAATCACAATATGAAAACCAACACTGAACGTTCCACTACCAAATCCGGGATGATGACATGGTGCGTCATTTACCGGGATCACTTCACAACTAAAGAATTGCCGCCAGCGACTCCCGAACAAATTGCCGACTTGTGGCCGTGGCTTAATAAAGATGGCGGCCAAGTCCCGAATGTTCCCGATGTTCGGTGCGAGATACGCCGACATCACTCCTATTGTATGATTTATTTCTCGAAAGGTGAGCAATTGGTTGCTGCATGCCCCGTTACTTGGGGGGACTCCGAGCACCGAAGCTCCCTATGGAAACATGCCATGAAGATTCAGCGTGGCCAAGAAGCAAAATGTGACTTTCCTGAGCCAGAATCCTCGTTTTGGGCCGCCGTATTCTTTACCGATGCGTTGTTGGATTTCCAACCCGAAGAAGCTGTTGAAATCCTCACCATGGCCGGCCTGCTTGCGCCTACAATGCCTTCATTTAACGCGCTTCGCAATTGACCAGAGCAAACTAAAACCAGAGAAGAACAGCCAAATCGACTTCGGGGAATTGGATTGGCGCGACACCACCACGCAAGGGTGCATCTTTGTGTATAGATGGAAGTCTACATTCGCCGCCATTATTCCAGTTTGCTTTAAGTGAGTCGCGGCAAGCTTTTGGTCTGATCGGCCATTTTCAGTTTGAGTCGCTTTTGGCAAACAGCATCAATGGAACGATTCGTCATTCCCGCAACTTCAACGTCTGAATGTTTTGCAAGCAACCGGATTTCCTCCGGCTTCCACCAATTGTACCGCGGATTTTTGTAGTGAATTCCCAATTGATTCCGTTTATCGCGGACGGCCTCATACGGTCGACCGATACGCATGGCCAAAGTGGAATCAGGAACTTTCCCCAATTGCCGGATCTCTTGTTCGGTCCATTGGTGATATTTTGGATTTGGTGCTGGCGGAATCCCCAACTTCAATCGGTGGTTCTGAACTGAGAACAAGGTCCGGCCCAACTTCTCGCCCAGTTGTCGATCGGGCAGCGTTCCCAACAGTTCGGTTTCCCTCGCAGTCCACGCCAGTACGCTTGCCTGAATTCCGAGGTGCCGTCGCCGGTCGCCAACGGTTGCCCGGTCTCGTCCAAGCTTTCGTCCAACCTCTTCATCGGTATCTGTTCCCAAAAGCTTTTCTTCGGTTTTCGTCCAAGGCCGACGCTTGAATTTAACAGGCGGGAGCTTTTTTCGTTGCCTCCGGTTGCGGACTGCCGAGACCTTGCGCCCTGTCTGGTGAGCGACTTCTTCATCAGTCCTGGTGCCAAGCAGTCTTTCCTCGATTTTCGACCAAGGCTTCGCCGCCAACAGATCGTCGACTCCAGCAATTCCACGAAGTCGCCTTTGGATGCGAACAGCTTCAGGAGTGCGCCCGATCGATCGCGCCACTTCCACGTCTGGTATGCTTCCTAGTTCCTGAATCTCCGCTCTGGTCCACTTTCGATATTGAACTCGGAAGGGAGGAATATTGAGGCCTTCCCGTTTTGCACGTACCGAGGTCAAAGTTCGCCGGAAGCGCATGGCAAGGATGTGGTCTTGCATTTTGCCCAACAAAGCTTCTTCTTTCGACGTCCAATGTTGCGAAGTGTAAATGAACGGCAGTATGCCCAGCTTTCGACGCTGCTCTTTAACCTGCCGTTTACCGCGCCTTATTTCCTTGGCAATTTGCTGGTCGCTATTCGTGCCTAACAACCGATTTTCTCGCTGCGTCCAGGGCCGATCCAAAAAATGAGGAATTCCCAAATGCACACGCCGTTTCGTGACGGAGACAGCGCTGCGATTCATTCGGCGTGCGATGACGTTGTCGAAATCTGTTCCCAGCATAGCGTCATCTTTCCTGCTCCAAGGCCCAGGCGTGCCCTTTGGGATAAATCGCGGGATTCCCAGCAGAAAACGTTTGGTGACGACAGCTTGAATGCTCCGTCCAAAGCGCCGGACAAATTCGGCATCTTGACGTTTTCCGAGGAGTCGCAGCTCAATGACACTCCATCTTTTCGCTGGCATCGATCCACATTTTGCAAAAATAGGTCATTGGTGCAAGGCAGGACCGGGTTGCAGATTTTGTTGATGCACTGTTTTTTGTGGCGCACAAACCAAAACATTCCGGATGACAAGTCTGCAAACGGATTTAAAATCGAAACATGCGCACGGGAACCTCGTTTATTGCGATCGCCATTGGGATAAGCGCCTTGGCCACAATTCTAAGCCTCTCACCAAAATGTGCGGCATACGATCTCCGCGCCGTTAGGGGAATCCAGGCCTTTAAAGGATCGGACGCTGCCAGGGCACTGCTTGCAAAAAATGGATTTGTCGTCGCCGACCCCGCGTTTAAACAAATTTTTGAAGCGTATATCGAAAGTCCCCAAACCGAAGCGCCTTCGGAAACCAATTGGGCAGGAGGTCATCTGCCTTCGTTTATCACGACCGATTCGGCATGGGATACCTACCATGTGCTGCTGGAAGAAGGCGTCAAGCAGATGGAGATGGCGCAGGCGGAACGCCTGCTCGCCTTTTCTCGGCATTTGTTAAACGCCGTCAAAACAGCGAATTCCGATCAGGATTTGGTGACGTTTTCATCCGTGGCGCTGGCACTGCAAGACACCAATCAGCTACATCAACTTGGACCCCATGAAAAACGCATGGTGGATGGGCTGCTTGCCGGAACTGCGCCGGTCGCAATACCGATCGGCTTTGATCTGGCGCCAGCCCAGTTCCGGGCGCAGAGTTTTTACACGCAGTCGCCCGAATTGTCCGCCTATTTTGCCTCGCGGCAATGGTACGCGGATGTCGTGTTTCGTTTGGCCAACCCACGGGAAACCAAACTTGCCGTTTGCCTGGCCAGAATTGTGAGCAACGATCCCAGCTTGTTGCACTTGTGGAAGCAGCTGTCTGAGCCATACGACAATTTTCTCGCGCATACGGAAGACGGAACCGTGCCGGAATATTTCAATGCGGCAACCTCTATTGTCGGCACGAACGATTCGAGCATCTTGCCCAGCGACGGCCAGATCGCCGATATCAAACGAAGCCTGGAAGGGCGGCTATCCGTGCCGCTGGTGAATGATCAATTGTTGTCCCCGGACCAATATTTAGATTTTGGCAAAGCAACGCTCGGCTTCCGGATGCTGCCGCCACGACAACTGCCCTGCGAAGTCTGCTTTAACAACACCGTAGTTCCTAAAGTTCCTGGTCGAATTTACCCCTCAGGGCTGGATTTTCTTGCGGCATCGCCAGTATTACGTTCTCCCGCTGCCGCCCGTGCCGTGCAGGGACAATTCGGAAAAGAGACCGGCGACCTGATTCTCAAAGCCGCCTGTGGTCCCATGCCGGACTCGCTCTACGGCGATTCCATGCAATTGCTGGCGTTGCTGCAGAAGCCGCTGCCGTCGCAAACGCCAGCCTGCATGCGGAGTGACGCATGGCAGGATTCACAGCTTTGGTCGCAATTGGGAGCTTGGGCGGAACAGCAGCACACTTGGGCGCTGCACACCAAAATGTCAGTAATGGTGTCCGGCATCATCACCCCGCCAAGGGGCATCGTGGCACCCTATCCCGACTTCTTTGCCGAATTAGCCAAATTGTCCCGGCGGACAGCAGATGCTTTTGCGAAGGCAAATCAGGAACAAGGGTTCGAGGTTAAGACTGCCGCGGGCAGCTTGTTAAACTTGTTCGAACTTTCGTCGCAAATATCCCACGGCCGGGACGACAAAGAAATTGAAACAGCTTCGGATAAACTCGAGCAGTTGAGTGGGTTTGAGAACCGCTATTATGAGCAACACCGGGCTGAATTGGAGACCAATGGCGCTTCCGGCGCCTACAACCGGATTCGAAAAGATCTGGAGGCCATGGCGCGGCGTTGCGCCACCAATGGCCCGGCCAGCGAAGCCGATACGCTGGCGCTCAAAATGTTCTTTGATTCCCGCCAAAACATCTCCCGCCTGCTCAATGATTTTGCACCGGTCTGCGAACGGTTGGCCACCCTGGCCAACAAATCATTAAACGGCGACGCGTTGACGGAGGATGATGGCAAGTGGATCGAGGGCTATGGCGTGACGCTCGCGGGTTTCCATTTTTATTATGGCAATTCGTACGAAGTGCCCAGGGACGATTTTCCCATCGTGACCCGCGTGTTTTCTAGTCCCCTCTCGGATTCCATGTTGTATGCCGGACTGGCTCGGCCACAAGCAATCTATTTGGTTGTTCCCGAGGGCAAATCTTTGCAGCTCTATCGTGGTGCGGTGATGACCTACCGTGAGTTTGTCCGGCCCAACACCCAGCTTTTGGACGACGAATCGTGGCGGGACCTGATCTCGAAAGGACAGATACCGCCAGCCCCGCCATTCACCCGGAGCTTCTACGCAGAAACCGGGGTTCCCGAATTGCTCAAGCGGTTGCAGGCTCAGGCCCACGCCGAGGACGGCGATTCGCGCGAAACTGACGACATCCTCGGACAGATAAGCTGCCGCGCC
>JARLJJ010000523.1 GCA_031291275.1 Formivibrio sp.
CCCGCATGGACGTCGCCGCCGACCGTGCCCGACAGGGTGATGTTGCTGCCGGCTTCGGCGGCATTGATCACGTCGTCGCCGGCAATCGTGTTGATCGTGACGCTGGCGCTCGCACTGGTATCGACGATCACCGGCACGTTGGCACTGGTCAGGTTACCCACCTTGTCCGTTTCAATCACGGGGATAGTAACTGGTCCGTCTGGAATTGCTTGTGTTGGCGTGATGCTCCAAGTGCCGTTCGTGCCCACCGTCGTCGTCAGGTGTTCATTGGTTCCCGGGATGGTGACATCAATCGTGGCACCCGGTTCGCCGGTGCCACTGATCGTCGGGGTGTTGTCATTGGTGATGTGATCACCCTTTGTGCCACTGTCGGAAGCCGGGTCGAGTTGCGCAGTCAGTGCCAGAACCGTGGTGTCGAGCGAGTGTACCAATACAGCTTGAGCACTCGTATCTCCCGGCTGGTGCCCTTCTGCGCCCCCTGCGCTGGAACTCTGGAAATCAAAAGCCAAGGGATCGATACCTTCCACCACCCGTGTAAGACGGACAAAACCGTGCCCCCCGTCAGAGGCGGCGCCAGCATTAAGGCCAGCGGCAGTCGGGTCGAGTTCGGTGGAAAGATCGGTGCCACTTTGCAAGGCGCTGAGAATACGGTCGCTGACAACGTCCACGCCCGTGATGGCCGCATCGGTATGGTCGGCCGGCGTAGTACTGACAAGTTCGGCATCGACTTTCAGTTCGCGGTCCGGGCCGATCTCGATACTGTCGCCGGAAGGAAGGAGCACCCTGACATGACCATGGGCATCAGTAACCAGCACCTGACCTTCAGCAAGTTGATCTCCGGGTTTGATCGGAGTAAGCCGCCCGGCCGGATCGCGAAGGTATGCAGTGCCTTCGAGCACAACAACGGTTTGATGGGATTTTGCGCTGTTGACGTTGAGTTCGGCCATGCCTGCTGCTCCGCGAAGGGTATCTGGGATGCTGCGAGAGTAAGCCGGAGCAGGTTGGGCCGCCATTTTACCGAAGTACAATCAAACCCTGAGAGGTACTGACGTTAGCGAACGCCGTTAAGCAATAGCGCCAACTGCACGCGGTCTTCGACCTGAAGCTTCTCGAACGCGGAAGAAAGGTGAGCTTTGACGGTGCGCTCGGTGATATCGAGTTCACGTGCAATGACCTTGTTGGCCGCCCCGCGCGCGGCAAGGCGGGCAACTTCGCGTTCGCGAGTTGAGAGCAGCGTCAGCGGGTCTGTCGATGACGCAACGGCAGGAATACGATTGACTGCGGCGAGCAAACGTTGCACCAAGGCCTGGCCGGCCCAGATACCCCCACTTGTCACAACATCCAGCACCTGTTTCAGCGTTTCCAGTGGCGTTGCGGCATGACAATAGCCATAGCAGCCGGCCTGTAGTGCTGCAAATGCTTGAGCATCATCCGGCGCGGTATTGGTAAAGATGATGCGATAACGCGCCGTTTTTTCCTGCCACCAGGGAGATTGCCAGGCAGGAATGCCGGGCACGGCAGCATCGATCAAAACGCGGCTGCCTTCCGGCGCCTGCCAATCGAGCCCGGCGCGCTCGACCGGATTAGGCAGCAGCGCCGCCTGCCAGTAACGGAACAGGTAATCGTCGCCGGCAACAAGAATGATCGGGTTGGCGCTCATCGTTCAGTCAACGCCGTGGCTTTGGCGCGCAGTACGGGCTTCAGCAAGTAAGAGAGGACTGTTTTTTTACCAGTCAGAATATCGACCTCCGCCATCATGCCGGGGATGATCGGTAACTGTTTGCCACTTTCTTCCAGATAGGCATTCTTGGTGCGGACCCGGACCAGAAAGTAGGAATTGCCTTTGTCATCCGTGATCGAATCAGCGCCGATATTTTCCAGTGTCGCTTCCAGTCCACCGTAAATCGAAAAATCATAGGCGGTGAATTTAACCAGGGCGGGCTGCCCTGGCCGCAGGAAAGCGATGTCGCGCGGCAACACCTTGGCTTCGAGCAGCAGCGTGTCCTCCCCCGGAACAATCGCAATCAGATCCTTTCCCGGCTGGACAACCCCACCCACCGTATTGGTAAACAACTGTTTGACCGTGCCATTGACCGGAGAGCGGATATCCGATTGCTTGACCCGGTCGGCCAAGCCCACGCGCCCCGCCGAGAGACTGGAAAGCTTGCCCATGGTCTCGGAAAGTTCCGAGCGGGCCTGATTGCGAAATGCCAGTTCGACTTCCTGCGCCTTGCGCGATGCCTCGTTGATGGAGGCCTGGATACGCGGCGCCTGAGCAATGGCACTATCCCGATCACCGCGATAACGCGCCAAATCACGCTCCAGCCGCAACACTTCCACTTCCGATACGGCGCCGGTTTTAAGCAGCGGCCGGGTGGCGTCCAGCTCTTTGGAAGTCAGATCATAACTATGCGAAGCCTCTATGCTATGGGCCTGCACTTCTTTTAATTCTTGCGAACGTTGCACCAGTTGCTGCTGCGCCACACCCATGGAGGCCTCAAGTTCGGCACGCTTGGACAGATAAAGCGATTGCTCCTGTGCCGCAATATCTGGCGCACTTTTCAATACATCATCCGGCATGACAAACGGCTTGCCGGAAGCAATTGCTTCCAGCCGCGCGGCCTTGGCTTCGAGTGAGTAATACTGCGAACGATTTTCCTGAAGCGAAGAGGCAAAACGAGTTGGATCGATCTTGATCAGCACCTGCCCTTGTTTCACTGACTGACCTTCGTGAACCAGAATTTCCTGCACCATACCGCCATCCAGGCTTTGCAATATCTGCAACTGGCGCGACGGGATCACTTTGCCTTGGCCGCGAGTCACCTCGTCCAAGTGGGCCAAGGCGGACCAGATCAGCAAACACAGTATGGCCAGTGCCGTGGTACGAACCAGGATGCGTGCGCCGCGCGGATTGTGTTCGGAGGCGACCCAGTCAGCGTCGGCACCGAAATCGGCAGGATCATGCCCTCCGTTTTCTTCGCGCGCCAACAGATAATCCAGCCAGCCAGAGGCGTGGCGGTAAGGCCAAGAACAGAAACGAATAAAGCGAGAATCGGGGTTGGGTAAAAATTTCATGATTACACTGCCCGTCCGATGCGGCCCTGCTGCAGGGCTTCCACGACCTGCGCCTTGGCGCCATCAGCCACGATCTGGCCCTGGTCAACAACAATCAATCGATCGACCAACTCCAGCAAGGACGTGCGATGCGTCACCAACAGCAAGGTCTTGGCAGCAACGAATTCACGCATACGGCTCTTGAGCCGCTCTTCGCTCTGATGATCCATGGCACTGGTCGGTTCGTCGAACAATAATACGGGCGGATCATTGAGCACCGCCCGTGCAATCGATACCGCCTGTTTCTGACCGCCCGAAAGCGATTCCCCCCGTTCGCCGATCATCAGATCAAATCCGCGCGGATGCCCATTGACGAAATCGGAGATGCCGGCGAGTTCAGCGGCAGCAAGCATCATGCGGTCATCGGCGAACGGCGCTCCCAGCGCAATGTTTTCGCGCAAGGTGCCGTAGAACAGCAAGGAATCCTGCGGCACAAAACCGATCGCTCGGCGCAACTCGGACGGATCGATCTGGCGCGTATCGACACCATCGATCAGCACCGCGCCTTCGTCCGGATGATAGAGCCCCAGGACCAGTTTCTCGATCGTAGTCTTGCCCGAGCCAATCCGTCCGATCACTCCGACCTTTTCGCCAGCGTGAATGCGGAAACTCACGCCCCGCAAAGCCTGATCTTCACGCTCCGGATAACTGAAACTGACATTACGGAATTCAATATCGCCGCGGAAACTGGCGCGATGCAGGAAACTGTTGTCCTGCGGACGCTCCACCGGCAGCTGCATGTGGGATTCGATCGCGCCAAGCGAAATGCGCGCATTCTGGTATTGCATCAGCAGGCCTGCCACTTGCCCCAATGGCGCCATCGCTCGCCCGGACAGCATCGACGCGGCAATGATGCCGCCCATGCTGATATTGCCATCGATCAGCAGGTAAACACCGGTCATGATGATCGTGACATAGACAATTTGCTGGACTTCCTGGGCGAAGGTCACCGTGGAGGTCGACAACAATTTGAGCTTGCTGCCGATTTGCGCCAGGTAAACCGTCGCGCGCTCCCAGCGCCGCTGCATCTCGCCTTCCGCGCCCATGGTCTTGATCGTTTCGATGCCGACCAGGCTTTCCACCAGCGTGGCATTACGTTGTGCTGCCGCACGCTGGCTGACCTCGGTCAGCTCGTGCATCTTGGCTTGCGAAATCAACGTAAAAAACATCACCAAGGACATCCCGATCAGTGGCGGCAGGATCAGCCAGGGCGAAATCCAGATCAGCACCAGCAGGAAAATCAGCGCAAACGGCAGATCGATCAGCGAGGTAATTGTGGCGGAGGCAATGAAATCGCGCACCGATTCGAACGCACGCAGATTGGCCGCAAACGAACCGACCGACGCCGGACGCGCAGCCATGCGGATTCCCAACACGCGCTCCATGATCAGTGCGGACAGCGTGATATCGATCCGTTTGGACGCCACGTCAATGATGTAGGCACGGGCCGTGCGCAGGACAAAATCGAAGCCCAGTATCAACATGGCGCCCAGCGCCAGCACCCACAGCGTTTCGACCGCATGGTTCGGCACCACCCGGTCGTACACATTCATCGAGAACAGCGGTATGGCTAGCGCGAAGATATTGACCACCAGCGAGGCCAGCAGTGCATCGCGATACAAGCGCCAGTTGGAAAAGACCACGCTCCAGAACCAGTGCCGGCCGCGCACCTGTCCCAATTCAGGGGTTCGGCCATCGAAGCGGTAGCGCGGGCGAACGAAAACCGCCACGCCGCTATAAAACGCGTCCAACTCTTGTGGCGCCAGCAATTCTCCGCCTTCGCCGGATTCCGGGAAGCGCACTCGCAACTGTCCGTCGGGCAGTCTTTCGAGCAACAGGACCGCCCGCCGGTCCTCAAGCAACAGAATGGCGGGAAGCAAGCGTTGGGGAATGTCGGGCAACGGACGTCGCACCACGCGGGCACTGAGGCCAGCCCGCGCCGCGGCGCGTGGCAGCAGCGACGGAGTCAGCAGGTTGTCAACCAGCGGCAGTCCCGCCGCCAGGGATTCGCGCGTCCAGGGCGCGCCATGAATTCGTGTCAGCTCGACCAGGCAATCCAGCAAGGGATCAAAATGTGCCTGATGCTCGCCCACATGCCAGGCAAAAGCATTGTGCTCTGGTTTGACAGGAGCGGAGGTTTGCGAGTTCATGCCGTCCAATTAAGGAAATTTGTCCGCGCCAATATTAACGCAATTCTTGCAAAAATCCGCACTTCTCCGGTCATTGCCAGCCAATCTAGGCAAATAATTTACCGGGATTCATTCGTCCTTTTGGATCAAAAACTTGCTTGATGCCACGCATGAGCGTCAGCTCTGCTCCGCCGCGGTAGTGCGCCAGAATAGCGGTCTTGAGTTGCCCAATACCATGCTCTGCGCTGAAGCTGCCGCCGAATTCTGCAACGCAGTCGTACACAATTGCATTGATTGCAGCCTCATCGCTATAAGCCTGAGCACTTTTATCACTGCGGAACACGTTGTAATGCAGATTGCCGTCACCCAAATGGCCGAAGGCCACAACCTGGGCATCGGCAAATACAGCGCTAATACGCGGGCCACAGACCTCAAGAAATTGGGGCAGACTGCTGACCGGTACACTGATATCGTGCTTGATGCTGACACCCTCACGCCGCTGCGCTTCCGGGATTTCTTCGCGCAAACACCACAGCATGTCGATTTCACTCTCGTTTCGCGCCAGTACCGCATCTTCCACGCCGGCTTCCGCCAACAGTTCCAGCAAGCGATCGCTCAAGGGACCATTCTCGCCATAATCAGCCAATTCAATCAGTACCGCCCATTCCGGCGTCGGAGAAAACGGTTGGGCCAGGGCAAGAAAGTGTTTGGCGACGAGATCGAAACAGGGGCGCCCGATTAACTCGAACGAGGTCACCCGATCACCCACTTCGGTCTGCAAACCGCGCAACAGTGTCAGCGCCGCAGCAGGACCAGGCACCACCGCCATGGCGGCGGCACGCGCCGTCGGCAACGGAAACAGGCGCAAGACCGCACGGGTGATAATGCCCAGTGTGCCTTCCGAGCCGATGAACAACTGCTTCAGGTCGTAACCGGTATTGTCCTTGCGCAACGCACGCAGACCATTCCAGATTTCGCCACTGGGCAGCACCACTTCCAGTCCCAACGTCAGTTCGCGCATATTGCCGTAGCGCAGCACATTCAAACCACCGGCATTGACCGCCAGTGCGCCACCGATCCGGCAAGAACCTGCCGCACCCCAATCGGCGGGAAAAAGTCGATTGGCCGCCCGGCAAGCTTTCTGGACGTCGGCCAGGATCGCGCCGGCTTCAACGGTCACGGTATTGTTGGCCGTATCCACGCCCAGCACCCGGTTCATGCGCTCCAGAGAAAGGATCAGGGACCGGCCGGATTCATCCGGCGTGGCAGCGCCGCAATTGCTGGTATTGCCTCCCTGCGGCACAACAGGTATCCCATGCGCGTCGCAGAGCCGCATCACGGCAGCGACTTCTTCCGTCGACCGGGGTCGCGCCAGGGCCAGCGCTTGCCCACGATAACGCCGACGCTGGTCCAGACAATACGGGGCAAGATCATCCGGGTCGGTCAGGATGTCGGCAGGGGCCAGCAAAGTGCGCAAGGCCGCCAAAAAAACATCGCTAGGCATAAATTGTTCCAAAAAAAGAAGTGCGCCGGCAGCGATCACCACCGACGCAACACGTTAACAAACTCAGGCTTAAAATTCGAACAAAACCCAGCGCGGCACCGGCATGTTCTCCAGCGCCGGATTATCGCCATGATCGAAGCGCCCCTTACCTTCGTTGTCGATCAGATAATAAGGCGGCGCGTTTTTGGGGACGACCTTGATCTTGTAGAGCTTGCCGTGCGAGCGGTATTCGGTGATCGTGGCTTCCTTCTGCTCGATAATGCGCACTTCCGGCATATCGCTTTCTGCAGACGTCGCGGGCAGCGGTGGCGGGGGATCAGCGGGCAAGGGGGCCGCATAGGCAAACAAGGGAAACAGGGCAAGCAGTAATAGGCGACGCATGATGATTCCTTTCCTGACCACACAGGTCAGAGGCTGAACTGCATTTCGTGCTCGGCGGCCGAAGGTTCGAAACCGCGCGCTTCGTAAAAATTGAAAATGGTCTCGACTACCGTCTTCGGTTCATCGATGATCCGGATCAGATCCATGTCTTCCGGGCTGATCATGCCCTCACCGGCCAGCGATCCGCGCAACCATTCCACCAGCCCGTGCCAGAAGGCACTGCCGACCAGAACAATCGGAATCTTGCGTGATTTACCGGTCTGGATCAGGGTTAAAGCTTCGAACATCTCGTCCAGCGTGCCAAAACCACCCGGCATCACGACATAGGCACTGGCATGGCGTACAAACATGACCTTGCGCGCAAAGAAATGACGAAATGTCTGCGAAATATCCTGATACGGGTTGCCATGCTGTTCATGCGGCAACTGGATATTCAAGCCAACCGAAGGTGATTTTCCATAGAATGCGCCCTTGTTGGCGGCTTCCATGATGCCGGGACCGCCACCGGAGATCACTGCAAAACCGGAATCGGAAAGCTGTCGGGCAATGTCTTCCGCAAGCTTGTAGTATTCATGCTCAGGCGAGGTCCGTGCCGAACCAAAAATGGATACGGCGGGCTTGATCGACTGCAAGCGCTCGGTCGATTCGACAAATTCGGACATAATGCCGAATACACGCCAAGCCTCCCGAGCGAGGGGCGTTGAACTGTCATTGGAAATAGCCGGCGCAAGGGTCTCGGGTATCTTGTTGCGAAGCGTCATGGCAGATTCCTTTTTTCTTGTCCCGAAAATGGCTGAAACCATTTCTCTCATTTGAAGTATAGAGGCTTTCCCGCATGCCCACTCTGTTGCTTATTGACGGCTCGTCCTATCTCTACCGCGCGTTTCATGCGATCCAGTCGCTGTCCGCGCCCGATGGCACCCCGACCAATGCGCTGTACGGCTTCATCAATATGCTGAAGAAACTGCGCGAAACCACACCGGCCGATTATATCGCCTGCGTATTCGACGCCAAAGGCAAAACCTTCCGCGATGACCTCTACCCCTTGTACAAAGCACAGCGCCCGCCGATGCCGGACGAGTTGCGCGTGCAGATCGAGCCGATCCACGCGGCCGTGCGTGCAT
This sequence comes from Formivibrio sp., assembly GCA_031291275.1. Taxonomy (GTDB): domain Bacteria; phylum Pseudomonadota; class Gammaproteobacteria; order Burkholderiales; family Chitinibacteraceae; genus Formivibrio. The sequence goes on from JARLJJ010000523.1 coordinate 8,253, forward strand.
TTGGCATCCCGATCCTGATGGTCGACGGCGTCGAGGCCGACGATGTGATCGGCACACTGGCTGATTGGGGTACGCAGCACGGCATCGAAACCATCATGTCCACCGGCGACAAGGACATGGCGCAACTGGTGAACCGGCATGTGCGCATCGAGAACACCATGTCGGGCGAAGTGCTCGACGAAGCGGGAGTACTGGAAAAATTCGGCGTGCGCCCGGATCAGATCGTCGATTATCTGGCGCTGGTCGGCGATACCTCGGACAACGTGCCGGGCGTACCCAAGTGCGGTCCCAAGACTGCGGCCAAATGGCTGGCAGAATATGGCACCCTCGCCCAGTTGGTCGCCAGCGCCGAGAGCATCAAGGGCGTGGTCGGACAGAATCTGCGCGATACGCTCGATTGGCTGCCAATGGCGCAACAGCTGGTGACCATCAAGTGCGATGTCGATCTGCAGACCGAGTTGCCGCTGGGCGTGGAAAGCCTGAAACCGCAGGCCATCGACTGGTCCACGCTGCATGCGCTGTTTGTGCGCAGCGCCTTCCGCAACTGGACCCGCGAAGCCGAAGCGCACCTGCAAAGCACGCCGGCACAGGCACCGACCCCCGCGCCAGCCTCCACCACGACCGATCTGTTTGCCACGACGGATATGTTCGCCGATCCGCCGGCAGCGCCAGCCGCTGTACCCGTCGCCGTCGAAGTGGCGCCGCCTGCCAAGGTCGAACGCCATTACGACTGCATCCTGAGCGAGGACCAACTCGACGACTGGCTGGCCAAACTCGATGCTGCCCCGATTACTTCGCTCGATTCCGAGACCACCAGTCTCGATCCATTTGCTGCACGCATCGTCGGCCTGTCGTTTTCGACCGCCAGCGGCAACGCCGCCTACCTGCCGCTGGCGCATCGCGGACCGGATGCGTCCGATCAACTGGCATTCGAACCGACACTGGCCAAACTCAAGCCATGGCTGGAATCGGCCGCGCACAAGAAACTCGGGCAGAACCTGAAATACGACCAGCATGTCTTCGCCAACCACGGTATCCAACTGGGCGGCATTACCGACGATACGATGCTGATGTCTTACGTGCTGACCAGCCATGAACGCCACAATATGGACGACTTGGCCGCACGCGAACTGGATGAAACCACGATCCACTACGAAGACATCTGCGGAAAAGGTGCCAAGCAGATCGGCTTTGACGAAGTGGCGATCAGCGATGCCACCGCCTATGCCGCCGAAGACGCCGATATCACCTTCCGCCTGGCGCAAGCGCTTGGCAGCAAGTTGGCCGCCGAGCCGCCACTGGAAAAACTCTACCGCGACATCGAAATGCCCACGCGCGCAGTGCTCTTCGAAATGGAACGCACCGGTATTCTGCTCAACCCGCAATTATTGTCGCGCCAGAGCCATGAGCTGGGTCTGCGCCTGCTCGCACTCGAGAGCCAGGCCTACGAACTGGCGGGCCAACCGTTCAATCTGGCCAGTCCGAAGCAGATTGGCGAGATTTTCTTCGAGCAGCTCAAGCTGCCGGTGGTCAAGAAAACGCCGAAGGGCGCGCCGTCGACCGACGAAGAAGTGCTGCAGGAACTGGCGCGCGATTTCCCGCTACCCAAGGTGCTGCTCGAACACCGCTCGCTCTCCAAGCTCAAATCCACTTACACCGACAAGCTGCCGCTGATGATCAACCCGGTCACCGGCCGGGTGCATACCAGCTTCAGCCAGGCCGTGGCAGTCACCGGACGCTTGTCGTCCTCCGATCCCAATCTGCAGAACATTCCCATTCGCACAGCGGAAGGCCGGCGCATCCGCGAGGCGTTTATCGCGCCGCCTGGCTGCAAGCTGGTCTCGGCCGACTATTCGCAGATTGAATTGCGCATCATGGCGCATCTCTCAAAAGACGCGGCCCTGTTGAAAGCATTTGCCGAAGGCATGGATGTGCACCGCGCCACCGCCGCCGAGGTATTCGGCATCCCGGCCGAGGAAGTCAGCCACGAGCAGCGCCGTTATGCCAAGACCATCAACTTCGGCCTGATCTACGGCATGAGCGCGTTCGGCCTCGCCAGCCAACTGGAAATCGAGCGTTCCGCCGCGCAGACTTACATCAACCGCTATTTCGGCCGCTTCCCCGGCGTGGCCGAATACATGGAGCGCACCCGCGCCGAAGCCAAGTCGCAAGGCTACGTCGAAACCCTGTTCGGTCGTCGCCTGTGGTTGCCGGAAATCAAATCCGCCAACGCCGCGCGCCGCGCCGGGGCCGAACGCGCGGCGATCAATGCGCCGATGCAGGGTACCGCCGCCGACCTGATCAAGTTGGCCATGATCAATGTGGCCCAATGGTTGAAAACGGAAAACCTGCAGTCGCGCATGGTCCTGCAAGTGCACGATGAACTGGTGCTGGAAGTACCGGATAACGAAGTGGCACTGGTGCGCAGCGAACTGCCCAAACGCATGGCGAACGTGGCCGAATTGCTGGTGCCCCTGCTGGCGGAAGTCGGGGTGGGTATGAATTGGGATGAGGCGCATTGAGCGCTGCAAGATGGCCGATGCCATGCAGGTGGCATAAATCCTGCAGGTATACCGGCTTTTGAAACACAAAAGGAAGATCGAATATGTCAGCGCTGAAAGTCGCCGTGCTCTGTGGCAGCCTGCAACGTCCCTCGCGCACGCTGGTCTTGTGTGAAGCCCTGATGGCGCAAATTGGCTTGCATCGGACAATCGAAACACATGTGGTGGAAATCGCACAAATCGGCCGCACCCTGGGTACCTGTCTGCAGTACGGAGAATTGCCTGCCGGGATCCTGGCCGATCTGGCCGCCATCATCAATGCCGATCTGGTCATCGCGGCGAGTCCGGTCTACAGCGCAAGCTATACCGGGATGTTCAAGCATTTTGTTGATTTCATGGGCATGGATGTCCTGGCCGGCAAACCGGTCCTGCTTGCCGCAACCGGGGGCAGCCCGCTGCATGCGCTGATCATCGACCAGCAACTGCGCCCACTGTTTGCCATGAAGCAGGCGCTCACGCTGCCTGTGGGCGTGTATGCGATCGAAGCCGACTTTACCGATTACCGGATCACCAGCCCGGCGTTGGAAAAACGTATTTCACTCGCGGTCGATCTCACCTTGCCACATCTGCCACAAACGGCTTGAGTCAGACCGGCAAGCAGGCTTGGAGCCTGTCTCAGTAGGCGAGCAAGCCAAGGCTGATGGCAGGAGGACGGAGCACAGGACCCGGAATGTACAGGCAGTACATTGAGGACGCCCCGCAGGAAGCACCCTTGGGGTCAGCAAATCCCTGTGGGACCGTCAGATGCGAAGGTGCAGCCGCCTAATGGGATAGGCGCTTAGCGGGCGGGCTTCCAGTGGCTTTGTGCCCACTCTTTATGCTCGGTTTCCGGATAAAAGCTCCAGGCCACGATCCGGCTGATTTTCTGGCCTTGCGCCATATCCAGCGTAAATACGGCACGCGGCGCGACGCGATCGAGTGCCGCATAGATCAGTGGCAGGTTATCCTGCTTGGAAACCAGCGTGGTGAACCACAGGCATTGCGGCGCAAACAGGCGACTTTCGCGGATCATGCTGCGCACAAAGGCAATCTCGCCGCCCTCGCACCACAACTCGTTGCTTTGTCCCGCGAAATTCAGCACCGGCTTGCCGGGTGCCTCTTTGCCAAGATTGCGTAATTTGCGCCGTGAGCCGCCTGCGGCATCGGCCGCCGAGCTGTGAAACGGGGGATTGCATACGGTCAGATCGAAAAAATCGTCCGGCTCGATCACACCCTGAAATATGTATTCGTTGCTTTCTTGCAAGCGCGGCGAAAATCCGCCGGCCAGATTGGGGTTTTCGTTAAAAATCGCCTCGGCATTCTTGAGCGCTTCTGCATCGATTTCGCTGCCAACAAACTGCCAGCCATACGCCACGCGTCCCAGCATCGGATAAATTGCATTCGCGCCCACGCCCACATCCAGCACACGAATGGCATTGCCTTGCGGAATCGGGCCGCCGTTGTCGCGTGCCAGCAGATCCGCCACGGTATGAATGTAATCGGCCCGGCCCGGAATCGGCGGACAGAGATAGCCGGCCGGAATATCCCAGTGTGCCACGCCGTAGAAATGCGCCAGCAGCGCGCGGTTGAGCATCTTCACCGCGGCCGGATCGGCAAAATCGATCGAGTCATCGCCATACGGATTAACGGCGACAAACGCGGCCAGATCGGGGCAACTGGCAATCAGTGCCGGGAAGTCATAACGCGACCGGTGCGGATTGCGCGGATGCAGGCTGGTTTTCTCGGCGGGGAAGGTTTTCTTGGGGGTCATCGGATGGAATTGCACAGATCAGTAAGAATGAGGCGAACCATAACAGAAAAACCCGTCTCGCTTCGGGGCAACGAGGATTCCGGCTGACCATTGCAGCGTTTCACGGCCTGTACCACCGCATCAGCCCGCATTCTATCTGGCCAGCTCTGCAGCGACGATACGCTCAAACTCGCCACTGGCATGCATCGCCTTCAGCGTCAGATCAAATTGCTTGAGCAGCGCCTGCTTGCCTGCCGACTTGGAAAAAGCCAGGAAAGTGGCGTTTTCGCCCAAGGGCATCGGCGCCGCCTGGACATGATGCAATTCCTTCATCCGGATCACGCCAGACTCGGCCACTGCCAACACTGCGTCAAGCCGCCCCTGCTCGAGCTTGTTGAAATTCTGCTCGTCGGATGGCGTTTCTTCCACGGAAAAAATTTGGGTCTGACGGGCCAGGTCGAAACGTTCACCATAACTCCAGCCACGTACGACGCCGATGCGCAAATGCTTGAGGTCATCCACCGTACGGAAGCTCACTGGCTTGGATTGATTGAAATAAACCAGCAATTTTTCCAGGTAAATCGGGTTACTGAAATCATAGTTACTGAAATCATACTTTTGTTCGCGTTCCGAATTCCGGTAAATGCCGCCAATGCCTGTCATGCCGGCATCGAGCTCACGCAAGGCACGGACCCACGGCCTGGCCTGCAAAGTCGTGCCAACCTGCATATGGGTGAAGGCCGCTGCGACCAGGGCGGGGTAGATACCGACAGCCTTGCCCTCTCGTTCGTACATGAATGGAGGATTGGCCACATCAAAACTGATGACGATGTTATCGGCAGAAAAAGTCAGCCCGGGAACCCAGGCCACCAGCATGGCAAATACGCGTACCCATCGTGTCATGCCTGCTCCTCGCGTGAACAGGCCCGCAGTCTCACGCAAGACCAAGGCCAATCTGAAGACTACAAAACTTGTCTCACATTCTGCAAGCAAAGGCGAAATAAAATATTCGCGGCAGAGGAACGGCACGCCCACGCAGGTCAAGACTAATTCAAAAGGCTGCGCTGAAAATGCAGGAAGCGTCCTTTATAACGCTCGCCATTTTCCAGCATGGCATTCGCGCGTCGTTCTGTGACGGCGTAACCGAGCGCGGACATGGCCCGGCAAAAATGGGGGCGATTGCCGCGGTCCGGGTCAACAATAATGATTTCAGCCGTCGTCGCGGCATGCCGATCGATAAAGGCGGCGAGCAGGGCTGGCTGGTCGCGCTCGTACAGCACATCGCTGCCGATGATCAGATCGAACCGGCCCAATAACGGATTGGCGATATTCCAATTCCCGGTCTGGTAAGCCATCGGGCCAAGATCATTCAGCCGCAGGTTTTCCTCAAGGAATCCTTGGCTCAGAGGATGGCAATCGCTCACCGTCATGTTGCCGGCACGGCCATGGACCACGAGACTTGCCAATGCCAGACCGGCACCAATTTCCAATACCCGTTTGTTGGTCAGATCGAAGCTATCCATGGCCAAGGCCAAAGTGCGCGCCGAAGGCCAGATATGCCCAAAAAGCGGCCAACTGGCAGGCGAAATCCCGGCGCGTTCGGCTTCACCCAGCGGGTCGGAATATTGTTGCAGGTCGAGTAGCGAACGGATTCGGTAATCCGTGCCGCCCACGGTGACGGTCTCGAATTTGACTTCGTAACCAGGCATTGGACTTCTTCTTATGGCTTGTGCAGCAGGAATGGGTTCTGAATAGAACGGGCACGACACTTCAAAAAAAGAGGCGAGGACACTGGCAAGATTGGCGCCTATCCATAGGGCAGACGAGTGGAAAGAGTAACATGCGGTGGACAGCAACCCGCAAACCGTTGGCCGGTTTGGTATTAAGGCCGGGGAAAATCACGCTGCGTACAGCGGATGAATACTCATTCTGCCCAACCGGCAAGCTCACAGTACGCTACCATGGCGCCGAAACCGAAATCAGTCATTTACCCATAGGAAACCACCATGAACGACGCATTGACGACCGATGAATTTGAAGCGCTGGCAGAAATCGGCCGCGGCATTAAAAGCAGAAAGGTCAGCCCTTGCGTAGCCAAGCATGCCAAACACCTTAATGGTCTGAAATACATCACCTACGGCCGTAACGGCCGTGTTTCGATCACCGACAAGGGCCGGCAAGCGCTGGTTCTCAAGCACTGCATCGATGGGTTGCGCAGCCTTGCCGCTAATCCGCTCGCCAAACTGGATGCCGATGTGGCTACGTTCCTCGGCAAGAAAGGTCATATCAGCCCAAGAGAGGAAGGTGGCTTTTCAATTACCCAGAAGGGTATTGAATCCCTGGCAGATATCGACGCCATCAAGTAAAGCAAGAAATCCAATGGCTCTGCAGGCAAAACCTGCGATGAGTTGCGATGCTTGAAATTCGCGCCTGAGAGCCCACGTAGAACCCAGCAACGCGTGCCTAACGCGTTTTTTAACTGATGCCGCAGGGCATCCTTCTTTGGAGTTGCAAATGGTACAAGCCACCGCCCGCCACCTTCTGGTCAGCAGCGAAGCGAAATGTGAAGAACTGAAGCAGCAAATCCTGGCCGGTGCAGATTTTGCCGCACTCGCCAAGGAACATTCCAGCTGCCCGTCCGGCGCCCAGGGCGGCGATCTGGGCAAATTCGGCCCCGGCATGATGGTGCCCGAGTTCGACAAAGTGGTTTTCAGCGCCCCGGTCAACGAAGTTCAAGGCCCGGTGAAGACCCAGTTTGGTTATCACCTGCTGATCGTGACCAGCCGCGGGTAAGCTTCCGCCGCAAGAATACAGCACCGGAAAGAGCCGCAGATGCGGCTCTTTTTACATCCTCCAGCTAGCCAGTCTTGTTGCTTCGTTCAAGTCGCCGCGGGAAACGTAAGGACAAACTGAGTTTCCTCGCCAGGAATACTGCTGACCTGGATATCGCCGCCATGCAAATGCATGATCGAGCGCACGATCGCCAGCCCCAGTCCCGTACCGCATTGCCCTGGCGTGCGGATCTTGTCGATGCGGTAAAAGCGGTCGAAGATACGCGGCAGGTGTTCTTCAGCAATGCCTTCGCCGGGGTTGACGATGGTCAGCGTCGCGGCTTTTTCACCGGTCTGCGTGATCTTGATCTGAATGCTGCCGCCCGCCGGTGTGTGCTGGATGGCATTGGCAACCAGGTTGCCCAAGGCCCGCCGCAGCAAGCCCTTATCAGCTTCGATTACGGCCTGCCCTGCCACCTCTACGGATAGTCCGCGATCTTCCACCAGGACCTGATAGAACTCGTTGACACATTCAGCCTCTGCGCGCAAATCCAGCGTTTCTTTCTGCAATACCGCTTCGGCATTATCCGCGCGGGCAAGGAACAGCATTTCTTCGATCATGCGGGAAAGATTCTGGTATTCCTCGACGGCACAATCGAGGACTTCCTGATATTCGTCGGCAGTGCGAACCTGGGACAATGCCACCTGCGCCTGCAACATCAGACTATTGATCGGGGTACGCAACTCGTGCGCCAGATCCGAGGACAAATCCGATTGCTTCTGAAACGCCTCATCCAGGCGGGCCAGCATGCCATTGAAGGCTTTGCCCAGTTCATAGAACTCCTTCGGCACCTCGCGGGCAGGCAGGCGCCGATTCAGGTGATTGGCCGTGATTTTCTGGGCGGCCAGGGTGATGGAGGCGACGGGCGCCAATCCGCGACGGGCCACCCAGTACCCGAGGCCAGCCGCCACCACGGTTCCCATGACCACCATCAGCAGCAGCAATAGTGCGGATTCCTGCAATATCTGCTGCGTTTCTTCGGTAGACAGCGCCAATCCAATCAGGATGCGGCGCCCGTCATCTTCCGGCCCCATCCGCCCCCAGACTGCAACCAGGCGCAAGGACTGGTCATCATTCGGGCTCCAGATCCAGGATGAATTGGGCGTGATGGATTCCTGGACCACCCGCTTCAGCAAGGTAGGGCCATCCGGGCAGACTTTGGTCGATTGAAACAGGATTTTTCCCGTCTCGTCCGCCAGCACCAGATGCACGGTGCGACGGCCGGAAGTCAGCGCGTTTTCCCAGCGCCGGTTCATATCCTGCAGATCATTGTCGGTTTTCAGATTGTGCAGATATTCCCGCACGACACGAACACGGCGAAGCAGTTCGGTCTGATCGCGCATTTCCAGCTTGTGGACCAGTGCCAGATACAGCGAACAGCCTATGGTCGTGAGCAGAAGAAAGGTCATCAGGGCAAACAAACCGCTCAGACGCTTGGTAATGGAAATGCTCGGACGGATTTTCATTATTCCTTGCTGTGCGCGTTCTGCCACGCGATGGGCAAACTGCGCTTTCAGCCAATTCCAGACGGGCCACTGCATACTCAGGACTCCCTGACTTCCATCACATAGCCCATACCGCGCAGGGTATGGATCAGCTTCGGTTCGAACTCGTCGTCGATCTTGGCCCGCAAGCGGCGCACCGCCACCTCGACCACATTGGTATCGCTGTCAAAATTCATGTCCCACACCTGAGCCGCAATCATCGTGCGCGAAAGTACCTCGCCTTGACGCCGCAGCAACAAACTCAATAGTGCAAACTCCTTGCCGGTGAGATCGATTCGCTGGCCCGAGCGCGTGACCTTGCGCCGCAGCAGGTCCACTTCCATATCGGCAAGATGCAGCACATCCGGCTCACGCGTCTTGCCGCGTTTGAGCAAGGTGCGGATCCGCGCCACCAGTTCGGAAAAAGCAAACGGCTTGACCAGGTAATCATCGGCCCCCAGTTCCAGCCCGCGCACCCGGTCTTCCACTTTGTCCCGCGCCGTCAGGAACAACACCGGAATTTCCTTGCTGCGGCGCAATTCTTCAAGCACCGCCCAGCCATCCATACCGGGCATCATTACATCCAGCACCACCAGATCGAAGTCTTCGGTGCGCGCCAGATGGCTGCCATCCACACCATTGGCGGCCACATCCACGACAAAACCCTGCTCCGTCAGCCCCTGTTTCAGGTAGGCGCGTGTTTTGGCGTCATCTTCGACAATCAGCAGCTTCATTATCCATTCGCCTTTATCTATGCAATTGATTATCCATATATTTTTGTCTTCTTACGATTACAAATTTGTAATCCGCTTGTTCGCTTTCTGAAGGGGTCATCTTGTTATTCTGGTGACGTTCGCAGCAGATACTCCTTCTTCAACATGTATCTGGCGGCGAAAACTTCGCTTAATCAGGAGATACCAAAATGAAAACACGCACTCTTATTCAAGCGGCCATGGCCATGACGGCACTACTCGGTACCGCTGCCGCTTTTGCAGCCAGCAGCATCGACGGTACGCCAGTAAGCGGCCAGGTTAAAGGTGCACACCCCGTTTCCATTACAGCGCAAACCCGTTACCTGAACGCACGTAATGGTGAGGTATTGCGTTTCAATTTACCCAATGGCAATGATTTCAGTTGGAAATTCGACGGAACCGGCAATTACGTGACATTGGCAGATATCGCCCCCGCCGGCTCCAATATCAACCCGAATCTCCGGGTTTATGTGGCATCGCAAGGAGGCGCAGAAGGAGGGGCGGGAAAATAAAGCCGGCACACTTTAATGACAGATTTGTAATCTGCCTGTTCGTTTTTTGATAAGGGCAACTTGTTAATCTGTTCTCGTTCGCAGCAGATATCGCACCGCATCAACGCGTACTGACAGGCGAAACATTCTATTAATCGATGGAGAAACAAAAATGAAAACACGCACACTTATCCGGGGCGCGTTAGCCCTGACCGCCTTGCTCGGCACCTCTGCCGCTTTTGCTTCCGCCAGTAGTGATGGCACTCCGGTAGCCGGCCAGATCAAAAATGCTCGGCAAATTACCGTTACACCGCAGAGCAAGTATTTCAACGTCTTTTCTGGCGATGTATTGCACTTCAAATTGGCCGATGGTACTGATTTCAGCTGGAAATTTGACGGTAACAGCAATTATGTCAATTTGGCAGATATCGCACCTAAAGGTGCCAATGTCAGCCCGAATCTCCGTGTCTACGTGAGCACTCCGGCCGACAGCGATAGTTAAACCTATCCAAGCAAATAAATATTCCCTCGTGTGTGAATCGTGAGGGATAGACCACTCCAATAAACCAAGAGCCGCATTTGCGGCTCTTGGTTTATAACATTACAAAATACTCAGACTCTGAAGCGCGCCACCGATTGTCTCAGCTCGCCAGCCAGACGCTCCAGCATCACCACATTTTCATTGGCAGCACGCACCGATTGCGCCGATTCCTCCAGCATGCTGGAAATCTGCTCCACATTGCTCGCCACGCTGCCACTGGCCTGACTTTGCTCAGTCGTGGCATTGGCCACTTCGCGAATCTTGCCTTGGGCCACCACCGAGGCTTCGCTGATCTGGCGCAGTGCTTCGCCGGCCTTGCCCGCCATTTCCACTCCAAGCGCGACCTGCGGACCCACCGCTTGCATCCCGTTGACCACTGCAGAGGTATCCACATTGATGGCCTGGATCATGCTGGCAATCTGCCCGGTCGCCTGACTGGTGCGTTCGGCCAGCTTGCGCACTTCGTCGGCCACCACGGCAAAACCGCGACCCTGCTCGCCCGCCCGCGCCGCTTCGATCGCCGCATTCAGCGCCAGCAGATTGGTCTGGTCGGCAATCTCCTTGATCACGCCGGCAATGCCGCCGATTTCGCGGGTGCGCTCGACCAGCCCGCCAATCAGATTGGTCGCTTCATCCACATGGACAGCCGCACGACTGATTTCATCGCTGGCTTTATGCACCATGCCTTCGCCCTGGCTGGCCAGTTGTGTGGCATGCGTAGAGTTGGTTTCGGTTTCCTTGGCACTGAGCGAGATATGGTCGATGCTGACCGCCATTTCCTCAATGGCCGCGGCCGTGGACGAGATCGCGTCGGACGAGTGCTTGGCCGCATCGTTGATTTGTTCCATCTGCCCGGACAGGCTGTGCGAGGCCTGACCGACCCGGTCCGCATTGTGCTGGATGCTTTCGATGATGCCGCGCAGG
>JARLJJ010000524.1 GCA_031291275.1 Formivibrio sp.
CTTTGTCGAGGCTCAGATCAGCGACAACCTTCCGCAGCTTGCCGTTCTCATCCTCCAACTGCTTCAGCCGCCGCATCTCGGTCGGCAGCAGACCGTCATACTTCTTCTTCCAATTGAAGTAGGTCGCCTGGCTGATCCCGGTGCTCTGAGACCGAACTTTGGATCGCCGGAGGTTAGATTTTTCCGGCTTTATCACGATGGCGGGCTGGCTGCGCCATTATCGCTCACTCATGGATTTATTCAACAACCGTCATATTCGTGTACCTTCTTCAAAGCGCAGTGATAACCAGTACAGCAGGATCGCGGCAGTGGTCGCGACATTGAGCGAATTCGCCATGCCGAGCGTGGGGAGGGCAACAGCCGCGTCCGCTGCTTCTATTGCCTCGGGCGAGACGCCGTTGCGCTCGCCACCCATTACCAGGCACGCGGGAAACACGGGTACGAGCTGCTCAGGGCGAACGCTGGCTGTGGTCTGCTCGGCTACCACGACCCAGGCGCCCAGCACCTTCGCTTCGGCGACGGCATCGTCCGCGTTCCGGCGCTCACTCCACGGCACCCAGTGTTGAGTGCCTTGCGCACCTTGCACGAGTTTGCGTTTGTGCAAGTCCACCTTGGTGCCGCAAATCACTAGCTGCTGCACGAGAAACGCATCACAGAGGCGGAAGATGGCGCCGATATTGTAGTTTTGGGTTACGCCGTCCAGCACCACCGTGATCGGTCTTCGCGGGCGGGCAAGGAATTGGTTGCGGGCAATTTTGGTGCGGCGTAACTCTGTTGTTGTAAGCGCCCGACGCATAATCGTGCCGGAAAGCGGCAGAATGCCGATCCTCAGTATTCATCAGCCAACATGATGGTGATGACGCGCTCGGTAACCGATGGATCGGACGGGTCGGGCGAGTGACCGGTCAAGGCCCTATCGTAGTAATCGATCTTGAAAAAGATCACGGCGCCGTCGGCTTCGAACGAACCAAAGTCGTGTTCGCCATACGGGTCGTTGGCGTGGCAGAAGTCGTCATAGACTGCGATGGTCTTGATGATCCGCGCGACGGCCTCGGGGCCGAGGGCGGCGATACCAGTCGTCATGACGGCATGACCGTTGGGCAGGTTGCGGCGCAGCTCATCATTGAGCGTGCGTATTCGCTCACGGACTTGATCCATGGTTCGCCTCGATTAGGGAATTGGTTGAGGGAAATGCTCGGGCCGCGTCCTGCGGCCCGAGCTGTGATGCCGGGTCAGGTGCTGACTGGAGTTGGCTTCAACAGCGCCACCGCCCCGACGTGCCGAATAGCGTTCGGCTCCTGCGGGTAGTCACGCCATTTCAGGGTCAGCATATCGCCGTCGCGGGCGACCACGATGGCGGCGTACCAAGGCTGGCCTTCAGCGGCGATAACCATCTGGCCGACTTCGATCTTGTCCCAGCTGGCGGGCAAACCCGGGGCAGCGGGGACTGAGACATCGGTCGGCTCCGGCACCGGCTGACCGCCGAGTTTCAGTTGCTCGACGATCTTGTCGTACAGGCCTCGCTTGACCGGAGGCACGAAGCCCCGGCCGGTCGCGTACAACCGGCCGGTCGGCAACTTGTCGGCAAGCTCGGCCAAAGCTGTGCCGTCGGCCTTGCCGACCACAAGGTTCATCGCCTTGGCGGCCTTGGTCACCGGGTCTGATTGGCTTGCCGGAAACCGGGCCGCCTGCGGTTTTCCTTGTTCGCCCAGGCCGAGAACGATCAGGTCTGGGCTACCGCCATTTGTCTGTTTGGTCATGACTGTCCTCCAGGAACGCCGAAGGGGGCCAGAGGCCCCCTTTGCGGATCGACAACGAGACTTGAATCGTGCGGCCCCGGTGGGCCGGAAGGTTTAGGGATGTGCATTGAAGTAACTCCAAAGGTTTCGTGTGTCTTGCCACAGGCATTATTGCCTGCGACGGCGCAATTATACACAAAACAGCCAGAAAACCAAGGGAAAATACTTGATAATACGCTTATAAGCTATTGATTTTGTTACACCATTTCAGCCGAATTCGGTCGCAAATGCCGTACAACCGGCAGTGCCGGTTTTGGCACCGATGCCGGTCATCGAGCCGGCGAACAGACTTCGTCGCAGGCGACGTGAATGAGTCTAATCGCAGACGACATCGAAACTGAATTTCTACACGAAATTGAACGTGGAGTTTTCAGCGCCAAGATTTATCGGTCATTCAAGCGTAGACCTCGCAGGCTGCTGCACAGCAGCCTTGGCCTCGAACAGAAACGGACTTCCACGAGAATGCAAGGACACTGCCGAGCGCCGCCAGGTCACGGTGATGTTCTCGGACCCGGTCGATTCGCCGTGTTCCGGGCGTTGGGCATTTCAACAACAACAGTATCAAATTCCGATATCATCGGAACGTTGATTATCGGTTGATCTGACAATTTCTCCTGGGGGTCATACCATGGTCGCCTCTCTGTAACTCCGCCCTCAACGGCTTGCGCAATTAATCTAGCTATTTCGTCACCTTGTAGCGGAACGAGCTTTTTTTCGGAATCATATCTGTAGAGCTGCGGACAAAAATAGAGGGCGTGAATTCGTGGATTAAATCCTTCCACAACAAGAAAGTGCTTTGGTCTTAGTAATATGTTGTATTTCTTTACAACTTTTCGTTCCTGCATTGATCGCGCAACACGAAGTCTTTCGGGCGACGGACCGACAATCGTGCTGGCCTCTAACAGAATAACCCAGTCCTTGTTTGCGGCGTTATCCGGATGGATTGGGATCAGATGACTTGGCACTTTTCTCCGGAAGATGCCCATCTCAGCGGTCCCACGTCAGCGTCATGCGGTCGATAAAGCTAGAGTAGCAACTTAGACAGCGAGGTCAATTATTTGATCTTAAGAATTCAACGCGCGCTAGCGAGCAACTCACGACAGCGCTGATTGCCTCGCACTCAGCGGCCGCCGCGGGCGGGCTGAGAGGCTCGTGCAACCTCATTTCAGGCGAATTCGGTCGCAAATGCCGTAAAGCCTACAGTGCGAGTTTTGGCACCGATGCCGGTCATCAACTCGGTTGCCATTGCAAATGCCGAGGCCCTGCTGGCTGCAATAGCGCCAGATTGCGAGTTGCACGAACCGCGGAAATACCTTTGGAAAGGACCGGTTGAACTGCCGAGCGTCGATCCGCTCGGCAACCAAGCGAATGATATCGGCACAGCCGCCCGGCAGGTAACAGCCGGGACCGTAGGGGTGGCTGGCTTTGAGCCGCCGCAAGATTCCAGTTCGATGCAGAAAATTATGGACCAAGGTATCGACGGCGATTAGCTGCACGCCAACCTTGAGCCACCTGGGGCGAGCATCAGCAGCGCCGATCAGAATGCCGGACAACGCCATGGCGAGCACCTTGTCCGACACCCCGTAGATATTCCGCATTGGCTCAATTAGCGCATTACGGGCTTGCGGAACGGGATCCAGACCTGCTTCGTCATTCGCCTGGCCCAACCGGTCATCAAACCAGCCAATCAAATCGTTTTCAGCAACGTCTCGGATGAACAGGAAAAGGCTATAGGCAATCTGGTTGAGATGGCCGTTTCTCAATCGATGGGTTGGCAGGGGACACGTGGCGATGTGGTCGGGTTCTGCGCAAGTGCCGCTGGTCTTTTCGTAGCGGCAGGCATGAAAAGCCCAATAGGTTTGCAGCTTGGGGCAACTCGGTCGCTTCGCCAGATTTTTGCGAACTGACCGCCAAGTCACCTGCCCGTGACGGGCCATGTAATTTGCGGCGATCTGATCCGAGACCCCTTGAAAGCTGAAATCGTGCATTAGCCGGTCGAACAATGCGCCGCTATCGCGCCGCTCGATTGCGGCACACAAACCTTGGTCACTAAATTCTTCGAGCAAGTCAAATGAGCCAGCGAAACAGCAAACCTGATGAATGAGGCGAACAGCGTGAGCAACCGCAGCCGTGTCGCGGCCAACGATACTGCAATTTTCCGCCTTCACCACTCGCATCCCCCTAACCGTGCATTGCATCTGCTTGCATCCGACCGTCAGTTTGAGCCGGGTTTAGTAGGGGCTTTGGGATGTTCCGATAAAACCCAAGTCGAGCAGTAGGGTCCATAGCGCAAGGGCAGGGCGGCCCACACGGATGTGTCGCCGGCAAAGTCGGCGTCATACGCCTTGTTGAGCAATTCGCGGGCGGATCCCGTGTCGTCGATCCAAGCTATCGGGCGAGCGGGGTAGCCGTTTGCGCAATCGCATACGGCAAGGTCATGCCCCACATAGACGACGGCGCGCGTCGGCAGGCTCTCTCTTAAAAGAACCAGCAATTCGCCGACGTCATGGATGGTGGGTATATTGCTCATGTTTGGTTGAGAGATGGTGCTCTGATCTCAAAGTCCAACTGGTTTGGTTGCCATCAGCTACTCCGTCTTCGACCGCGCCTGAACCTGACCTGCAGCGCACGCTGTGCGCCATTGGAAAGTCAAATCAGCGATACGAGCTTGCGCTGCACGTCGGTGTCGCCGTCGATGTATCGCTGGGTGGTCTGGATCGACCGGTGCCCGGCCAATAGTTGAACGTCGCGCAACGACCCACCGGCCTTGTGCACCAGCCGGGCCGCCCGAGTAATGAATGTGCGGCGACCGGAATGGGATGAGCAGCCTTCGAGTCCGATTGCCCGGTACGCTTTGGCGAACCAGCACACGATGCTCACCGGGGTCATCGGCCCGCCGCGCTCAGACCGAATAACGGGGCCGTCCGGTATGGGGGTTAGGCGCGCTAGCTTAACCAGGGCCGCGCGCAGCCCTGGGTGGATTGGAATAACTCGCCCGCTGCCCTTCTTCGCCACTCGGTCTTGCAGTTCGAGTGATGTCCCAATTTCGCCGGTCGGTTCGGCCAGCATCGGCCAGGTCAGGTTCGCGATTTCACCGGCCCGCAGCCCAGCCTTGACCGACAGCAGCACCAGCGCCTGGTTCCGGAGCGGATGTCGGGTCTGGGCCGCGAAGACCAGCAGGTCTTCAACATGATCAAGCGATAAGATCTTGGCGCGCCTGCCAACCATTCGAGCAGCAAATCACATCGACTAATTGTAGGCGTGGTGGCAAAGTCGGCAACTAAAAATATGGATCAAATTGAGAAGATGAATACTCGATAAGAAATACGAGTTTGTTAGCGAGTTAGGGAGGTGGGCTTTTGATCTAACACAAGGCTGTGCTCATAAGCCCGATGGCAATTGTAAATTCATTTGGGTGGCCGTAGCAGGCGTGCCTGCTTACGCGCCAGGCCAGTTGATCTACATCAATATACACTACATTTTGGTGGCTATATATTTCAGAAGCTCCCCAATCGCGCGCGCAGAATTTCCTCTAGCGTCTCCATTGGGGCATGGGGCCTGTGATTTTGGCCAGGTACGGCTCAACGGTATTTGCGTTCACGGCTGTAACTCTCGCCGTTGGAATGCATTTTTCCGATCCGGCTTTTGCTCAAAATCCCGGTGATATGATCAACTTGTTCGGCGTCATGGTGCGCGCAGCCATCGTCGATCATGCCCGAATTGAATGGTCGAAAATACCACCGAACCAGACATCTTGTATTGACGAGGCCCTACAGCGACAAGGATATTCAATTGATGGGATGATTGAAAACGGTGTCGCGCCAACTGACCCGAGAATTTCCAGTATTCGCTTTGGCTGCCGAACTTCGACTGCTTCTGTGTCGCCCTCCAATGCGAACCCTGTCGATATCCAAGACCTTTCCTCGAAACCTACCTTCGACTGCACCAGAGCAAGGACTCTCACAGCACGTACCGTCTGCCTCGACCAAATTGGCGCAGCAGCGGATTGGGACCTTATCTCAGCCTATTGGGCGAGGTATTTCTCAGCCGCCCCCAGTGATCGGCCGGCTTTCGACGACGCGCAACAACGCTGGCTCGATTTTTTGAATCAGACATGCCCAAGGGCACAGGACCCACGACAGTGTATTTTGTCCGCCTACCACAAGCGGGCGGCGAGCTACCGATCTCAACTTAGTGGAGATGCTTTGGTTGAGTCACGTCTAACTCCCGAACAGCGGGCCAAAATACAACAGTCACTGCTCACGCTTGGATTCCTGAACGATAATCCGGATGGGGAGTTTGGCACAAACACACGGGCGGCGATCAGACAATTCAAGGACCAATCTGGACAGCTTCAGGGGGATTTTCTAACTGCGCAGGAGCGCACCGAATTACTGCAAGGAGGATCATCTTCTAATAAGGCACAAAACGATGCCTCAAATTCCCCTTCATGCCGGGTCGCGGACCCGACCGGAACGCCTTTGAACGTTCGAACTCAGCCAAATGGCGGCGACGTAGTCGACACGCTGAGTAATGGCACGCAGGTTCGGCTTGGCCGCTCACAAACAGACACCCGGGGACACGGCTGGTCAGAAATTGAGCGGGTTGGTAGTAACCGCACTCTGGGGTGGGTTTTTCGTGATTACATTGATTGCGCTTCGGTCGTTGCAAAACAAGCGGAACCTGAGCCCGAACAACCCCGACAAGCGGAAACTCAGCCGGAACAACCCCGACAAGCGGAAACTCAGCCCGAACAACCCCGACGTCCAATAGAGACTGCGCGACTGAAAGAAGCCCGCGCTTTTCTAGATGACTCTAAAAACTTTATAGGCGAGCAGAAATCCGTTCCTTCCATTTCTGCAATTGCCAACGAAGCGGCCGGTCTCCAAATAGCCCTCGACAAATTTGACGAGCCCGCGGCTGTCCAGTCAATGCAGAAACTTGCGAATTTGCTCAAGCCAATACCCGGCTTTGACGACTTTGAGCAGCAACAGCAGGCGACCCGTGCGCGCGAGAAGGCGCGTTTTCTTGCTGAAGCTAAAAGCCAAGCCGATAAGAACACCTTTTTCATCGACGGTTATATGAAGAATCATTTAGGTGACACGAAGACGGCGTCTTTGTTGAAGTTACGCGGCCAAATCGACACGTCTCTAAAGACAAACATCATTGAAGAAATCAGCAAGGCAAATGACGCCGTGGCGGCCTACGTCACACAAACTGGTCTAATGGAAGCGTATGACGCAATTGGCAATGAGTATTCTCGGCCGGTCGCCCCAGCCCCGGACAGTTCGAAGACGCTCGCGGAACGGTTTGGGTTCGGGGATAAGAGCAAAATTATCGTTGAAGGACCGCAAGCCGATATCGTTATTCTTTACAATGCATCATCGACTGCACCGCACGTCTGGAAAAACGTGAGAGGCGATATTGTATTTCAAAACGATGAGGCGCTGTTGTGTTTCGCGCGGCCATCCGAAGTCACTGTTCAACGTTATATAGAGCACGTACTTTCAGACCGCGGAGCCAAAAATGTCACCACGTCCGTGCCACCGACGTGCGACCTTTCAAAGGTCGCAACAGCAGTTGATATAATAGCCTTTCAGCGGGGTGAGTTATTGAAGGAACGTGATGACTACATTCTTACGTTGGGAAAATTGATAGAGGCAGGCACATTTCGACAATATGAGATCATCACTGATTACCCCGCCGTTTTCCAAAGCCGTCAAACGCTATCGCTGCAGATTGAGACGGAGGTTGAGAGCAATGTTCGCAAGGGATTTGGGGTCATTGCAATGGCGGCTGCGGATGCCCCGGTTGCGTGTGTGATCACGTCCGTCGCTGTCGAACGCGGAGATGGTTTGAAGGAGCTATTACGGCGAAACACCGACGTCATTGCTCCAACAGTGACCGGGGATTGGCAAACTGTCGATACGGCCAATCCGGATGTTGCATTTCTTGGTCTACAGCGCCGACAATGCGGCTATGTAATTGGCGAGGCAAGCACCTTGCGTTCCATCATGTTGGCTCTGCGCCGAGACGGCTTGAAATATGCATTTTCGCCAGTTTGGTGGAGCGACAAGGATTTGGACCAAGCGACGTTCGACGCGAACGATAAAACCCGTCAGAAAATTGTTAAAGACGAGGCGCTCAAGCAACAAGAAAAGGCTCAGCACGATCTCGAAATGCAGCGGCAAAAAGACAATGAAAAGAATAAAACGGAAATTGAACGCAAGCTGCGGGAAAAATACGGCGTCAGGGCCCGTGGATTGGAGAATGCAATACATGAAGTCGTGATTAAAGTTGCGGAGAACCGGCCGGTAAAAGGCGGCGACTTTTTCCCAGGCTACATAGAGTCTATGGATAGGCGCTTGGCAGATCACTGGGAAACATTCGACGTAAACTCTGAGGTTGCGGATTTTGGATTGGTGCAATGGCAGCACCGATCTCTCGATGCAATCGTCGTCAGAAGCGTGATCCATCAGAAAAATAGAATTCTCGGTAAATATGAGGACCGCTGCTACTTTTTCGGTATGGTAGACGATGGGGAATTCGGTGTTCAGCGCGATCCAATCGCGGTCGATTGCGGTGATACCCGCTCCGTAAACAACTGGAAAATTGGAAAAAGCTTTCAAAGCCAGTGGAACGCAAACTAGAGTTTTGAGCTCCTTAAACTGACCAAGAAATTGCGATTTGCTTATCAGTGCGTCCGCCGAAATTACTCGATTTTAAAGACATATCTCTTTTGCGCCTTCGGTCCTTTCCTCATAAAGCCGAGCACGCCAATGCGTTCGTAGTCCGCTCGTTTCTTGTTTGCCAGCGCTCGTGACGGATTATCCGCCGTGGGCCATATAACTAGCCCGTATGTGTTTTTTTGTGGTAAGTGCCATTGAAATGTACGACCAGTCATTATCTCAGCAAAATGTTGCCAAGCCCGACGCAATCTCGGGTTTTCAAGCACTTCGCGAAATTTTATTACCTGCCTAAACGTGTCCATCGATCGTTGATACTTAAGCTCAACGTTCACAAGTTGCGCCAAGTTCTTGTTGTCAACTCGAACCAACAGCATATCGGCGACGAATTTTTTCTTTGTCACCGGATCAGATATGGCGATCTCGTCTGAGACAAACCAAAACTGATCACCCAAGAGTTCGGAAATTGATTGGATTTTGCGGGCGCCCTTTCGAGCCTCTCGGATCAGCCAAGATTGTAGCTTCTTCTCAGGTACATTGCGTCTCTGCCTTTGAATCGCTTTTCCAAATGCTCGATTTAATCCATTTTCAGAACCAAGTTTTGACCATCCGCTCTGTGATGTTTTGTCGGCGCAACTCACCAAGCTGAAACTGCCGACCGACGGCCGTAACCGCAGATCGTTCGCAAACTTATCTTTATACTTGTTCTCAAAGCGCTTAATAAGCTTTGCTTGCTTGTTCAACTCATCTAGCTTGGTAGCAATCGTTTCTATCATTTTTCTCCTCCTTCAAACTCGGCCCATTCGTCAGGCCTTCCACCATTTCCCGTCCCGACGCAGCACGACATTCTCGAATAGCGCGGGAAACTGCTCCGCCTCAAAGGTGTGGATCGGGACCAATGCCTTGGGGGACACGGCGGCGGCTAGACGCTTCAGATCGGCGACGCTTGCGTGTCCCGACGTATGGATGATTTCAAAGGGAATACGGCGGGCTTCGCAGTCGGCCTTCAGGTTAGCACCGGACCCTTCGGCGAGGTAGCCTTCCCACTGAGACCAGATCACGCGAGCGCCAGCGAGTGCTCCTGTGCGTTCGAGATCCTTAAACATTTAGCCGCGAAACAGCATGACCGAACGCGGCGCATGCTCGGCGAGTTGCTCCGGCCACAGACGAAAGCCGCGGTAGCTATCGACGATCGGAGCGATGCCCCTTCTTTTCAAATGGACGCGCTGCGCCTGCGGGATAAACACCGCGAGGTTCCGCCAGCCGCGAACCGGTTTCGGGATGTGGTCATTGCCGGTTGCTTTCAGAACTTCGGCGGCATAGGCATCGACAATGAGGGTCCGTTCGGCTCGATTAGCTGCTCGGTAGATCGTAACGACGCGGTCGATGTTCTGTGCCGAGCAGGCGACGAGCACCATGCCCGGTGTAGTCTTAAAGCGGTCTATGAAAATCCGCTTCAGTTCTTCCTCGGTTGGAAAGCGCTCACTCTCGGTAAGGCGGCCAAGGCTCGACCCCTCCATCAGCATGACATCGATGTTCTTCGGCGGCTTTTTCAGCATTCGTTCAAACAATTTACTCTTTCGGCCATGCCCACGCAGGTCGCCAGAATAGAACAGACGCCGCCCCCCGGCTTCGATCTCCAGGGCGTAGGCGTCGAACGCGGAATGATCGACGAGATGCGGCGTGACGGCGACGCGATTACAGAGCGCCCCGGTTTCGCGGCCATGTTGGAGCGCATTGCCGGCAATGGCGTGCGTACGATCATTGTAGAGTCGCCAGACCGCTTTGCGCGTGACCTTGCGGTGCAGCTCGCAGGCCATGACCATCTTCGCGGCCTGGGCGTGACGCTAATCCCGGCCACGGTGTGTTTCGGCGTGGAATAAGGACCCCGTTTTCGGGGTAATCGGCATCCAATCGGGACCCCGGGGGCTGAGGGTCCACACTGGCTTCCATGATTATGGGAGCCGAGGTTGGGATGCTGATTGTGGAGACGATTGCGAA
>JARLJJ010000075.1 GCA_031291275.1 Formivibrio sp.
GGCAGTCTTCGCGCCCAGCTCGTGCTCCTTCAAAACCCCAATGATCTGCTCTTCCGTAAACCGCTTCCGCTTCATCGTCTGGTCCTTCCCTAAAGGGCCAGAATCCAGTTCAACATGGATTAAACCGCGGGGGCAACGTCAACTCTCCACTCGGGCCCGCTACCGAGCGCCGAGGGCCCTCTTGAGTCCTCAAATACGGATCATAAACCCAACCCTCGCACACGCGTTCGCGGACAGTTTTTAAATGTGGCGGACTGAACAAGAATGCTCAAACACAAACCGCGTCGGAACATCGGACGGGCTCGTCTCAATGAAACCGACGCTTTCCCTCGCGAGCAAACTCTTATTGATCCGTCTCGCAGCTGCGCGAATTTCCAGCTTCGGGGTTGCACAGCGTGCTGTCGATCATTGCGTTGGCGTTTACTCTTGATTCCATTTGCACGAAAAGTGCCCCTCAGTAAGCGTTTCGCTTTCGCAGGACCTCAAAAAAGGTCTTGATTAATATTTGGAAATCGAGCCAAAGGCTCCAGTTATTAACATACCACAGATCTAGCTTCACACGCTCCGAGATATGCTCGATCGATGGCGTCTCGCCTCTCGCGCCATTGCATTGCGCCCAACCCGTTATGCCAGGCTTTACGTGATGACGATTTGCGTAATCGCCCAAGATTTCTTGGAAATAGTTGTCGTGGGCCAGCGCGTGAGGACGCGGTCCGATCAGTGACATATCGCCCTTCAACACATTCAGAAGCTGAGGCAATTCGTCGATGCTCGCTGACCGAAGCAGTCGTCCTACGGCAGTCACTCGCGGGTCGTCTCGCGTCGCCTGCGCTAGACTTGGCCCATTCTCCAAGACGGTCATAGTCCGAAATTTGAATATCACAAATTCCCTGCCATTGAATCCTTTTCTTATCTGCCTAAAAATCACGGGGCCTGGACTATCAAGCTTAATCGCGATCGCAGTCAGAGCCATGATGGGCAAGAAAAATATTGACGCTAGGGAGGCTACGAAGATGTCCATCATTCGCTTGACGAAACGCTGGGCGCCACTAAGAGGGGCCCGTTGGATTTCGATGGCCAATACTCGCTGGCGTGCTGACGAGGTAAACTGCGACAGCGACCGAACGTGCATGTCCGGCAATAACCGAGCAGCCACCGGCAAGGTTTTAATTTGATCCCGGACAAGCTCGATGCGGCCGACATCGTCCCAAGGCAACGCCAGCAGGAGCTCCTGGCAATTGTGACGCCTTACAAAGTTAGCCACTGAATTCATAATTCGAGCGTCTGTCGATGAACGCACTAAAGGATCGTCCTCTCGGCCAAGCGTAAAGCAATCGACTTTGGCGGCCCCGAAGAAGGCGAGCAAATCTTTCGGCTCAAGTGCGGCCATTTCATTGAAATCACCAACCAGCACAGAGTCGCGCCGGCCGATCCCACCGCGCGATATGGCTTCCGCCAAGACTATCTTGGTAGCCTTGCGCGCGCCCAGCAATCCTATGGGCGTTAGAAAATAAAATGCGACAAATGCACCGCGAGAAAAATCGATGCCAACCTTGAGAAGGAACGCGATGAGAGCGAGCAATAAGCCCGTCGTGCACCAGCAAACTAGTATCTCGGCGATCTCGACCCGAGGCTTGGCACTGTCCGGAAAATTATAGTAACCGCTGCCTTTCATTCGCAAAATGTAAAGCAAACCCGCGAGCAAGCCGACGGCGCAATACGGCAAAATGTTGGACACCGGACTCCCAACCAACAAATGGTAACCAAGGCCGCCTGCCAAGCTCGAAATCAAAATGATAACTGCGTCGGTTATCGATAAAACATAAGGGATCGCATCACTAGATAATGTTGTCGGTGTCGATCGACAAAAATCCCCCAGCGGTTGCCCTTTGTCGTGAATATCCGATCCAACCGACATAATCACCACCACTAATTCTTACTATTTAATTCTTCACGATAAAGCTCAGAAATCCGTCCAACCACGATTTCGATATTGAATTCTAATTAACGAGGGGCAGCATAAACTGAGGGATGGCGCAACGCAATATTAATTATTTTGACGGAATGTTGGTGGCGGTGGTGGTCGTGACCATGAGCTATCGGAGCACACCAATTACCGTCCCAAGAAATCTTGCGAACATTTTCGCGTCCTGGACTCGTGGATGCGATGTACCGCTCGCAGCAACTTTTTTTGCCAATGGGTTCACAAACTCTCCCTTTCGGCACCCGAATTTTGACGGAAAGTGGGGAACATCTTTGAGGTCTGGCATTTGAGATTCGGGTGGGCGCCGATGCTGCGTCGCAACAAAGATCAACGTCCGTTTCACGAAAAATTAACGAATGAGGAATGAGAAGAGAACATAAGGCGCGGTGAGAGACACCATGATGACGCTGTCAATAACAATAATCAGCTTCTTAATCGGAGCGGT
Organism: Formivibrio sp.; assembly: GCA_031291275.1. Classification (GTDB taxonomy): domain Bacteria; phylum Pseudomonadota; class Gammaproteobacteria; order Burkholderiales; family Chitinibacteraceae; genus Formivibrio. The sequence goes on from JARLJJ010000075.1 coordinate 2,430, forward strand.
GCTGGCGCAGCACTTCAAAGTCCGGGTCTTGATTCCGGCGTTCACCATCGTAATGGTCCTTGCAGTGGGGGCCGGAATAACCAGCGTTCAGACGGGTTGGTTTATTGTCCTTTTGGCTGCCACGGCCGCAATATGCCTGCAGATCGGGTATTTTTTTGGGATCGGCGTTCGTCACTTTTTGGCGGCAGTCTTATCCAAAAGGCCTGCGCCGCTGACATCCCCCAAAACTTCGGCACGGCACGCCGCGCGCTAGCGGTTCGTAGACTAGCGGTTCGTAGATTTGTAAATTTGCCCTCGGACAACGGAGGTTTATTGGGCAATTGAACCGTCGCCATTGGCCGCTGGGCCGGTCGACCCATCATCTCAGGGATATCAATTTCCGCTGAAGTGCATTGTTTTTAGTCGTCCGTGAATAAGCCTCTAAGCGATTGAGCGGGATTCTGTTTTCCGGATTCGGAGGCATTTGAGATTGCAGGGATTTGGGGCTTGAGAGCCCTGAACGTTGCAATTTCGTTTTTGGATTCCCTTTCGCTGCGGAC
>JARLJJ010000525.1 GCA_031291275.1 Formivibrio sp.
GTTCACTCCGCAGGGCACAACCGTCGATGTAGATGTAGCCCCTGACGGCTCAGTCGCAGTCAAAGATCGGGGCCCGGGCATTCCGGTCGAGGATCGAGCATTCGTCTTTCGGCGGTTCTGGCGCGCAAAGAGAAACAGTGGTGACGGTGCGGGCCTGGGGCTTTCCATCGTTTCGCGCATCACCGAGATACATCATGCGAAGGTCAGCATATCCGAACGCACGGGCGGCGGAGCGGTATTCTCAATAAGGTTTTGCAAGCCGCCCTCGCCTCTGCATCACGCTTGAATGATTCGTCTTTTCAATCATTAAGATCGATTGCCGACTCGAGATCATTGCAGCCAAACACATCGGAGCAATTCGCTGCATCTGGACCGTTTAAATATCAATTTTCGCCAACCTTCGGCTTTGTCAGGTGTGTGTAAGCCACACGGGATAGAAGCAATCTTGGCGCGTTTTTCACGCATAATCGCTTGGCTCGCAAACAGATAGTGACACTGACCGATACTAGATCTAAATGACTTGCTATCGGATATCAGCATTTCTCGTCCCATTGATTTTATCGATCGGCGCGGTCGACGCGGCGCCGTGGACACCTGTCGGAAACTCGCAGCTTCGATCAGATATCGAGATTCTGGCGGCTGCGGGCGTCCTCGATAACATCACGACACAATGGCCATTGCCCTGGGGCGGTATCCTGTATCGGCTTGGCCAAGCAAATGCGCTTGATGGCCAGCCCGCTTATGTAGTTGCGGCCGCCAGGCGTGTGGAATCCCTTGGGCGCTACGAAACAGACCGCGACACGGCACACTTCTCCGTCACCACCGACATCACAAACGGGCCTGCGGTCGTGCGGGGCTTTGATGCCCTCGGGCGCCAAACGGCCCAAGGACAAGGAATATTTGATTACACGTGGTCGTCTACGGCGGTGCACCTTGCCGTCGGCGCTCAGACAACCGGCCGGACCGACCACCAGGTTCTGGTATTGGACGGCAGCTATGTGGCCCAACGCCTAGGAAATGCTGGTATTTACGCCGGCTATATGCCGCACTGGTGGGGTCCGGGTTGGAATACCGCGCTTTCATTTTCGACCGACGCGCGCCCGTTACCTCAAATCGGCATCACGCGGATCGACACGACGGCCTTCAGCACGCCTTGGCTGTCTTGGTTAGGGCCATGGCAAGCGGAATTTTTCGTTGGGGTCCTTGATGGCAAGCGCATTGCCAAGAATACCCTGTTCAACGGCCTGCGAATATCCATCAATCCCTTGCCGGGGCTCGAATTGGCGCTCGCCCGTACAGAGCAACTTTGCGGCACCGGTCACCCCTGCGTGCCGCTTGCTGAATTTTTTAACGTGAAAAATGACCCCCTTCACAACAGTCGTTCAAAGGACGAGACAAATTTCGATATCCGCTATACCGGGATTGCCCGCGCTACCCCTTATGAAATTTACATGCAGGTGATGGACCGCGATACCGGTCCCTTCGTCCATTCGGATTCAAGCCATCTGTTCGGAGCCAGCGTCTGGATTCCAGTGTCAAGCTCTGCGGTGCGCGTGACAGCGGAATATGCCGATACGATCTCCACACAAAACTTCTTCAGCTTTGGCAAAGACTTCTTTGGAACGACATACACGGATTACAAATACACCGACGGTTGGCAATATCGCGGCCAAACCCTCGGTTCCAGCCTGGGCACCGATTCACGCCTTGCTACTTTGCAAGCAGCTTGGACCGGCGCGCACGGCATCGGATACAGTATCAGCTATGATCGCGCAGCAATTGGTTCGCCGCAAGCACCCACGGCAAATATCGTGAGTCAAGCGCCCGTGACGATAAACATCGGGGAAGTGGCGGTCACGCTTCCTTTCAAAGCTATCAACGTGGGGCTGACTTTACGCTTCCAGGACGATCAGCCACGACCTGACCGAGGGAGCCAAACAGCGGTCGAAATAACTCTGCAAAGGAAATTATGAGGAGGCGTGGTGAGCGGCGGCCACGGAACCAAACACTCGTCGCGAAAAGCACAGTTCTTGAAGCAGCCCTAACCGAGACCCGAAATTCTAATAAACGGGCGGCGGTGCCGCCGGATTCTACCATTCGCGGGAAGTGATGCCGCGCCTAAAGCATCAGACGGCATAGGACCGCCAGCACAGCGGCAATCGATAGAAGAGAAGCGGACGGAAGAGGAATTTGGGGTCTGACGACTTGTCCTTGACGTCGGGACGCTACACTGGCGTAAAGACTCTCCGAGCGCCTTCTTCAAGCGCCCTCATCGCCATCAAATAGGGTCCTGGTCCGTAGCTCACCCGCGCGACTCCGGCTCGGGCAAGCGCATCGAAACTCGGCGCGTTGTCGCCGACCATAATGTTGAGGGGCGATTGCACTGTATTCGCCAAGTGCGTGATCATCTCCGGATTGACCAAGCCAGGCGTAAAAATCCCGTCGGCACCAGCCACTGAATAGGCGTGAGCACGCTCGATTGCCGCCTTGAGCATAGCGTCGTTATGATCATGGGGCGGCTTCTGAAAGAATACGTCGGTCCGGGCGTTGATGAAATACGGCAATCCGGCCCGGTCGGCGATCCGCCTCGCATGACGGATACGTTCGACCTGCTCGGCGGTATCGCGCAACTTCCCGGCCTCGGGATAGCTGTCCTCCAAATTGCATCCAATCGCGCCCGCCGCGATGGTGCGCTGAATCGTCAATCCGACCGCCTCCGGTTCGTCACCGTATCCACTTTCGATATCGATCGACACGGGCAGTTGCGTCGCTGCAACGATGCGAGCCAAGTTCTCGATGGCGAATTCAATCGGCAGGCGTTGTCCATCATCGAATCCATTGGCCGCCGCGACTGACCAACTGCCTGTAGCGATGCTCTTTGCGCCCGTCTTTTCGACAGCCTTCGTGCTTCCGACATCCCAGATATTGAACAGGACCAATGGGCGTCCGGGGACATGGAGCGCCCGGAAGTCACGTGCTTTTGTCTGTTGATCGCTCATGGCATCGAGTTCCTTCGGGTAAACGTCGAGCCGACGATAGAGATGTCCGAATTCTCGCGCTGTCGAAATCTTTAGCGATAGTATTCTTAGTCCCTTCGTCCAAAATGCCGTGTTCACACGTCAGATTGCCTGAATTTCATCGTTTGGACGCTGCAACCAGCGTGAAAGCAGACGCCAGTTTTCTTATTCAAGTGAACGGTCCACACAGCGATAGGGCCGAACTTAATGTTTTAGCGCCTCTACGTTGTTAAGGTAACAATTATTGTTGTTTTTGCCTCGCGTCTCGCATATTCTCTCCGCTGGAAACGAGTCAAAGAACGCAAATGAGGCAGATAAAAATCGACATCAACATCAAACTAAGCGTAGCCACCTGCCTTTTTGGCGTGGCTGCCATTTTGAGCGTTGTGTTGCGCTGAACCATAAATCCGCCCCCCGGAAGTTAAACCAGAACGTTGATATTCTCCTAAAGGATTGGCGTGAAGGTGACCTGCACAAAATGCGAATTGGCGTAAAGATTACAATGGATCTAACGGATGCCTGTTCGGCATCACCGCGACACTTAATGTCTTGATGCATTGAAGGAAGCAGCAGGATCCTGATCCCTTCCCATAGAATTACTGGGTCTGCCAGACTTTGTTTAGAACTTTGGCTGCAAGCGCAGTTTTCTCCTCCGGAAGAAAGCGACAATAATGCCTTCTCACGACCTCCGGCGTGTCATGCACGGCGAATCCAGCCAATTCATACGAGCCCGTGTGCTTGAGAACATGAGTAGCGAGTACGTCCCGTACATTGTGTGGGCCGTGGGGTAACAGTCCCTCAATCGCACCCCGTCCAGTGTAAGGGTTATAGATTCCGTATCGTTGAATTGTCAGTCGCCAAGCCGCATAGAAAGAGGCCATGTCGTATGCTGGGGATTTTTTGTCCGACTTCACCGTCCTGACAAAGAACGTACCTGGATCACTATGACCTTGTAGCAAAACTGCTCGTTGCCGCTGCACATAACCGTTTATGATGGCGTATAGATCTTCGAGATCTGGTAGCAAAACGCGGAATGGGCCCTTCTGAAAAAATGAAGATCGTGAATTCTTAAACGCCAAAGCCGGGATATAGACTTCCCAACCATTATCCCGCTTGTTCCACCGGATTTCACCGCACTCCTTTGTTTCAAGTTCAAAAGTGCTTCTAGGCTGGCCTCCGCGGACACATAGGAGCAATTCTCGAAGATTGCGTTGCCTCAGCCCAAGATGCATTGCTAATCGCAACATCAGATATGATCGGGTGGCTTCTGCTGCACCCAGCGGATCTAGTGCCTCGTTGGGCATATACCGGACTATTTCGTCGGTAATCTTTCGATATTCGGCAACGGGGCTATCCGACTTTAGAACCGCCATTATGGGCTCGAAGGTGTCGCGGTGGTGGCGCATGACCTGCCTTATTTCTCTCGACCTTTCTTTGAAATAATTGTAGGCCACGTCGCAGGCGTTGGACCAATTCGATCGGCTTCTTAGAATATCCTGCTGCGTTAAAAACCCA
>JARLJJ010000526.1 GCA_031291275.1 Formivibrio sp.
AGCTGTACTGAACATCCCCATCCTCACAAGTGCGGCCGCCAAGAGGGCACTGATCACTCATACTTCTCGTACACAAGCAGTGGGTCGTACGTTAGTGTGTTCATACACCTCCCTCCATCCAAGCGGGGGAATCGAAAAATGAGGCGCAGCGGCCGTGACAGTGGGTTTCTCATTTTTCCGCTGCCGCGCATCAGCCTTGCTGTACGCCCTGACCTTTTTGCGTCTCTGTTCTACTCCCCATCATCATCCACAATCAATGGCAGGTGCTGCTCACTTGCTCGCTCACGCTGTGCAAGACACATTCGTCGATGGATGCCATCAACACTGGCCTTCTTTTTTTGTCTCTTTGGCCTAACACTGTGTACCATCCTCGCTGGGAGGTTAAAATGTACTGTGAATAGGCCCATTCCTGCAGTGTGGCAGTTTTGCATCTCATGCGGCAAGGCCTGATGTGAAACAGGCACTCGCAGACGAATCTTTGGAAAGCAGGACCCTTATCACACCCAAACTTGAGCATCAATCAGGATGGCACTGTGTCAACTATTGCTTTGGCGTCAATGGCAGCACAAGGGAAACTCAACACGAAACTCAATGCGGTTAGTTTGCAATGCCAGTACACGAAGGGAAGATCGTGTTCAGGATCACCTGAGAAAACATGGCCGACACGGAGCCCAGCCAGTCATCAGAATACGCTCCCATCGCCGCGTAGTGAATGCCATCAGTCGTCGAATCCCAACGGGACTGTGTCATGATGAGGGTGTCAACAATGGGAAAGCCAAGTTGCTGCATCATGGCCTTGCTGGCGAGTGAGGCGAGGGTCGTCCGGGCCGTGGTCACATACAGATTGCCATCCCGGGCCTTGGACACGATCTGAGGAGCCACTACCCAAATCAGGGTTGAGGGAGTGGATGCCAGCGGCCGGTCTGCGAGTGCGTTGGGGATAACCACAAGCCACAACAATAGGACACACATACTCACTGGCAGTCAAGACTCGGACATACCCGCAACTGGCTTTGGGTGCCGAAACGCTGAGCCGTCATTGCCGAGATAGGCCTTGAAGTCTGCCAGCCACTGCGCGTGGTTCTCCATCGCCTGCGCGAGATAACCGCACAGACAGGCATCAGTGAGGCAGAGGGTGGTCTACATACCGGCGGAGGGTATGTGGGTCTCGCTCAAAATAACACATGCACGGGATAAGTGCATAACCAGCTGAAATGCGGACCTGATGTTTGCCCGTGTACGCGTTGGCGTTGTTGATGACGAATACATCAGGCCGCCTCAGCTCACGCACAACGCCCGGGGCAGGAGTAATCGCAGACTGCGAAAGGTGAGCACATATCACAATCACACACACATCACGAATGTCCGGCACCTCTAACACATCCGAGTCGCAACACAGGCGCAATAATTATCATACAATCCTGAACGCCCCAACGTACATTTTGTGGCACCACGTTGTATGGGTCCATGTAAGGCAAGTCGTCGCGTGTGAAATTGCGGATGTCAGTGTACTCCGTCTGGCTCCAAAAGCTCATTCTCTCGTAAAACTGGTAGGAAACGGTGAGGTTACTTGGCGAGCCCGCCATTTCAAATCTGCACTGTTGTAGTCAAGGAGGCAAGAAGGGGCACGGATTATCCGGCATCAAAACGACATCAACGGTAAAGGCAGACCACTCTTTGATAACAACAACAACTACTGGAAAACGACAATATAATGAATGGGACTAACAGTGACACACAACAAGGGAAAACATTACAACCACTGTACCTAACGTAGATGCGCTGGCGTACCTTCTGATAGGGTGTCACACTAGCCTGAGAGCCGTTCATGACCTTCAGTCGAGACACAAACTCGCGCTCCTGCGAGTCCCCAAACGTATGAATCCACGACACATTCGTCTTCGCCGCACACGCATACAGCTCCGCCTTGCCGTAGATGTGGTAGTAGCAGTCGTACGGCACCCACACCCATGACAGCTTCA
>JARLJJ010000527.1 GCA_031291275.1 Formivibrio sp.
GGTTCGGCCGTCGCGGTCCACGGCACGAGTTGGTGTCAGCTCGGCTTATGGTCGTTAGGCTACAGTCACACCGCTATGAAATCCAAAGTTTATTCCGTGCTCGCCAAAGTCCTCTTTGCGTTTACTGTGTTACAAATTTCATTGCTTCTTTTGGGTGTGCTTTTTGCACTTCTCGGGCCAGCCACAACTTCAAGCTCAGGCACTGTGACGATCATCGAGCCAGGACACGCGACTATGGAGTTTATTTGGCTGATAACTCCATATCTTGTCGTGGTGATATCTGCCGGTCTTGGATTTTATTTGAGATGGTTGAGCAGGAAATTGCAGTTGAAATAAATATGTGGCCCAACCAATTCACTGGAGTCGTCGCAGGTCGCGCCGTGCATGCGGTTTCGCGGTTGACATCATCGGCCCGGCGAGGCCCACTTCACGGGCGTTAGGCATCGCACTCATGGCACTTGCTGAGGACATACTTGCGAAGATTCGGCAGGATTTTTCCGGCGGCGAAATGTTGCCGGTCATCGAGATGGTAACCGATTTGCAGAAGGAAGACGTCCGGCTATTTACCGACAGAATTTTGCGGTGTATTCTTTTCGTCGCCCATGGCAGATTCGAGGCACTTGCTGACGCCGTTGCGTTGGCCCGTCGTGACCCACGAGATTTGATTGTGTATGCCGAATATGATGGACACTTTGGAGCACAACTCAGAGATTTATCGATACCATTTGCGGTTTGACCGGCTCGCCGTAGCCGCCGCCGGTTGTGCGCCTGAGTTCATCGAGATGATGCAGGTTGGCCTGAGCCAAAAATCCGGCTCGGTTCGGCTCTGGGGACATTAGGCGGGAGGTTGCATCGTACACACAGGAGCAATTATGATGAGAAGCATTTTGGCCGTGGTCGCTGGTTGTTCAGTTTTTATGTTGTTCGGCGTGGCAACACGCGCCGCATGGAGCGAGCAGTCCAACTCGACTCTTACATTATTTGGCGCTTTGGCTGGTTGGCTCGCATCTGGGTACGTTGCCGCACTCATTAGTCGTCGAGCATATATTGCCCATGCGTTTGCGGTGTTCGTGCTTTGTGCAGGAGTGCCAGCTATTATTGGCAATTTCACAGGGTTGCATCGTGATTGGATGAGATGGGGCGTTGGAGTTTCTAACGCGGCCATTGCCATGACATGGAGCGGATTTTTTAGGAGTTGGCAGGTCTCACATAGATTGCCACCTAAGCAATTCCCTGATCAATCCGCCGTTGAGAAGTCGAATTCCGCCGCGCAGCCAACGCCACCTGTCGGCGGCTGCCCGCCCCAAGGTCGTTAGGCGGATATGACCTCTTCACAAAAGACGTGCAGACTCTGCGGGCGAGAGCGGCCAGCCACCGAAGATTTCTGTCCGTATTGCACCACACCACCAAAGTCGGCACCGAAAAGGAGTTCGACCTCTTCCACAAATACAGGCTTGGAGACTCGATGGGGCGGCGGTCCAGAAAATCCGACAGTTGAGGAGATGCGTGCAGCATTGAACGTGCTAAAAACGCCTGACATGGAACATCCGAGCACATGGCTTGTTGATGATGACGAACGGATCGTAGATGTTTATGAAACCGGCTTGGTTATTTTCTCGCACGCATCCGAGGAGATTTGTCAGCGGAGAGGAGTTTCGCGTGACGAAGCGCTTGAGCTTTGGTTACTTTTACAGCAAGGAAAGCACGATGAGATTAGACAAAAACTATGCTCCTAACATTCGCCGGAGCAGTCCGCTGCTGCCGCTTTCCGTTCCGCTGTCGCGGTCCACGCCGGGCATTGGCGGCTGCTCGCCTCATGTTCGTTAGCCTGCATTCGCCATGAGGATTTCACGCCGAGCAAAGTTGACTATTGCGCTCGTGCTGTGGATTCCCATCGCTGGCTTTTTTGGCTACTACCTGCTCTACGAGCCGGTTAAGTTTAGCTATCTGATCCATCGCGTTGAGTCGGCGAACACCCCAGCGGAAGAGCGTGCAGCTTTTGAGCTTTCCAAGCGATGGGGCTGTTGTTGGGAGATTCATCTGGAGTCGCCACCCAAGATTTGGTTGGATTCCGGAGGGCTTGATGCGGTTGTGAGAGACCCGCAGCGCAAATTGGCGGTTGAGCTTGAGTGGTTGGAGTCCAATCCGAGCGGTGTGCCATATCGCGCTTATCGCACTCTCACAGACAAGAGCAATATTTACATTTTGAGGGGTAGATGATTAGATTCACGGCCATGCAACTCAGCCACCTCGCCGGAGCCGTCCCCGGTTGTGCGCCTGATTTCTTGCAAATGAAGCAGGGTGGCGAAAATCGCAGTTCCGGTTCGGCTCTTGGGTCGTTAGGCTGCTGCAGTTTATGAAAATCACACTGGTCGTTTTACTATCGGGCTTGCTTCTTTACGGTTGTTCCAACAAGCAGGCGGCGTCGGAAAGCCGTGCGATTGATCTGGTCGTGGCTGGCAAAGACGTGACTTGGGGCAGAGGTGCGGTTTTGCACATTGCGAAGCGTGACGGCTCATCTGTTGAGGGCGTGCAGCTTCTTCTCCCGCGATCTGATGGTCAGAACGGCATGATTACCGCAGACACCGCCACACTCGTGCCCGGCTCCGACCTAAATGCCTCAGACGACAGTTGCGTGCAGATCACGCTTCACAATGCACAGGGAGTGGATAAGAAGGAGGTCACCTTTGTATTGCACAAGCAATAGCGAAGCGCCGCAGCATAACATTCGCGGGAGCAGACCGCCGACGACGCTTGCAGTTCCGCTGTCTCGGTCCACGTCTGAGTTCGGCTGCTGCTCGCCTCACGAACGTTACGCAGCGTTACACTTTTATGAATAGCGAAACCAGGCAGTTATTAAATCGATTGCAATCGCTTGAACAGGATGGCGGCCTCCAGCGCGCAGCTTCCACGGCTCGTAAGCTTTGGATTGTCGGGCTTGCGCTGTTCATGGTCGTCGTTTTTGGGGTCCTCTACGGACTTCACCCCGCTTTGATAGCGGTTGCCGCTGGGGTCCTTGGTTGGGTCATTGCCGAGAGGAACGCACTGCGGGTGCGCGCCGCCCAGTGGCCAATTTTCAAGAGTTACATTGATTGGAAACGCGTGCAGGATGATTTAAAAAATGACCATGCTGCTTAACCACTTCGCCGGAGTCGGAGCCGGGCGGACACCTGAGTATCATCGAGATGATGCAGGCTGGCCTGAGCCTCAATCCCGGCTCGGCTCGGTGGTCGTTAAGCGATATGTGATGCTTATGTGGCGCGGATTCATAGCGCATTTTGTAATATATCAGATTTACTATACTCTGATGTGGTGGAAGGCCGGACATAAACCGCTAACCGAGGCTCTGCCGATTGCGGCGGCTTTTGCATTATCGCTTTCAGTTCCGCGGATTGTGTTCGGATACTTTCCAGAGTATAGGCACGGCTGTATCAGTTTCGCCATTGTTGCCGGGATTGCGGCTGTGATTTCTCTGCCGTTTTCATTTTTTGCGGCGAGAATGATGAAGCGGATACAGAAACATGACAATGCCGCCTAGCAATTCGCCCGTGCAAGCCGCCGTTCTCGCTCGCCGTTCCGCTTTCACGGTTCACGCTAGCGGCGGAAGCTCGGCTCATGGTCGTTGAACGTCCTCGCACCATGCCCACGATTGAGCTGATTTCGATTGGTTGCCTGAAGACCCCGTTTTGCCAGCGAACGATGCGAGTGTTGAGAGATTACTTGGGTGTGAGACAAAATTCTGAAAGCGCGGGGAAAGCCCATAAGAATGCGGTTTGTGTGCCTATGAAAGGCATATACTCACGGCAACAGCGTTTTTTTTCCAGGAGATGAATCGCATGTTAAATAAACAATGAACGAGGCTGGCAGCGGTTTCATTTTGTTTCGCCCTTACAGGGCTTGGTTTGCTTTGGGGGCGATTCCCCCAGGGCGGCGCTCACCGACTCGCTTTGCCCTGGGCTATCATATTTTGCCCTTTCAGGGCAGAGGAA
>JARLJJ010000076.1 GCA_031291275.1 Formivibrio sp.
GGAAAACCTGGTCGATGCCACGCAAAATGCCGATGTGTTCGTCGAGGTCTCGGGCATCCTCAAGGCGCACGCGGTGAACCTGTTCAAGATCTCGTCCGACTTGCGCCTCTTGGCTTCCGGTCCGCATGCCGGGCTGGGCGAAGTGTCGTTGCCGGCGGTGCAGGTTGGCTCTAGTGTGATGCCGGGCAAGGTCAATCCGGTGATTTGCGAAGCGGTCGGACAGGCGGCGTTGCAGGTGATGAGCCAGGACATGGCGGTGACGCTGGCGGCGCAATCGGGCCAGCTCGAACTCAATGCCTTTCTGCCGCTGATCGCGCATGCGCTGCTCGGCAACCTGGCGCTGCTCGATCACGCTTGCACGATCTTCCGCAGCCGCTGCGTCGAAGGCATCACCGCCAACGCTGCGCGCTGCAACGAGCTGCTGGAACAGTCGCATGCACTGGTTACCGCGCTGGTGCCGGCGCTGGGCTATGAGCTGGCGGCCGATGTCGCCAAGGAAGCGCAGCAGAGCGGGCAAACGATCCGTCAGGTGGTGCTCGCACGCGGTCTGATCGCGCCGCAAGTGCTCGACCGCCTGCTCTCTGCCGAAAGCATGACCGCGCTGGGTTACCGCAGGGAAACCCGACCGGCCAACGAATTGAAAGTAAAGGATTGAACATGCTGGAAACGCCCAAAGGGTTGCGGCTGCATATCGGCCTCTTCGGACGCCGCAACAGCGGCAAATCGACCCTGATGAACGCATTGATCGGGCAATCGATCTCGATCGTGTCCGACCAGCCCGGCACCACCACCGACCCGGTCGAGAAGCCGTTCGAACTCGCGCCGATCGGCCCAGTGGTATTCATCGACACCGCCGGTCTCGACGACGAAGGCGTGCTGGGCGAGATGCGCATGAAGAAGACCCGCGACGTGCTGGAGCGCGTTGATATCGCGCTGGTGGTGGTCGGTGAGAATGGGCTGGGCCCATTCGAGCAGGAGCTGATCGATACGCTGCGTTCCCAGAAAACCCCGCTGGTCGTGATCTTCAACAAGGCCGACCTCGCCGCGCCTGCACCCGAAGCCTTGCAACAGCTCAAGCGCGAAGGCGTCGAGGCGGTGACGATCTCGGCGCTGCAGCTCGCCGGCATCGACTCGGTCAAGGAAGCGCTGTTCCGCCAGGCGCCGGACGACCACCTGGAAGAGCCGCGCTTGGTCGGCGACCTGATCAGCCCGGGCGACATGGTTCTGTTGGTAGTGCCGATCGACCTCGGCGCACCGAAGGGGCGGCTGATCCTGCCGCAGGTGCAAACGATGCGCGACATCCTCGACAGCGATGCCGTCGGCATGATCGTCAAGGAACGCGAACTCAGCAGCGCGCTGACGCGGCTGACGACCCTGCCGAAGCTGGTGATCTGCGATTCGCAGGTCGTGCTCAAGGTCGCCGCCGACACGCCGAATGCGATCAGCATGACCACGTTCTCGATCCTGATGGCGCGCTTCAAGGGCGACATGCTGCGCCTCGCGGAAGGGGCCGGCGCCATTTCGCGCCTGCAGCCAGGCGACCGGGTGCTGATTGCCGAAACCTGCGCGCACCATTCGCTCGCTGACGACATTGGCCGCGTGAAGATTCCACGCTGGCTGCGCCAGTTTGCCGGAGGCGATCTGGAAGTCGATGTGCGCGCCGGCAAGGATTTCCCGGAAGACCTGACGCCGTATTCGTTGGTGGTGCAGTGCGGCGGTTGCACCGCTACGCGCAAGCAGATGCTGGTGCGCCAGTACCGCGCCGAGTGCCAAGGCGTACCGATGACCAACTACGGCATGGCGATCTCGGTGGTGCAGGGTGTGCTGGGACGCACGCTGGAATGTTTCCCTGCTGCGCACCAGGCCTACCTGCGCGCCATGGCGGGAGAAGGAAGATGACCACGCAGGCTGTCAAAATCGAATGGATGAAAGCGCCGGCCCGGCCGGGCCAAGCCGCCCGCCCCAAGAGCGCGGTGGCGCAGGAACTGGCCGAGATCCTGGCGAGCGGTATCCCGGACCGCGCCACCCTGCGCCGCATCCTCGCCACGACCGACGCCGACGAGCTGGAGGTGATCCGCAGCGCCGCCGAGCAGACCTTGCTGCAGCACTGCGGTGACACGGTGCGCCTGCGCGGGCTGATCGAATTCAGCAACCGCTGCGTGCTCGACTGCTACTACTGCGGTATCCGCCGCAGCAACAAGGCGGTCGAGCGCTACGCGCTGGAGCTGGATGAAATCGTCGAAACCGCGCAATGGTGCGGGCAGAAAGGCTACGGCTCGATCGTGCTGCAGTCGGGTGAGCGGCGCGACGCCAAGTTCACAAAATTGGTGACCGACGCGATCCGCGCGATCAAGACCGAAACCCGCACGCCGGAATTGCCGGACGGCGTCGGCATCACGCTGTGCCTGGGCGAGCAGTCGGCCGAAACCTACCGTGAATGGTACGACGCCGGCGCGCACCGCTACCTGCTGCGCATGGAAAGTTCCTCGCCGAGCCTGTTTGCCGCGTTGCACCCGCCCGAGCAGAGTCATGCCGCGCGCGTCGCGTGCCTGCGCAGCCTGAAGGAACTCGGCTACCAGGTCGGCACCGGCGTGATGATCGGCCTGCCGGGACAGACGCTCGACGACCTGGTCGACGACGTGCTGTTCTTCCAGGAGCTGGGCGTCGACATGATCGGCATGGGACCCTACATTCCGCACGAGCAGGCGGTCCTGCCCGGCAACCCGGCGGTGCTCGACGCCGACACCCGCTTGCAGCTCGCGCTGAAGATGATCGCGGCGACAAGGTTACTGCTGCGCGATGTCAATATCGCCGCGACGACCGCGTTGCAGGCGCTCTCGGAAACGGGGCGGGAACAGGGGCTGCGCTTTGGTGCCAACGTGATCATGCCGCAAGTCACCCCGCCGCGCGTACGGCGCATGTACACGCTGTACGACGGCAAGCCCTGCCTGGATGACAACGCCGAGCAGTGTGCGACGTGCCTGGAAGGGCGGATCAACTCGGTAGGGCGTAGAATATTAAAGAATAACTGGGGTGATTCGGCGCATTTCTTGAATCGCAACATGGCTTAAGCTTCCTGGCAAAGAAGTATTCATGCCGATCCGTAAGGGTCGGTTTTTGTCTTATTAGGTGTAATCCCCCGGATTCAGGTTCGCAGGAGTCAGAAGTGCAATCAATGCCAAATTCAGGGCAGGATGCTGGTATTCACCACAACGGAGGATGGGTGCGCAATCTGCGTACCAGCATTGTGTATGCACTGGTTGCGCTGTTGTTGACCGTCGCCAGTGGTTGGCATGTCTATCACCTGACCTTTGAAAACATGCTGGGCGAGATCAAGACCCAGGCGCATCATCGCCTGGAAACCTATGACAATAGTCTGGAGCGGGAAATTGATAAATACGCCAATTTCCCCTATGTGGTCGGGCTGGATGCCTCGCTTTGGGAGTATCTGGCAGATACGAGCAATGCGCGTCTCAAACTTCGCTCCAATTTGTATCTGGAAAAACTCAATGATCGGGTAGGGTCCTTGGCGCTGTTTTTGCTCGATACGTCCGGCACGGTGGTGGCCTCCAGTAACTGGAACAAGTCGGATAGCTTTGTCGGACGCGACCTTTCCTATCGGCCATATTATAAAAATGTGGGCATTGATCGGATCGAACGTTTTTATGGCATTGGCACGACGAATAATGAACCCGGCTATTTCCTGTCGACAGCGGTCCATATCGGTGATCAGATCATTGGTACGGCAGTCGTCAAGGTCAGCCTTGAGCAGCTCGAAAAATCCTGGTCTTCCGCCGAATCGCCAGCAATTCTTTCCGAAGGGCATGGCGTTGTGGTGTTATCGTCGGTGCCTTCATGGAAGTATGCCGCGTTGAGTCCGCTGGATGAAGAAGCGCGCCGTCAGATTATCATTTCCCAGCAGTACAACGGCCATGCATTGCTGCCTTTTGGCATGACTGTGCGACGCGTCCTGGACGAAAGTAGCAGCATTGTGACCTTGCCGCCAACAGGCCGAAACGGGTCCAATTTGTTTTCAACCGATGGGTTGTTTCTGACGCAGACACGCTTGATGACCGGAACGCCCTGGCATTTAACGGTATTTTCCGATCTGAAAAACGCGGAAGATCAGGCCAAGATCCGGGCCACGCTGGCAGTGTTGATTACCGCCGTCCTGTTGGGGCTGGTGTTTATCTTTATGCTGCGGCACGTGCATTTGCGCGAAATTTTACAGGCACGAGAAGCCTTGCAGCGCGCGAATGATGAATTGGAACGCAATGTGGCGGAACGAACGGCAGATCTTTCTGCTGCCAATGCCAAGCTGCAACAGGAAGTTGAAGAGAGAAGCCGGGCCGAGCAGATTCTGCGTGAAGCGCAGGATGGCTTGGTGCAGGCCAGCAAGCTTGCGGTGATTGGTCAGTTGTCGGCAGGTATCGCGCATGAGTTGAATCAACCGCTGGCGGCATTGAGTACCCTCTCGGGTAATGCCGTCAAATTTATCGCCCGCGGCGATGTGGAAACGGCCAGTTCCAATCTGGAACGAATTGGCCCCTTGGTCGAGCGAATGGGCTTGATGACGGGGCAATTGAAAAGTTTTGCGCGCAAATCATCAGGGGAGCCGCGTTTGGTTGTCTTGGGGAAATCCTTGGACAATGCGCTGTTTCTGCAGGAGCAGCGCTTGCTGCGCGGTGGTGTGGGTGTAACTATCGATTTTCCCAAGGATGATGTGCAGGTCTGGTGCGATCCGAACAGGCTAGAACAGGTTTTGGTCAACCTGATCGGCAATGCTCTGGATGCGATGGAGCAGGTAAATAATCCGCGAATCGAGCTGTCGGCCAGTGTAACGGATGGCGTCGCAAAATTGCAGGTGCGCGATTATGGGCCTGGGCTGAGTCAGGAAACGCTGACCCACCTGTTTGAGCCCTTTTTTACTACCAAGGCGCCCGGTTTGGGTCTGGGCTTGGGTTTGCCGATTTCTGCCGGTATTGTCCGGGATTTTGGCGGTGAGTTGACAGCGTGGAATGCCCCAGACGGTGGCGCTGTATTTGCACTGACGATCCCGATTTACAAAGAGAGTGAGAGAAATGGCGCGCCCGCATAAAGTACTCATCGTTGAAGACGATCCCAATGTGTTGCTAGGGTGTGAGCAAGCACTGCAACTGGAAGGAATCGCCACGCAGGGTGCGCCTTCAACCGAAGATGCGCTCAAGGCAATTCGCGCTGATGAACCGGCGGTCGTGATCAGCGATATTCGTTTACCGGGAAAAGATGGGCTTTCCCTGCTGAAGGAAGTGCAGGAAATCGATGCCGATTTGCCCGTTATCCTGATGACAGGTCATGGCGATGTGGCGCTTGCGGTACAGGCCATGAAGTCCGGCGCCTATGATTTTATCGAGAAGCCTTTTTCCCCGGAATTTCTCGTGGAGGTGGTACGCCGGGCGCTTGATAAACGCACCTTGGTGCTGGAGATACGTTCTTTAAGAGCGCAACTGAAGAGCAAAGGGCCGCTCGATGCCCGCATCATCGGCATGTCGCACAGTATTGAACAGGTTCGGCGCTTGGTGAGCGAATTGGCGGATACCAATGCCTCTTTGCTGATCCATGGCGAAACGGGGACGGGCAAGGAGTTGGTTGCGCGCTGCCTGCATGATGCGAGTTCCCGACGCGATGGTAATTTTGTCGCGATCAACTGCGGTGGCCTATCAGAAACCCTGGTTGAGAGCGAACTGTTCGGTCATGAGGCGGGGGCATTTACCGGGGCCAATAAACGCCGTATTGGCAAGATTGAGTATGCCAATGGCGGCACGCTCTTTCTGGATGAAATCGAAAGCATGCCTCTGTCGGTGCAGGTCAAGTTGTTGCGTGTCTTGCAGGAACGCACATTGGAGCGACTGGGCGGGAATGTATCCATTCCGGTGGATTGCCGTATCGTGGCAGCAACCAAAGAGGATTTGCTGGTCATGGCGGATGCCGGGCGTTTTCGGGCGGATCTGTATTACCGCCTGAGCGTAGCGTCGGTGCTCTTGCCTTCGCTTCGCGCACGTCGTGAAGACATTCCTTTGTTGTTTGAGCACTTCCTGCTGCAGGCGAGCGCCAATCATGGGCGTCCTGCTCCCGATATCGGTCCAGCAAAGATGCGCCAGTTGATGGCTTATCCCTGGCCTGGAAACGTACGCGAATTGCGTAATGTGGCTGATCGCTGCGTCTTGGGTATTGAGGCGGGATTTCCACCCTTCAGCCAGAGCATGGCGGTGGGGGCGCTGGCACTGTCCCAGGCTGTCGAGGCCTTCGAGCGCTCGTTGATCGTGGATGCGTTGCGTCGACATGGCGGTAATCTCACGCAAACCAGTCAGGCGTTACAGATTCCCAAAACGACATTGCATGACAAGATGAAAAAACTGAATTTACTGGGGCCGGAAACGCAGCGCTGAACCATACGTTTCATTGGGCTATTCTTCGATATTGCCCGTAATTTTGTAGGCAATCTCGAGTGAAAAACCGCGTGAAGCAAGGAAGCGTACTTGTTTGGCGCGTTCGTTGATCGATACGGGGAGCGCGCCAAATTTTTTTTGCCAGACAGCGCGCGCGCGCGTTTCCTCGCTATCTGCTATCTCTTCCAGTGCACCGGCAATGGTCTCATCAGCCACCCCTTTCATGCGCAATTCCTGCTTCAAGCGCTGCGCGCCATAACGTACCCCACGCAACTGCGTCCATTGCTCTGCAAAGCGGGTGTCGGAGAGCCAGCCGCGAGATGCGAAATCATCTAGCAAGGCTTCAATTTCTTCCGGGTTTTCGGTTTGAACCAGCAATTTTTGGTGTAATTCAGCGCGGGCGTAATCGCGGCGAGCCAGATATTGCAGGGCTTTGCTGCGCAATGAGGCTTGGTTTTTGTTACGGGCGGATGGTGAAAAAACGCAGTTATCGATGCCACTGTTTTCTTCGGGGGATGCATCAGCCACAAGGCTGCGGTTTTCACTCGCAGCCTTGTTGGCCAACATGGCACGAAGGGTAGCCAGATCAGGCTTCGATGTCATCATCGGGTAGTGCACCACCGACTTCAATGGGGGCTGCGCCGATGCCGATCTTGGCGCGGATTTTTTGTTCTATTTCGGCGGCAACTTCGGGGTTGTCTTTCAAGTATTGACGGGCATTTTCCATGCCCTGACCAATTTTGCTGCCGTTATAGGCATACCAGGAGCCTGATTTTTCCACGAGTTTGTGGGTGACGCCATATTCGATAATTTCACCTTCATGGCTGATGCCTTCTCCATACAGGATATCGAAATTGACCACGCGGAATGGTGGCGCAACCTTGTTTTTGGCGATCTTGACCTTGGTCTGGTTACCAATAATTTCTTCACCGCGTTTTACTGCGCCGATGCGGCGAATATCCAGACGTACCGAGGCGTAGAACTTGAGGGCATTGCCGCCAGTGGTCACTTCCGGGCTTTGGCCAGGCATCATTGCGCCGATTTTCATGCGCAGCTGGTTGATGAAGATGACCAGCGTGTTGGTGCGTTTGATATTGGAAGTGAGTTTGCGCAGCGCCTGGCTCATCAGCCGGGCTTGCAGGCCGGGAAGCTGATCGCCCATTTCGCCTTCGATTTCTGCACGCGGGGTGAGCGCTGCCACGGAGTCGATCACAATCAAATCCACACCGCCCGAGCGGACCAGCATATCGGCGATTTCCAGTCCTTGTTCTCCGGTATCGGGTTGGGAAATCAGCATTTCCGACACATTGACACCGAGTTTTTGAGCATAGATGGGGTCGAGCGCATTTTCAGCGTCGATATAAGCGGCCACGCCGCCGAGTTTCTGAATTTGTGCCACCACATGCAGACAGAGCGTGGTTTTACCTGAGGATTCCGGTCCGAAGATTTCCACGACACGTCCGCGCGGCAATCCGCCGACGCCCAGGCCCAAGTCCAAGCCGAGCGAGCCAGTGGAGACCACTTGCAAGTCATTGTTAATCTGCGCTTCACCCATTTTCATGATGGCGCCTTTGCCGAACTGACGTTCGATTTGGGCGAGTGCGGCGGTGAGCGCTTTGCTTTTGTTGTCATCCATGGCGATAGATTCCGTGCGGTGGAAAAGATGTTGTGGAGTATAGAACAATCGTTCTGTTTGTGAATAGTGCTTAATTCAATTTTTTTGGTGTTGGCAGGGTGAAGTAGAACGTGGCGCCTTCATTTGGAACCGATTTGGCCCATATATGACCTTTGTGCCGGCTGATGATGCGTTGGACAATGGCCAAGCCGACGCCACTGCCTGAATACTCATTTTGCGAGTGTAAGCGCTGGAAGGGGCTGAATAGTCGGTTGGCATCGCTCATATCAAACCCGATCCCGTTATCGCTGACAAAGTAGACCGGTTGATGGTTGATATTGGAAGCGCCGAAGGTTACATGAGGTTCCGGCGCGGTGTTGGTGTATTTCCAGGCGTTGTCGAGCAGGTTGTGCAATACGATCTGGATCAGCTTGGGGTCGGCATCGACCAGCAGGTCAGGCGTGATGTCGATGCTGACATGTCGATCAATCTGCAGCGCGTTGAGTTGTTCGGCAATATCCTGGACCATTGCTGACAGATTGACCGGCTGTGGGCGTAATTCTATGCGCGAGAATGAAGATAAGTTGAGCAAGTTGTCAATCAACTCGCTCATGCTGTTGATGGCATTGCGAATTCGTTGCAGATAGTGGCGCGCATTGGTGTCCAGGACGTCGGCATAGTCTTCGAGCAATACCTGACTGAAGCCGTCGACAGCGCGCAATGGTGTGCGTAGATCGTGTGAAATGGCGAAGTTGAAAGCTTCCATTTCGTGACTGGAGACGCTGAGTGTCCGGGTTACGGATTCAAGCGTTTCTTCCAGGTGGCTACGGTATTTTTCCAGTTCCAACTCCGCCAGCTTGCGTTCTGAGATATCGATCAGGAATCCATGCAGGCGGCGTTGGTTGTCCTCGTCAATCTGAGTGGAGGCGATTAGCAGAACCCATACTTCCCGCCCATCGCTGGCGAGTAGGCGGCATTCAAATTGGTTGTCTTCGCGCTGGAAATCCGTGAAGAGTTCATAGGCCAGATGCCGGTCGTCCGGGTGAAGGTAACTCGACAGGAAGCCTTCGCTATACCAGCCCGTGAGCGGGTAACCGAGCAGTTGTTCCGCTTGCGGGCCGACATAAGTGAAGCGCCATTCGGTCGGATTGGCATCCCAGGGAATAACATGTGTTGTTTCGACCAATCGTCGGTAACGATCCTTGCTGGCCCGTAGCGCCAACTCGATTTGGCGTCGACTCCGTAGATCTGTTTCCAGTTGAACGTTTTTTTGTTCCAGCGTGCTCAGCAATGTCTGTAAGGAATTACGGGTTGCTTCCAGGTTTTGTCCCAGTAAGCCGATTTCATCGTTGCGATGCCAGACAAAGGGATTTTGCAACTTATTGCGAGCCAGTTGCTGCGATTGTTCAGTCAATCTCCGCAGTGGGCGCAAGATGCGGGTATGCAGCAAGAACATGATGAGTGCCAGGCTGATACCGCCCTGCAACACGACGGAAAGGATATATTGTTGTTGTACCTCTGCAACATGTTGCGCAGCGAGGCCATCGTCCATTTCCAGCGTGACTGTCCCAATCGCGTTGCCCTGTTTGTTGATGACGCGAGTCATGGAGCGCACGTGACCAATGCGGCGCTCCGGGTGATTTGCGCTCAGAAAGACACCTAATGCAGCGTCGTTGACGGTAATCCGGACGACACGCTCGTCGCTCATCAATGATTCCAGTAATGGTTTTCCCGCTTCCGGGGCCAGATTCCACAAGGGTTCTTGCATACCGAGCACCAGTAAGTCGGCATAACGCTGGTGGGCGAGATTCTGTTCGGCATCAATGCGATGGAATTCATTTGTCGTATTGATATAACTGCTGATCGAGGCGGGCAGCAACAGGCCCAGCAAGATGGCAAGTACGATGGCGGTACGTAGCGAAAGCTTCATAGGGGCAGTAAGGGGTATCGCTAGTGGGAGTGGTTACAAGTCTAGCCGGTATTTTTTCCGCAGACACATTCTTGTTGAATTGATTTTACGCATTGGCTGTTGGGTAGTGGTGATTTGTTGGGTGTGCATTGCGGCATAATGCGGTTCGAACATTCTAGGAGGCTAAAAGCATGCACTGCATTGTTCTTGGGGCTGGGGTGGTGGGTGTGGCCACTGCCTGGAATTTGGCTCAGGCCGGGCATCGGGTGACAGTGGTTGAGCGGCAGCCCCAAGCAGGAATGGAAACCAGCTTTGCCAATGGCGGCCAGATTTCTGTTTGCCATGCAGAGCCTTGGGCCAGTCCGACTGCACCGTGGAAAATGTTGCAATGGCTGGGCGAAGAAGATGCCCCGCTATTGTTCCGGCTCAAGCTGGATTGGGCGCAGTGGCGCTGGGGTTTGCGCTTTCTGCGTGAGTGTACGCCGAGCCGGGCGCGTCGGAATTTACAGAATTTGGTGCGCCTTGGGCTCTATAGTCGTGGGCAATTGCAGCAATTGCGTGCGGTGACAGGCATACACTATGACGAACTGGCTCGTGGCATTCTGCATTACTACACCGACGAGGCCGAGTTTGCCTCGGCAGTTTCGGCTGCGGCAGTGATGCGGGAGAGCGGTCTGGAACGGATGGTCAAAAATACGGAAGAGTGCGTGTGCATTGAGCCGGCACTGCGTCATTCCCTGCGTGCCATTGTGGGTGGAACCTACACGCCGAGCGATGAATCGGGCGATGCGATGAAATTCACTCAAGCGCTGGCCGAAAAGTGTGCCGAGGCTGGCGTGGCGTTTCGCTACGAAACGCAAGTAGAGCGATTGTTGGTGAGCGATGGGGCAATCGGTGGCGTGGTTTTGCAATGGCAAGATGATGCGGTTTGTCGGTCGGAAATCATCAAGGCAGATGCCTATGTCGTCTGCATGGGCAGCTATAGCTCGCTGCTGCTGAGGAAGCTGGGTTTTGCTCTGGATGTTTACCCGGCCAAGGGGTATTCGGCCACTATTCCAGTACATGCCGAGGACGATGCCCCCTCTGTGGCTTTGACTGATGATGGTTATAAGATTGTCTTTTCCCGCCTGGGTGATCGTTTGCGGGTGGCCGGCACAGCCGAAATGAATGGGTACAACCTGGATTTGAACCCGGTTCGTTGCCAGGCGTTGATTGCGCGAACGCGCGAGATTTTTCCTCAGGCCGGCGATTTTGCTTCGGCTGAATTCTGGACGGGTCTGCGTCCTTCCACGCCCAGCAACTTGCCTTGTATTGGACCCGTGAAACAATTTTCCAAGTTGTGGCTGAATACAGGGCATGGAACGCTGGGCTGGACCGAGGCTTGCGGCTCGGGCCGGGCATTGGCTGATTTGATTGATGGACGTCGGCCCGAAGTGGATTTCCCTTTTCTCGGTTGAAACGACAAGCCCCGCATTAGCGGGGCTTGTCGTTGTAACGGTTACGAAAAATCAGTTTTCTACCTGATAGTTCGGTGCTTCCTTGGTGATCTGCACATCATGGACATGCGATTCACGGATGCCGGCCGAGGTGATTTGAACGAACTCAGCTTTTTCGTGCATCTCTTCGATGCTCTTGCAGCCAAGGTAGCCCATGGAAGAACGGATACCGCCAACCAACTGGTGCACGATGGCAGAAAGCGGGCCCTTATAAGGCACGCGACCTTCGATGCCTTCCGGAACCAGCTTTTCGGCGTTGCTTACGTTGTCCTGGAAGTAACGGTCGGAAGAACCCTGCTGCATTGCGCCCAAGCTGCCCATGCCACGATAGCTCTTGTACGAACGTCCCTGATAAAGCTCGACTTCGCCCGGCGCTTCTTCGGTGCCGGCAAACAGGCCGCCCAGCATCACGCAATCGGCACCTGCGGCCAACGCCTTGGCGATATCGCCCGAGAAGCGGATGCCCCCATCGGCAATCAGCCCGACGCCAGTACCGGCAAGTGCTGCGGCCACGTTGGCGACGGCGGAAATTTGCGGTACACCCACGCCAGCGACGATACGGGTGGTGCAGATCGAGCCAGGGCCGATACCTACCTTGACTGCATCGGCACCGTGATCAACCAACGCACGTGCAGCGGCAGCAGTGGCAATATTCCCGCCGATGACTTGTACCTGCGGGAAGTGGGTCTTGACCCAACGTACCCGGTCCAATACGCCTTGGCTGTGGCCGTGGGCAGTATCGACTACGATCACATCCACACCGGCTTCGGCCAGCAGCGCTACGCGCTCTTCCGTACCTTCGCCCGTACCAACAGCTGCACCCACAATCAAGCGGCCTTGTTCATCCTTGGCGGCATAGGGGTGCTCGGAAGTTTTGATAATGTCCTTGACGGTGATCAGGCCCTTCAGGCGGAAGGCATCGTCTACGACCAGTACGCGTTCCAGACGGTGTTCATGCATCAGGCGGCGGGCTTCAGCGATCGAATCGCCTTCCTTGACCACGACGAGGCGTTCCTTCGGCGTCATGATGGCGGAAACTGGCAGATCCAGGCGCGATTCAAAACGCAAGTCACGGTTGGTCACAATGCCAACCACCAAACCGTTATCCACTACCGGCAAGCCGGAAATCTTGTGTTGACGGGTCAGTTGCAATACATCCCCCACCAGCATGTGCGGAGCGATAGTAATCGGATCTTTGACGATACCTGACTCGTAGCGTTTGACCTTGGAGATTTCAAGTGCCTGTGCCTTGGCAGTCATGTTCTTGTGCACGATGCCGATGCCGCCTTCCTGTGCGATAGCAATCGCCAGTCGTGCTTCGGTGACGGTATCCATGGCTGAAGAGAGCAACGGCAGGTTGAGGCGAATACTACGAGTGAGCTGGGTGGAGAGGTTTACATCGCGCGGCAGAATATTGGAGTGCGCCGGAACCAGCAGCACGTCGTCGAAGGTGAGGGCTTTCTGTATGACTCGCATGTCACGATCCTATGACGGCAAAGACGCATTATACCGAAAGAAATGGGACAAGCCTATTGCACCAAGTAAGAAACGCGCGAGAGGAGGTGGAGTATGTGCCTTGTGAATGGCGGATGAGGTCGCGAGGGCGAACTCAAGGAGCATGAACTGGTCTAGAATAGCTTTCATCTATCGACTGAAACCGGAACTATTCCCAATGCTGCGTTGGCGCCTAGGTCATTTCATCCTTTCCCTGTTCTGCGCGGCCACTATCGGCTTTGCGTTGTATCTGCAAAACACGGAGTTTCTCAGTCCTTGTCCGTTGTGCATTTTTCAGCGCGTGGGTTTTATCGTGACGGGCATTTTGGCGTTGCTGGCTGCGCTGTTTCCGTTGCAACGCATCAGCTGGTTCTGGCCCTCGCTGATTACCCTTTCGGCCGGCGCTGGTGTGGGTGTCGCCGCGCGGCATGTCCAGATTCAATATTTTCTGGATCCAACTCAATTGGCTTCGTGCGGACCTGGATTGGATTATTTATTGCAGACGCAGCCTTGGTTACAAGTGTTTCGCGATGTGCTTTCCGGCCATGGCGAGTGTGCGGTGATTGACTGGAGTCTGTTTGGCCTTTCCTTGCCCGTCCTGGCATTAGGCGGTTTCACTTTCTTGATCGCAGGAACCTGGCTGATCCGGCACTGGGAGTTGAAAAAATGACCTTGACCGAGTTGCGTTACATCGTTGCCGTTGCACGGGAGCGTCATTTCGGCCGGGCTGCGACGAGTTGCTTTGTCTCGCAGCCCACGCTTTCGGTGGCGGTGAAAAAACTGGAAGATGAGCTTGGCGTGGCGATATTTGAGCGTGCAGCAGGCGATGTGACGTTGACGCCAACCGGGGAACAGATCGTTTCTCAGGCGCAACGTGTGCTGGAAGAAGCCCAGGTGGTGAAACAACTGGCCCAGCAGGGCAAAGACCCGTTGGCAGGAACGATGCGCTTGGGCGCGATTTATACAATCAATCCCTATCTGTTGCCTTGGCTGATTCCAGCATTGCGATCGCTCGCACCGCAAATGCAAGTATTGCTGGAAGAAAACTACACGGCCCGACTGGCAGAAATGCTCAAGCAGGGCGAAATTGACGTGGCCATACTCGCTGAACCATTTACTGAGTCGGGTATTACCACCCAGGCCTTGTATGACGAAGATTTTGTGGTCGCCACGCCAATAGGCCATGCGTGGAGCGAGCAGAAAGAGATTGATGTGGCACAGCTTTCTGATGAAAACGTGCTGTTGTTGTCGCCAGGCAATTGCTTCCGTGACCAGGTATTGCAAAGCTGCCCGGACCTTAACCGTGAAAGCTTGCCGCCGGGCAGTTTGCAACGCACCCTGCAGGGCTCATCGCTTACCACGATTCGTCATATGGTCATGGGCGGGATCGGGGTCACTGTGCTACCGGCTACGTCGGTGACGCAAGCGGATGAGCAAATGCTGGTGATTCGCCCATTTGTGGCGCCAGCCCCCACGCGTCGTGTCATCCTCGCCTGGCGACGCAATTTCCCGCGCTTGGCAGCGGTGGAGGCTGTTCGTCAGGCGGTGCTCAATTGCGGTATGCCGGCAGCCCACTTTATTGCCTGATCAAGGTTCACCGCTGTCCGGTTTGGCAAGTTCAGGCGCTCTCTGCGGAATTCGCAGGGTAAAAGAAGTACCTTTTTGTGCTATTGCCCTGTTCAAATTGATGGTTCCCCCCAGAATGTTTGTAGTCAGGTTGTGAGCGATATGCAGCCCTAAGCCCGTTCCGCCCCGCCCCCGCTTGGTGGTGAAGAAAGGGGTAAATATCTTGCTTTCCAGTTCCGCAGCAATCCCTTTTCCATCATCGGTAACGGTAATCTCGATCCATTCCGGTTCTGGCTGTTCCGCCTTGATTTGCACTGTGCCTTGAACGAGATTTTCAAAGCCATGTAATAAAGAATTGGAAATCAGATTGGTCAATACTTGCCCAAGTGGACCAGGAAAACTGTCGATTTCAATATTCTCAGGTACTGCTGTTTCTACCCGGTAGGGCGTATGTTTAAAAGCGGGACTTAAGGTGAGCAGCAGTTCATCAATGACCGCCTTGAGATTAAATTCGCGCCGCTGGTAGCTGGTTTGGTCTACGGCGACCTGTTTAAAGCTGGTGACAAGTTCAGCTGCGCGCTCCAGGTTGCGTTTGGAGATGTCGGCAGCCAAGGCGATATCGCGCACAAATGCTTCCAGCTCGGAACGATGTAATCCTCGTTTGATTCGTTGCTCGATTGTTCTGGTTTGATCGTTCAGAATGGAGGCGGCCATCAACCCATTGCCGATCGGTGTGTTAAGTTCATGCGCCACTCCGGCAACCAGTCTTCCCAGGGCGGCCAGCTTTTCGGCTTGTACGAGATCGGCCTGAGCCTGGCGCAGATGATTGAGCGTTTGATTCAGTTCTTCATTGGTTTGTGCCAATGCTTGTGTCCGTTGCGCGACGCGCGCTTCCAATTCGACAGTCAATTCACGTAGCTCGCGTTCGATGCGTCGAAGCGATGTGACGTCTTCCATGACTGTAATCATCAAAGGATGTTCGGTTGAGAATACTTGGCGTGAATTGATCAGGCAGAGTAGCTCTTGTCCATTCTTGTGATGCAGGTGTGCTTCATAGCGGGGTGTCGCCAAGCCCCGATTCTCTGTAAAAATGGCAGCTTCTTCTCCTGGCAACCATAAGCCAATTTCCTGACCATTCTTGCCTTTTATTGTTTCCCGAGCATGTCCGAATTGCTGAATCCATGCATCGTTCACTTCGACAATGGCATAGTTGTTTTGCGGGTCGCAGACGGTAATAGCAATGGGTGTATCGTTGAATATGGCGAGGAATTTAAGTTCGCGCTCCTTCAGTGTTTCTGCCATCAGTTCCAGATCCGACGAGAGCTGGTTGAACTCTGTGATACCCCCGCGTGGCCAGTGACCCAGATCGTGGCCTTCTGCCACATCGTGTGCCTGTTCAATCAGTTCTCGAACCGGACGAGCCATGCGTCCGGCCCACCAGGGCGCAAGCAACAAAGCAACGATGATCGAGGCTGCAAGCAGCGCACCCAGATCGATCAGTGTTGCGCGAATTGCCTGGTTGTCGAGACCTGCGGGCATCTTGGTCAGGAATACCCAGCCCATTCTGGAAGAACTGGCTTTGGCTGGATGGTAGTGCTTGCCCTGATAGGAGAATGTATCCGGAAGAGGGCCATTGTTGATGGCTGTTTTTATCAATGGCAGATTTTGCAGCGCGGCACGCTCGGTTGCCGATCGTCCTTCGGTGTCCACCAGGACGTCGCCACGCTTGTTAAGCACCCAGGTGGAAAGATTGGGATCACCGGCAGAAAGCTGGGTTGCTTTCAAAATATAAGCCGTTGGAATTTCGGCGATGACGACCTGTTGCCCGAAGGGTACGGCCAATGCAATGGTGCTGTTTCCAGTGAGCGCCGAGGTGTAGTTATCGCTCCAGGCGGGTTTCCCGGTCAGCAGTGCGGTTTGATAAAGCGGCGAGGAAGAGAATTCAACATCAAAAATATTGACTCTCCGGAGTTGTTTATCCGGCGGTACGCCGGTGGCGATGACGTTACCATCGGGGCTAATAATATAAAGCACTGCCAGTGCATCGTTCGAATCGACGAAGTTGTCCATGACTGTGGCGAGTACCAGCTGGTTGGTGCCAGGGACAATGCGGCTGATCATGTGGACACGCGCTTCTAACCCATCCAGAAGTACATCGACGCGAGTAGCCAGTTCCTTTGCCTGATAGCCCGCCGCGTTTATGTTGGCATTGGCAATCTGAGGTAGACGAATGGACAAGATGATGCTGCCTGCTGTGCCGAGGGTGACTACCATGGCGACAATAAGCAGAAGGATTAATGAGGTCCGCAGGGGTTTATCGGAGGCATGTTTCATTGCCATCCAACGATGGGTATGTAGATGTTATTAATATAGTAGATTGCCTGCGAGGTTTTTCAGTAACCTTGCCTGATGATGTGTTCTGCGAGGCAATTAGGTGTGAAGTTACTGGAGTTTGTTTTTCATGGACTACATAAGTGACTTCACGTAATAAAGTTAAGTTATTGATATGTTTACTAAATATTAATATAAAGTTATATTTATGTAACGACTTAAGGTGTTTTGTGTAGTTTGTGAAAAAATAACAGTGTAGTTGACTAGATTTGTGCGGTTTTTGGGCCTATGATTCACTCAACGGATCAAGACATCGATCCATTGAAGCAGAGCGAGGAGATTAACTCCTTGCTTTAACAAGGAGTTAAGACCATGAACACCCCATTTCTGAATTCATCTGCGATGACTTTTGCTGATGTTTCTAGCTTTACCGGCATTTACAATGAAGCCAGCATGAATGGCCGTGGCGCCGTCGTAGGCAAGGCTGCTCGTCGTGTTGCAGCAATGGCTCGCGTCGTAGAGCGTTCGTTCTCACGTATGTCTGAAGTTGTTCGTCCCGCTGCATTCTGATTTTTCTGCAGTTGCTATAAAACCGCCCACACTCTGAAGTGTGAGCGGTCGGGTAGGGGTAGTTAGCCTGCTCAATACGGGAAAATAAAAACGTTCTATCTCTTCCCCATACGCTTTGCCGAAAGTAGGTAAGGTGTCTGTTGTTTCCGCGCAAACTCTGTTCCATCACCCCCAATGCGCTATTTCAATGGCGAAAACGTTACAGGTTTTCGATCGTTGCTGTGCTATTTCTTGACTTGTCTGTGATCGGCAGGCCTGCTTCGAATCCATTGTCGATGGGTAGTTCACGTGCATCCTGCCCGAATTGAAGCCGTAACAGGATACCTAGTGCCTCTGATCCTTGTTCGGCAAGAATCTGACACCCGCGCAAAAATTGCTGGTACTCCTCTCTGGGCATACAACGAAAATAATCCTCGTAGCAACCAAAGCCGACGCGCCGGAATTCTATTCGCGGCAGCAATGGGCGAACCAGACCATCATTTGACCCGGTGAGTAACCAGTGAGCGTGCTCGTGGATCTGGTGCTGTGCTTCACGACTGATGGCGGCCCATTGCTTGGTCAAATAGCCAGAATACAGGCGGGTAAAGTTGGTGCAATACAACAAGGGTCCATCTTCCTGCAGCATGACCAGCCTGATCAGTGCATTTTCCGCGAGTTGTACACTGCTTTTATCTTGCGAATCTATGTCGTGGACCGCAACGAGCCAGCGGGCAATGCCTGTGCTGAAAGCACGCAGGTCATGCTGTGCATGAACTAATGGCCGCAAGGCCTGCCAGCGACAAAGCAGTGCATTTTTTGCCCTCAGCAGACATGTCTCCATGAGTCCCGGGCGGACCAATTGAGCTGGCCGGCGTAGGCAGCGTGGCCTTCCGCTCTGATCGCCAAGTTCATCCGTTGGCGCATCACCTTCAAGCTCGAAAAGAAGCAGTTCCGATAGTTGTTTTCGAAGATGTTTGCTGGGCGGTTTCATGTGTCGAATCGCATCGTTTGTGTGTTTTCTAGTCAAGGTTCCCACACTATACGGCGCATTATTGCATAGCGATTGTGGCAAGCTAGCTAAGATGACTTGGCTATTTTCTTATTTTAATGCATTCATATTTAATGCCTGGCACGCTGTCTTTAACCGTACCCGGTGTTTCTTGTTGCTCACGGGATCGTTCAGTCAATATGGTTAGTCGTTTCGATATGGTTAACGCCGCATTCTCGCAATTTTGCCGGGTGGTAAAACCGCTGATTATTTGCGGAGAAAACGTTTGAATTTCATCTTGCGCGCCAAGCAAATGAAACATCAAAACGAGTACCCATTCATTCATGATGATTCTCTCTGAATGTGCATTGGTTAAAACATAAGAGGCGCATGTTTTTAAATGAATATGTTAAGCATGGTAGTAATGCAGAGGTAAGGTGCAAGGGGTGAGTATACCGCTGGTTTGCTCAATACCAACCATCCCGGCGGGCTGCACCTAAACATCTGTTTGATAACTAGTTGACAGTGATCAGCGTCCACATGCCCAGTACATAATGGCCGGGAATGTTGCAGTAAAGAATATATTTCCCCGGCTTCAAATCGATTGCGAGCGTGCCACTTTTCCCGGGTGCCAATTCCGAAACTTCGCCAAGATGGCCGGCTGCTTCTTCATCGACTTTGAGGGTCGCCTTGTCATAAGGTAAGGCAGCCTTTTCATCTTTAACGGGTGCAACGATCATTTCATGCACCAGCGCTGTTGATATGTTTGTCACAGAAAATGTGACCTTACCCGCTTTTACCTTATGAGTAGATACGGTGATGCCCATGGGTGCCATGGGCATGTTGCCCCTGGTGTTTCCCATCATCATGCCCATTTGCGGACCATTGCCAAGCATGTTCATAGACATGGGACCCTTGTCCCAAAGCGAGACCTTGATGGTCGTATCCTTGGCAAATGCCTGTCCTGTAAATAGTATAAAAGTGACTACCGTGGCGAGAATAATCCAAGTTTTGAACGAGCGTTTCATGATGCTGTTCCTTGAGTATTTTGGGTTTTGACCCGATGTCACCTGGAATAGTTTGATAAATATCGGTGAGGTTTGGCATGTTGATGTACACACTCACCATTATTTTCACGGTTTGGCGCGCTAAGTCCAGGCTAGCGCCATCTGGCTAAAAGGCAAGACGGCGTGGGTCTGATTTATCTGGCAGATAGATACTGCAGAAAGTCGTTAGTTTCGGCTGCCCCTTGCTGCGAAATCGATTTCTGGCCCACCAAGTGGAGCAACTGTTCAATGTGGGCTAATTCTGCCTGTGCTTGGGCTAGTTCAGCCGGATGGACTGCTGCACCGCGTTGGATAGCGGCGAGAACATTCTTGATTTGTTCCATGTTGATACTCCTTTGAGGAGCGTTGCTATCGCTGGAGTGCCTGTGTCGGAGTACAACGAAGAAGCATGCACGGTTTTGCCATGATTCGTTAGTACGCGCACACAGGCTACTTGGTAGTTCTTGCATGTTGCATTGCAGCATATCCTGTTTTTATGTGCGCGTCGATGTTAATTTGTGCGGTGCAGCATTTGTTTGCGCAATAATTACAGCGTAATTAAGATTATCAAGTGCGAGATATTTGCAGATGCAAGGTGAACTGCTTCGGTGTGCCAGGTGCGGGTAGTCTATTCGTGCCAATGGCGCGGCTCTGGGAGCCCGGCCTTCAGCGCAGTCATTGTCACCAAGTGCCATCTGTGCGGCGAGTAAATCGAGGTTTATTTGAGCAATCGCCGCCGCGTCAGTACTGTGGCGATATAAAACGCGATAGTCGCCACTGCCAGCAATACGATGATATGTCCGGCGGCATTTTGCGGTATTTCGCCAAAAACCAGCGGGCGGGCGAGTTGGACTGCGTGGGAAAGCGGTAACCAGCTTGCAATGGTATGCACGACTGTCGGTAGTTGGTCAGCGGGAAAAAATACGCCGGAAACCAGCATCATGGGTGTGATGAAAAGCGTGAAGTAGTACATGAAGAAATCGTAGGATGGCGCCAGGGCGCAGACAATCAATCCGAGGGCGGAAAAGGTGATGCCGGTCAGGAAGATGACGGGTATCACCCACAGCACTAGCAGCGAGTGGGTCAGACCCAGCAAGGTGATGATGACCAGAATGGCGAATCCTGAGAGCATGCTCTTGCTGGCGGCCCAGATCAGTTCTCCGGTCAGAACATGATCGAGCGACAGCGGCGTATTAAGAATGGCATCCCAGGTTTTCTGCACATGCATGCGCGAAAAAGCGGAATAGAGCGTTTCAAAGGTGGCTGCATTCATGGTGCTGGCGACGACCGTGCCGGCGGCCAGGAAGCCGAGATAACTGACACCGCTGACCTTGGGCAAGAGGCCGCCCAGACCATATCCCAGACCAAGCATGTAAATCAGTGGATCGGCCAAGTTGCCGAGCACGGAGGGAATGGCCAGTTTGCGCCAGACCAGAAAATTGCGCTGCCAAACCGGCAGCCAGCGCAAATCTAGCCGAGGAAAGTCGTAGCGGGAGACGAGTGCTTTTTTACCCATGACTAATCCCTTAGCTCGCGGCCGGTCAGTTTGATAAACACGTCTTCCAGGCTGGCAGCACGATGCTGGTAGCGCAGCGCAGGTTCTGCGGCTAACGCTTGAAGCAGCGGCGCGGCATCGTGGCAGTAGAAAAAGGCGGTTTCGCCAGCGACTTCCAGTCGTTCTCCCAATGTATTGCGGCTGCGCGCCCAATCGGCAGCGTTTTCGCCGAATACTTCCACGACTTGCGGTTCAATGTGCGTGGCAATCAATTCACGCGGGTGGCCCTCGGTGATCAGTTGTCCATGGTCAAGAATGATGAGCCGGTCGCACAGTCGCTCGGCTTCATCCATGAAATGGGTCGTCAGGATCAGTGTCTTGCCATGGGCGGTCAGGTGTTTCAGCCGGTCCCAGATCAGGTGGCGCGCCTGTGGGTCCAGGCCGGTTGTGGGTTCGTCGAGAAACACGATGTCGGGGTTGTTCACCAGGGCGCGAGCCAGGGTCAGGCGTCGCTTCATGCCCCCGGAAAGGGACTGGATACTGGCCTGTTCCTTTCCTTTCAGGCCGGCGAAATCGAGCAGGGCGGGAATGCGGGCACGGATATCGTCATTTTTGATGGCGAAGTATTTGGCCCAGACCATCAGGTTCTCGCTGACGGTGAAGTCTGGGTCCAGGTTGTCGAATTGCGGTACGACGCCGACGCGCTCGCGTGCGATTTCGGCATCCACAGGAACAGCATACCCGCCGAGATGGATTGTCCCGGCATCCGGTGTTGTCAGCCCGAGGCAGCAGCGCAAGGTAGTGGTTTTTCCGGCACCGTTAGGCCCCAGCAGGCCGAAGCAGGTGCCGGGCGGAACAGAAAAGTCGATTCCGCCAAGCACCTCGTTGCCTTCGTAGCTTTTGCGCAGGCCAGATACGCTGAGCGCCTTGGACGTGTTCACTATCGCCATGATTGCTCGACGGGGCCATGCGTGATGGGCGCGGGCATTGCCTGCGCAACGGCTACATCAGCCACCCAGGAAATCCTTTTTGCCGATCTCAACACCATTGTGGCGCAGGATGTCGTAGGCCGTGGTTACATGGAAATAGAAATTGGGCAATACCCAGTGGTGCAGGTAGTCTTTGCCCTTG
The DNA here is from genome assembly GCA_031291275.1 of Formivibrio sp. Taxonomy (GTDB): domain Bacteria; phylum Pseudomonadota; class Gammaproteobacteria; order Burkholderiales; family Chitinibacteraceae; genus Formivibrio. The sequence goes on from JARLJJ010000076.1 coordinate 22,049, forward strand.
AATTGCTTCGTGGTCTCACGGAGTTGCAATACGATGTCGCGCTCTTCACTGCCATTAATTTGGTTTGCGCCAATGCCATCAAGGAAGGCGATGGTTTTAGCAATACGCGCCTGTAATTCTTCGAAGGTTGTTTCGGTATCTTCGAATGCAGGGATATCAATACCGGCTAGGCGTGCGGCACATCCTTTGGCCTGGTCTGTCGCAATCTGAACTTGCCGGGACAAGGGAAACATGTCCGGATAAAGCCGCGCGGCGGTAAAAACAACGGGATCAATTTTCTTGCTGGCGGCATGCGCTGCCGCTTTTCCAAGAAGCGTGGAAAGGCTTTTCAGCATGTGCTTCAAGGCAGGGATCGAAGAATCGTACATTGAGAGAGTCATGTTGGTTTCCTTTGGGATGGGTAGGTTATTTTACTGCCGACTGGGTGGACTCGAAATAATCTTCACGCTGAGAACACAATACTATCCAGATAGGCCTGGCGAAACTCGGGTGGCATGCGGCGGGGGCGGCCACTGCTTATCTCGACGCACACCAGTGCCCACTGTCCTCGCAGGATGGTTACTTGATCTGATGCGCGGACAAGTTGAAATCGGCGCTCAAGCGTGAGTTTTCCATCACTTGCTGTCAACCAGGTGCCAAGAATCAGGCTGTCGCCCAAGTAGCTTGGCAGCAGATAGTCATACTCGCTGTGCCGAATCACCATGGCCCGATCCAGATGCTGATAATCGGTGATGTCGAGACCAATTGTTTTTGAATGCGCCCAGGCGAGCGCTTCGCACCACTGCACATAAACGGCATTGTTCGTGTGATTAAGCCCGTCAATTTCGCTGGCGCATGGCGTTATCGCGGTTGTGAACGGAGTGGGATAGTCCCATGCGCTATCGGCGATGTTGTGGCTTGTCTCGGGATGGCTGCCGGACATGTATCTTCCTCATGATTAGGTCTGTCTGTACGCCAACGATGCGCACGATAAGCGCCTCTATGCTAAACCACTCCAGGAAGATTGCCGCGCGGCCCGCTTGATTCAGTCAGGTGAATTTTGCCGTTGCCGTTATTCCGGCGAAAGCCGAAATACTGGATTGGCACAGACCTATATTCAAAACCTCGCCTGGCGCTGAAGTAATGACTTGAACAGGGAGCAAGGGGAAAGGGCGAGGATCTGAATGTATAAAAACGAAGTCTTTTCTCCGCCCAATGTAAAAGCGCCTCTTGGAGCTAATGCCTTTTACTTAAGCAAAAGCCTCCCAATCGATGTCATCCCGGCGAAGGCCGGGTCCAGATGCCTCGGTAGATGCTGGATTCCGGCCTTCGCCGGAATGACGACGAGTGATTAAGTGAACGACATTATCACTTGGCGCTTTTTATTGGGTGATCAGATTATTTCAACATGCTGATTTCGCGGTATACCGAGGTGTCCAGCCGTTGTTGCCAGCCAATGGCGCGTTTATGGATCTTGTCGCCCTCTTGATTCAAGTTTTCGCTTGCGGTGATCTTCGAGCTTACCTTGGATGACGTGTATTCGTAGGTGACTTGCAAATAATGCTGCTGGCTATGCAGCCCGGCTACCACTGCGCCCGGTTTTTTCGTTTCGATGACCCAGCCTCTTGTTTTGCCAATGCCGTCACAAATGGCAGTTTCAAGTTTATGACTGGAAACCCCAGCCGGAGGTTGAATGGAGGTGGCTTCCTTGATTTGCACCGAACCACAGGCACTCAGAAACAAGGCGAACGCGATAATCAGATATTTGGGCATCAAAATAACTCATGTTGGTAATGGGGAGGAATGTAGTGCAAATAGGCGCAATATTTTCTATACACGTTTATTTGTTGTCAATTTTTAATTTACGTTTGAAATTATTGGGAAAGCATTACCAAGTGTTGGCTGAATCGGGTTATTGCTTTAGTAGACTGCACAGTGTTTTCAGCGCAGTTTTCAGTTCGCCGGTACTGCTTGCTGCGCCCAGACAGAGCCGCACATACTGGTTGCCTAGTTGGCGATTTGTTGCAAAGACCGATGCTGGCGTCAGTACCAGTCCTTCTCGACGGGCTTTGTCACAAAACACATTGGCGTCTTGCCCGGATGGAAGTTCAATCCAGGCATGCGGACTTTCCGGTGGTTGATTCAATGAACAAGTCGGCAAGGTCTGCGCCAATGTGAGATTCCGGCGCTGCAATGCTTTGCGCTGCCATGCCAGCCTGCGTTCGGCGATGCCGCTGTGAATCCATTCCGAAGCAATACGCGCCATGAGCGGGTTGACCAGCCAGCTGGTGGTATGAAACTGGTCGATCAAGTCTTGTTGCCGAGCGGTTGCATCGTACAAGAAACCGATTCTTAATCCGGGTGCCACGCTTTTGGACAGGCTGGTCACGTAACGCACCTGTTCCGGTGCCAGTGCGGCCAAGGGAGGCAAGAAATCGCAAGGCAGATAACCGTAAACATCCTCTTCAATGACCAGGCCCTTGCGTTTGCGTAATACGTCGGCAATCGCTTTGCGTCGCGCCAGAGGCATCGAAATCGTCGTCGGGTTCTGCAGGGTTGGCATCAGCACCGCCACTTTAGCCAATCCGCTGTGGAATGCAGCATCCAGCGCGTCAGGCAATACGCCCGCTCGATCCATTGGCAAGGTATGTAAATGCAACCCTTGTTGTCGAGCCAGCGCATGCATACCGGGATAGGTATAGCTTTCCACCAGAACGTTATCCCCACGGCTGCACTCGCTGGCCAATGCAGAAGCCACGGCATGCTGGGCACCGCAACAGAGCACTATCTGCGACGGATCGGGATTTAAGCCACGCATGGACAGCCATTGCGCCGCCGCAGCGCGGTAAACCAGCCAATCGCCTTCAGACTGATATTGCAATAAACGCCCGGTTTCCGAGCGGGTTTGCAGGTCTGCCAGGCTCTGCTCCAAATCATGGTCCTGGTGCGAATACGCCGGTGTATTCACGGATAGATCGATCAATCGCCGGTTGTCCCGGTCCGGCAAGGCGAACAGATTCACACTGTCGGCATGGCCCAGTACGTAGGTTCCCCGTCCGGTTTCCCCGCCGATCAAATGGCGGCGCGCGGCTTCACGATAGGCACGAGTGACGGTGCTGACGTTCACGCCCAATAAATCCGCCATGAGGCGATGCGTCGGCAATTGCGCGCCCGGGCGCAGTTCTCCCCGGTAAATAGCCGTTGCCAAGGCGTCCACCAATGCCCGGTAGGTCGGGCCCGATGTGTGGGAAAGATCAGGAATCCACATTGTCATGCACACAATCCATGTTTTTATGCATACATACTAGCCGGGTTAATCCCACTTTTGGAAAATGACCATGCAGTTACCCACCCTGACCGAACTGGAACAAGCCGCGGACCGCATCTACCGAACGCTGAGCCCCACGCCTCAATACAACTGGCCTTTGCTCTCGCAGCGCATGGACGCGCAGATATGGATCAAGCACGAAAACCACACCCCGACCGGCGCATTCAAAGTGCGTGGCGGTTTGTTATATCTGGGTGAACTTTGCGACAAGCAAAGGCCCATCGGCGTGATCAGTGCTACGCGGGGCAATCATGGCCAATCCGTGGGCTATGCAGCGCGCCAGCTTGGCTTGCCCGCCACGATCGTTGTGCCACATGGCAATAGCCGGGATAAAAATGCGGCCATGCGCGCTTTGGGGGTGACGCTGGTTGAACATGGCGATGACTTCCAGGCTGCCAGGGAATATGCCAGCGCACTGGCTGAAAAAGAGGGTTTGCATCCGATTCCGGCTTTTCATCCCACGCTGGTTCGCGGCGTAGCCAGTTATGGTCTGGAATTCCTCAAGGCCTTGCCGCAACTGGATCGGGTGTACGTCCCGGTTGGGCAAGGATCGGGGCTGTGCGCCATGATCGCGGCCAAAGCTGCGCTCAGTCATCCGGTCGAGATTGTGGGCGTGGTTTCAAGCCACGCGCCGGCTTATGCGCTCTCGTTCGAGAATCACAGCCTGATATCGCATCCGGTGAGCACTGAAATTGCCGATGGATTGGCCTGCCGGGTGCCCGATCCGCAAGCCATGGAAATTATCTGGTCGGGGGCCAGCCGCATGGTTCGCGTTACCGACGACGAGATCGCCCGCGCCATCCGGATTCTTTTTTCCGATACGCACAATGTGGCAGAAGGTGCAGGCGCCGCCGCGCTGGCTGCTGCCCTCCAGGAACAAGCCGGCAATATCGGTCGCAAAATCGGGATTGTCCTCAGTGGTGGCAATATGGATGCCGCCCCGTTCGCCCGGGTATTGTCTGCGCATATGGCAACCGAAAAATAAGCCAGGCATCCAGAGCGATGCCCGCCAGAGAGGGCGCAGCAATACGCAGCGATTGGGACAAAGTTGGGACGCAAAGAAACGCCGATTTTCGGCCGGATTCTTGAACGTGAACACATTCTTGGCGGGATGGATGCCAACGGTGATAATGGGCACGCGCTGCGTGATTGGGCGAAGGCCGAAATGCCCTCTTGGCACTTCATGGCTATCATTTCGGAACGGGCTGTTCCCCATTATTTGTTAAGCACTTCAGGAGAGATATCCTTGTTTAAATCCCGAGTCTCAACCATTGTCATTACCTTGGTTGTTGTTGCACTCGCCTTCTTGCTCAATCCATCGCCCGAGCAGCATCGGGCGCAGATCAAGAAGGTTATTGCGGAACGAAGCCCGCTGGCCGGAATGCTTGGTCTGGGCGCAATGACGGCGTTTACCTCCAACTACCATCCCTTGGGTGTGGCCTCGTATACAACGGTAAATAACCATGTGGTTTCGATTGGCGCATTTGGCGTGGTGTACGTCAGGCAACAGTCACTGGATCAATAAGCCAGGGATCAATCGCTATGATTCTCAGGCAAGGCATGAAGGAATAGTTTGCAGTCGGATTTTCGACACCTAGAATGATTTATTGCATGATCCTTTCTGGCGTGGGATCAGCCCCTTCATTCTTTAACTCGCCAGCTGCCTCTTTTTATCTTTGTTCCCATTACTTGCGAGATTGCACATGAAAAATACTGCTCTGTTTTTTGCGCTTCTTGTTTGCGTCGGCCAAGCCTATGCGGCAAAACCTTGCGAAGAGCTCAAGTCTGAAATAGTGACTAAGCTCGATGCGAAGGGTGTAAAAGGCTATACCCTTGAGATTGTTGCCAAAGACAGTGTCGGCGATGCCAAGGTTGTGGGCAGTTGCGATGGCGGAACAAAGAAGATCACTTACGCGAAGAAGTAGCACGCGCTATTGAAATCGCCCGTGCCGGCTTGGCATCGGGCGATTCGCTGCGCTAATCGCCCTTGCGGATCTAAAAGCTACTGATTGAAAATTTTTTCATCGAATTGCTTACGAGTCACAGAGCCAGGTTGCGGATTAACCCAATTTTCTGGAATTTTGAAGAAATACTTGTCGAACAAGTTTTGATGGTCACGCACGCATGAATATGTATCATGCATAAATTGCCTTAAATCTTCGTCAGATGGATTACGTTTTTTTAGTTCATTTATATCATCCATCGATCCACCACACTCATATGTAGCAATATTTGCAAATCGATACACTGCGTAATATTTCATGCCCTTGTATACAACAAAAACCAATCCTGCCAATATTGCATATTTGAATATTCGTCCAAGTGTCATATTTTCTCCTGAAATATTGTTAATGGCTGGATCGTGCCACTGGCGACAGATAGGTGGGTATGTTTGAAGTATGGTCTTAGCCTGTTTTTCACAATATGCTATTTGTTTTTTACGGTTGCAATTATTGTTGCAATAGCAATGATTGAAGCAATCGCTCCCAATAATATTAATTTTTCATTATCAGTATCATGGATTGTCAATGAAATCATTCCTATGGTTATTGAAAATGCAGCCCCTGTTATAAGAATGGAATACCTCTGTAATTTTCGTTCATGAGCAGCGCATCTTGTGCAATAAGAGTGGAAGCCCGCTCTGTAATGATAAATTATTGTTGGTTGACCCATTGATTCTCCGCATTTATAGCATCGGTTTATCTCATTCCAATCATTTCCCCTTTTATTTAAGTGAATGTATATGATAAAAACAAGAACTGGAATGCTTGCTAACCCAAGAAGTACAAAGAGAATGGACATATTCGACGCCGGATGAATGAGTCAAGTAAAGCTTATATAAGTAGGGTCAATTATGTGCTCTGGAGGCTTGGAAATTACTGGGTAGCTACAATAACAGGATGAGGCAGTTAATTTACCCGACGATCAGTCAATATCGACCAATATTATTCCTAAAGCTATCGAAAATAGCGGTCTGTCCCCTATTGTTTTTATCTTGAAATAAGGCTATAGGCTTTCATTTATTTTCGAAAGAGCGACATATTTCCCCTAATGATTGGGCCGCTAAGAGATTATCCGAAAGGTAAATTATTTTCCCTCCTTGTTTTTTGGCCTCTGGAATTGGCCCGCTTTTCTTGTCGAGGGTGAGTACGACGCCAGAGAAAGAAGCTGCTGCAATTTCGGCGTCCGCTTGGTTCGCAGAGAGGCCAGACCTCTTCTTCGGTTTTCCGATAATGTACTTTTCAATTTTCCTGTACCAATCGTATTCTTTTTCTGATTGAAAAGTACCTTGATCGAATCCGCCATATGTTGCGGGACCATCCACGGAATTGGCTTCGGCGAAGCCAAACGTCATTGATGTCTGTACGTGGTTTTGAATGATGGCGTTCTGTATGTAGTCAGGCCTGAATAATTTTCAATGCAATGATTTTTAATGGGAAAATGACTTGGATCGAGGCATGGATTTGCAAGAAATCATTAAAATTGCCCTGATTTCTTGCAAATTCTGAGTACAACATGGCCCCGAAATCGCCCA
>JARLJJ010000528.1 GCA_031291275.1 Formivibrio sp.
CCTTGAGTTAAAGAGAACTGAGCTTCTAACGAAATACGAACCGACGTATCGGTTGGTTCAGGAAGTAGACCAACAGATTGCAGATGCAAAGAGCGCCATCAGCGCGGAAGAGAGCAAGCCAATTCGCGACGAAAGCTCTGACCGAAACCCCGATTACCAGTGGGTCCAGGCCGAGCTCACGAAGGCTCAGGCCGATCTAAGCGGGCTGAAGGCGCGTGCAGCAGCTGCTGCTGCTACAGCAGCCAAGTATCACTCCAAGGCTCAGAGCCTCGATCAAAACATGGTCGTTCAGCAGAACCTTCAACAAGCCGCCAAGACGCAACAGGATAATTATCTTCTCTATGAAAGCAAGCGGGAAGAAGCGCGCATCAGTAACGCCCTAGATCAGGGCGGCATCCTGAATGTTGCACTGGCTGAGCAGCCGGTTGTTCCTGCACTTCCTAAACGGTCACCGATGAGCGTCGCTCTCCTTACGTTGTTGCTGGCCGGAACTTTTAGTCTTTCCACTGCCTTTGTACTCGATTTCATGGATCCGACATTCCGCACGCCAGACGAGTTGGCCGGTTACCTCGGCACTCCGGTACTTGCTGCATTGCCAAAAGGCGGAGAGTAGAGAAATGTTGTCGCAATACTTCGGTCTTCACGAAGATCCATTCGGTGTTACCCCCGATCCACGGTGCTTGTTCCCAAGCCACACGCATCGTGAGGCACTGGCGTCGATTAAGTACGGTTTCCAGAGCAACCGTGGTTTTACTGCCATGATCGCGCCTCCAGGAATGGGAAAAACGACGTTGCTGTACCGCTTCCTCGAGGACGTGCGAGAGTCTGCTTGCAGTGTGTTTCTTTTCGATATCGATGCTGACTGCGAACCGCGGGAATTTGTCGGCCATATCTTGCGCGAAATTGGAATTACTCCCGCGAAGAGCAGTTCCGAGATGCACGAACAGCTAGGCGACGCCCTAGTCAAAGAAACGCGGGCGGGACGAAAGTTCGTGGTGGTGATCGACGAGGCTCAGAATCTGTCGGATGCTGTGCTTGAAAGAGTTCGTTTGCTCACCAACTTTGAAACGACACGGGGCAAGCTGATGCACATAGTCCTATCAGGCCAGCCGCAGCTATCCGAAAAGCTGCTGCAGCCATGTTTGATACAGCTTCGCCAGCGCATTTCAACCATCTGCCGCCTTGAGCCACTTTCGGTTGAAGACACAGTTGCCTACGTCGACTACCGGCTGAAGCAAGCGAGTTATGAAGGTCAGCCGCTATTTACAAAGGATGCCTTTAGGCAGATCGCGGAAGCCAGCCAAGGCATTCCCCGGACCATCAATAACGTGTGTTTTAACGCGCTGTCATTATGCTGCGCGCTAAAGAGCAAGCAGGTCGACGACAGCATGGTGGCCGAAGTAATTAGCGACCTTCAGTTGATGCCGCAATCAAATGCATCCGTCTCAACGGCCGAAAAGCTTGCACCCAAACAACCTCGCAAGCCGCAACGGCAGCGCCCAGTTCTGGAACTCCTGAAGAGCTGGGCCACAGCGGCTACGATGCTGATGGTCATGTGTGTCCTGGGCGTACTCGGACTCACTGAGTTACGCACCATTCATTCTCGCAAGACCGACGATGCCCGTTCCTTGAATCAGAAGGTCCCGTCAGCGTCAGTCTCTGTGCCGGCCGCAGCAGACACGAGCGAGACCATCACCACTGAACCGGCGGCAAGCACGGAGCCCTTTGCAATCACTGTTGAAGCGCATCAAAAGCTTAAAGATATCTCTGCGCGATACCTTGGTGGCTACGATCTACATCGCCTGCATCAAATCCAGGCGCTCAATCCGAAGCTTACCGATCCAGACCATATTGAAATTGGGCAAAAGCTCCGGCTTCCGGGGCCGCCGCCAGCGTCAGCCGCAAAAGACACGACACCTCAAGCCCGCGAAAGGACACTTCCATGAGCCGTAACTTCGAATTGATGACACAGCTTGAGATTGAAGCGGGCGCAACACATAACACCAAACGGGCCGCAGCCGACCCTATTTATCCCGCAGATGCTGTGTCCATCCAATCCGAGCTGGCTAGCAGTGAAAGCGGAGAGGAGATGCTCCGCCTTGTCCAGCGCATCTTCTTGTCGGCCAACGGAAGTGCCCCGAGGCAGGTTGTCCTCTGTGGGGTGGATGGTGAGAATGGCAGCAGTTCTGTCTGCGCTATGGCTGGAAGGACTCTCGCGGCCAACAGTTCGCGAAAGGTTTGCCTAGTTGACGCGAACATGCGTTCGCCACACCTAGCCGGCATATTGGGAGTGGATGGCACGAACCTCTTCTCCGGAAAGTCTGCCCTTCTGCGCGATCAGTGTGTGAAAATCGGCAACAATCTTTGGTTGGCAGGACCCAACATTCTGGCCGACAATAGCCGAGTACTCCTGCCGCCGGTTGAGCTCAAAGCCCGTTTCGCACAACTGCGCGAAGAGTTTGAGTACCTGCTGATCGATGCTCCGGGCACAAGCGTTTGTGGCGATGCCCAGTTATTGAGCCTGGTTGCCGACGCTGCCATTCTCGTCATTGAGGCCAATAGCACCCGTCGTCTGACCGCACGCAAGGCGAAGGAGTCTCTCGATGCCGCCGGTGTTCGGCTGTTGGGAACCGTACTACATAACCGCTCATTCCCAATTCCTGAAGGGCTCTACAAAAGACTTTAATTTTCCTCCCCAGACCGCCGCTCTAGTACAGTGACCGCATGATTTTGTAATCTGACGATGAAGAAATGGATGCCCAAAGTCACGCGGTCGCAGTACTAGGTGCATTGGGCTCGGCCAACGGTTGTCAACAGCCATAATTGGCAGATGAAATTCAAGCGTAGCAACGAAGTATTAAGCGCGATGTGCAAGATCCAGATTGTACTGCGCAACACGCGCACCGGCCAGCTTCTCTGTAGGAATGGAATCAACTACTTGCTTCAACTCTTTACCACACTCAAATACGGCATGTCTCCATTCAAACGCCTTCGTGACTTCCTGTCCCTTAGGGCGACTCGCACGCGCACGCTGCGGACTAATTTTATTTGGAATGCCGCTGGCAACGCTGTCTTCGCACTTTGCCAGTGGGCCACCTTAGTTGTTTTCGCAAAACTTGGCAGCCCTTCGCTCGTTGGGCAGGTGGTTTATGGACTAGCGCTTACAGCGCCTCTGTTTGTCATTGCAGGAATGCAACTACGCTCAATTCAAGCTACGGACACTGATAGCAGATATACCCTCGCACAATACATCAGATTACGAACGCTAACGACAGTCGCCGGCATCATCGTTGCGGTCTTGATTGTGACCTTCATGTGGGAAGGCAGCAGGCAACCGGCTTTGATAATTCTATTCTGGGCGCTTGCAAAAGCCGTCGACTCAGGAAGCGATGCCCTTTACGGCCTATTCCAGCAATCCGAACGGATGGATTACGTAGGCGTTTCCCTTTCACTGCGAGGCTTTCTGGCTCTCGCTGTAGTCATGGTTCTCTTCCGTGCCAGCCATTCGGCCCCACTCGCGCTGGCCGGTCTGACGATCGGTTGGGTCGCTGTGTTCATTCTCTTTGACATCCCTGTGGCGCGAACACTGCTCCGCCGGTCTCTGCCATTAGCCAACACCTCGCGTGCGAAACATGAGACTATTCCTCCGGCTTCCGATCATTGGCAGTTGTTGCCGCTCTTTTTCGAGGCTGCACCGTTAGGGGTTGTTGCTTTCCTGCTGGCTATTCAAGCTCAGGTTCCACGCTATGTTGTGGCGGGATTGCTGCACACCCATGAGCTTGGCTTGTTTTCAGCGGCAGCCTATCTCACCTTCATTGGAGCGATGCTCGTCAATGCATTGGGCGCTCCAGCATGCGTGCGGCTTGCGCAATACCACGTTACTGGAGCGCGTTCCGCCTTCCGCCGACTCATGGCGAAACTGCTTCTGGTTGCCGCGGCGCTCGGCGTCGCCGGAATTCTGGTTTCGGTATTTGCGGGAGGCCGTATTCTCGCTTTGCTTTATACCAGCGAGTACTCGCGTATGGCCGGAGTCTTGACCATGTTGTGTGTGGGTAGTGCTCTTTCTTTTGTGGCGTCCTTTTTGGGTTACGGTATGACGGCGCTGCGGCGCTATAGTATCCAAGTTCCGATCTTTCTAGGCGTTGTCTCGATCACAGTCGTTAGCTGCTATTGGCTGACAGGACGTTACGGCCTGATGGGAACTGCCGTAGGAATGTTGATCGGCAACTTAGCCCAATTACTAATGAGCGCAGCGGTTGTTTGGCGAGCGACCCGGTTGAACAGCAAGCATGCGATCACTCGTCCGTGCTCTGTCATAGAAATAACAGAGTCTGTATTATGAACATCGTTTTCGTATCCAAAGAGTGCCCACCCTCGCCGCGTTCATCGGGGATTGGGACCTACGTCTGGGAAACTGGCAGCGCACTCGCACATATTGGCCACAATGTGACGATCATCGCAGCCTCAGATGATGGCCGGCTAACGTCATCAATGCCAATTCCGAGAATGACCGTCATTCGGCTACCCGATGACGAAGTTGACGCCGAGAAACGAAACGTTGTGGCTCGGTACTGTTTCGCTCCGCTCAATCAGGGGACCGCTTACCGCAAACGTGTTGCTGACTGTATTGCAAACGTTACCGAAAACCAGCACCCCGACGTAATTGAGTTTCCAGGGTTTCGGGGCGAATCGATCATGTGGCTTGCGAAACAGCGATCGCTTCCGATTATTGTGCGAATGCACGGGCTCACGGGCGGTACCAATGCAGTTTGGACAGATCATGTATCCGCAACCAAGCGCCTCAAACTCAATTGGGAACGTCAGGAAGTGAATGCTGCCGACGTTATTACGGTTGTCTCTGAGCACCAGGCTTTATCGGTTCGGACCCAGTTCGGCGCTGATCGCGTACAGGTTGTGCATAACAGCATCGATGCGAATCGGTGGAGGACGCTTTCCCAGACGGCTCCACAGGAACTAGACTCAACCGACCTCCTGTTCGTTGGAAGTCTAGTCACTAAAAAGGGTATCTTTGTACTTCTGCGAGCTGCCACCCGCCTACGTCAGACCGGGTGGCGGGGTCGGTTGATCATGGCAGGGAAATCAGCTGCTCAGTTCGAACGCTTCCTTCGGCTAAGGGCTGTGCTGGGCATCAAGCTGCCCGATTGGGTTGTGCATCTCGGCATTTGCCAGCGGGAGCGCCTAGCTGGCCTCTACCGGGACGCTAGGGCCTGCTGTTTCCCTTCTTTCGTAGACTCTTTTCCCTATACATGCCTTGAAGCGATGGCTTGTGGCGGACTTGTGATCGGCTCACTGAGAACCGGAATGGCTGAGATGCTCACCGAGACCACTGGATTCCTGGTCCCGCCTGGAGATGTCTCCGAACTTGCCGTCGCGCTCCGGTCGGCACTCTTGATGAGCGACGACGAACGCCAACGAATGAAGGACGCCGCACAGCAAAGAGTTTGTGACCGGTTCGACAATGGCGTCATCATCCCCAAACTGCTAAACGTCTATAACGAAACTATCCACTCATACAAGGCAAGATGCTGACCTACCTAGTACTCTTCATCACCGCTTATCTTGTCTTCAAGATACTGCGCGCACAGCGCAGTGCTGATGCCACGGGGTACCTGCTTGTAAGCGGCCTTATTCCCCTTCCTATGTACATCATAGGAAGAGGTGCAGACGCGGGTATCTTTCCAATCGACGTTTGCTTGCTAGCCTATTTCCTGGCGCACGGCAGGCATGCGTTTGGCTATTTCATTGAGCGTAGGGCGTTGGCTGGCGGAATCGGAGCTCTTTTCGGTTTTTCCGTCTTGGCCACATATTCCGGGATATTCAATTTCATTTTTATTGACCCAAGCGCCTTGAAATTCTATGCCTTTACGATAGTCAAATTCTGGGAGTACGCACTTCTCGCAGTGCTTTTGATCGCCAGTAGACCGGATTCAGCGCAACTGCGGAGGATCTGCGTGATTGTAATTGGAGGGATCCTCATTTACGAGATCCTCCACGTGTTGCACATCAGCGGGATTGTGCCCCTGTCAGGTGAAGGGTATTTTGGAGCCCGCGCTGCAGACGCCCAGGTTGGCGAATCGCCGTTTACGGACAAGACCGGGTGGTTCTTGACGTCTTATCGAGTAGTAATCGGCGGAACAGCTTCAATAAGCGCCTGGCTTTCTCTCATGATCTTTGAAGCGTATCGAGGGAGAATTAAAGCGGTAGCAGCCGCAACTGCGATTCTGTCGGTCTTCTCAGTACTAGCGACGAGTTCTCGTTCTGACATCGTTGGATTAGCCGTCGGGGCGTTTGTGTTTGCTGTTCTCGCGCCAGCCCGGCGTTGGGGAGTGTACGCGTCCGCCGCAGTCGCGTCCGCAGTTCTTTATGCAGCCCTGCTTGCATTCTTCTTGCCCCCAGTCGAGAAAGCATCGGCGTTGGATCGAATGAGCGAGCTGTGGAATCCACAACTGCGTGTCGAAGGCGACTATGCTGATCGGTCTTTCGATAGGGCGAGATTGCTAAGCTACCTCCCGGAGCATCCCAGGGAACTCCTGATTGGGGCTGGCCCGGGAAACTTTCACTGGTATAACGCTAAGGGAATAACGAAGAACTTCTTTGGTCATAATTCCTATCTGCATTGGACCGGAGAGCTTGGCATTGGAGGCTTACTCTTGCTCCTGGCATGGTGTATTTCGGTATTCCTGTTTCTGATGAAACGACTGAGGAGCCGATCTCTGATTTGCCAGCTTGCTGCTCGCACCTGTCTTGCATTGGTGATAGGCAGAATGGTTGCGGCGTGGGGGGCTGAAAGTCTGTTTGGAACCGAGGGAATGGGTTCTTACAGCCTGTTCTTCGTCGGGGTTGTCTATCTCCTACTATCGGTCGCATCCGGCATGGACGTGACGGATAATCGCCTCCTAGGTCATTTCGAGTGATTAAAGAAAATAAGAACAATCCAGGGTTCTTGAAGACCGTGCCCAATCGGAAGTTGGCAAAACAAATAGATGAGTGCCATACCGCATCGAGGAACCTATGAAGATAAGTGTGCTGATACATAATTTGAACCGGGCTTTGCCGCTTGAACGGTGCCTTGCTTCTGTTGCTAAGCAGGTTTACCGTCCCCTTGAAGTCGTGATTCTTGAGGCTGGCTCAACCGACAATTCCGCGGGAGTAATTGAACGAAGATGCCAAGAACTTCTCAATGCCGGGATCGAGACCAAAGTGGTCCGCTGCCCACTGATGGGAGTGGCGGCCTCTAGGAATCTAGCGGCACGCCATGCATCAGGTGATCTACTTTGCTTTCTGGACAACGATGCCGCCTTTGCTTCATCCGATGGTCTGTGCCAGGCTGAACACACCTTTATTCAAAACCCACGTCTCGCTGTGATCTCTTTTCAAGTACTCCAGGCGGATTCGAACAAGATTGATCTGTCGGCGTGGACGTTCCGCCGCTCACTCGCAAACTGGTCCCGTGAAACATTCAAAACTTTCATTTTCACCGGGGGTGCTTGTTGTATTCGGACAAATGCTTTTTGGGAGGCCGGTGGCTTCTGGGACCATCTGCGATACGGCCGCGAAGAAGAGGACATGGGACTGGCATTGGTGGATAAGGGCTGGGAACTTCTTTATTGGCCGGCCATTGCCATTCGTCACTATCCCGAATCAAGAGGACGCATGTCTCTTGCTGAGCGCAGGTTCGTGGAATTGCGAAATGGTCTTCTGGTTTCATGGCGTCGCTTGCCTATTCCAGTTGCCATACTCGCAATTGCAGGGCGGATTTGTACGATGTCCCTTGCGGCTTTGCGCGAGAAGAATTCGGTGCGACTCTTGATCGGGGCAGTCCCAAAGGCTGCAGCGGAATGGCGGCTGTCTCATCTTCGGCGGTCGCCAGTCACCTTCAAATCGTCTTGGCGGTACGCCGCTCTTCATCTCCCAAATAAGGACTGAAATGCAAACTGTCTCGTTAACTCTGAGATTTCAGCTTGCAGTCATCAACGGAGCTGATCATGGTCACAAAGATGAACATTCTAGGAATCAACTTGGACTGCCTCTCGTACGCAGAGATGCATGAGATTTTCCGTGGCTGGTTGGCCGATAAGAGCTCCAGGTCGCATTCTCTGGCCTTGGTCAACGTGAACTGCTGTGTCTCTGCTCTGTTTGATAGGCGGCTATTACGCCTATACAATTCGGCGGACATAGTCGGGGTGGACAGCATGCCATTCCTCCGTTGGGCGCGTGCGTTCTATAACAAGAAGGCCGACCGATTCTACGCGCCAGATCTGATGCTTGAGGCCAGCAGGAAGGCAAAGGAGTACGGTTATACCTTCTTCCTGTACGGGGGGGGGCCTGGTGCACCAGACAAGATGGAAGAATATCTACGGGAGCGTTTTGATGGAATTAACATCGTGGGCAAATACTCCCCTCCCTTTCGGACATTGACGGAGGAGGAAGACCAAGCAGTATGCGACACGATTAATGCCGCTAAGCCTGACATTCTCTGGGTGGGGCTTGGATCGCCCAAACAAGACGTGTGGATCAGCGAGCATCGCGAAAAGATCCGTGGAACGATCATGGTAGCTTCTGGAGCGACGTTCGATTTCTTCAGCGGGCGGATTAAACAGGCACCACAATGGATCCGTGAATCTGGGTTCGAATGGCTATACCGCCTGACGAAAGACTTTCGGCGGTTGTGGGTCAGGTATACCGTATACAACATTATTTTCCTGGTAATGTTCGGCCTTCAACTCACTAGACTTCGCCGATTTGAACCTACGGACTAGGCCCGCCAATCGTGAGCGGTATGCGAACGCCATCTTGTGGATGTCTGTTTTGGGCATGATTCTGATGTCATGGGACGTTACAGAGACGCAGACGTATCGCGATGGCGGGATGTTGTATCGGAGCAAGTAGGCAGCGGCAAGAGCGTGGCAG
>JARLJJ010000529.1 GCA_031291275.1 Formivibrio sp.
GATTGGGCGGGTCTTGAATAATCAATCTGATGCGGATTTTGGATTGTTGTGTTTTACAGGCACATAACACATTGAACGACGCTTCCCCGCCTAGCTCTTCAGCCTTGTAGGGCGGGTCATTGACCCGCGCGGGACGACGCATCAACATCAAATCTCACTTGATTTTATGGCCGTTGCTGGCGTGGCGGATTTTGCTACTACTGATATTCTTCAGAAGAATATTCTACAAATAAACCTGTTGACGGGGAAATTTTACGCCGCATATATATTTTGCATGTAAATTAATTGCAAATATAATTATATTCCAGAATTTATACGGTGGTTGAAATTTTAAAAATTAATTAAAAACAAACAATATGCAATATTGTTTTTTTAAATACGGCACTCTTATGAGTAATAAAAAAAATTTAATGATTTTCCTATTATTATTAAGACCTGTAATTTCTTTAATTTTGTACGTTGCGCCAAAAAATATAATTTCCCAGCTGTATAAGTGGATGTATTTTTTGACACATCTTGCTCCATCGATTTATGGGAATTATACATTGTCTCCTTGGCCTGAATTTACAGCAGTGTGTCTTGTTATTTATTTCATATATAGTCCATTTTCATTTTATTATGTTGCCATTTCAATAAAAAAAGCCAACAAAATAGTTGCTCCAGATTACAAGGTTATGATTATTTCCGCTCCCATGATCATAATTGGGGTGTTTTTTTACTTAATATCGCCCCTATGGAAAGCGATAAGGGTAGATTTGCATTCATGTATATGCTTGCAACAACGTCTCCTTTTGTGTACTTGGTATTTGTATCTTTTATTTTTCTATTTATTGAGTGTTCGTTGGCACTTTTTGTTAATTATCTTATTTGCATATTAAAAAGAGGCGGCAATAAAAAATAATTTTGCAGGCGATATTTCAGCAGCTACGGCATATTCGGCCACAGCAATTTGGACATTTTTTGAGCAGGTTGCATCAGGACAAATTGCATCATACAAAGATCTTGCCAAGGCAGCAGCAGCCTTGTAGGGCGGCTCATTGACCCGCGCGGGACGACGCATCAACATCAAATATCGCTTGATTTTACGGCTGCTGCTGGCGTGGCGGATTTTGCGGGTTACGCCTGCGGCTAACCCGCACTACGGTGGCTTCTATATTTCTGATTCTGGGTGGAGAACCATGGCGCGGTATCGGCGGGCGAATGCGGCGGGGGCTTGTTATTTCTTCACGGTGGTGACGGAACGGCGGCAACGGATTCTGATCGAGGAGGATGCTGATTTTGCTACCCGCTGGCGCTTGATCAAGAGCCACGTTACCCGCCTTTGCGGACCACGCTATTTCCGGCCGGAATGGTTGACGGCACGCCGCGCATCCAAATGCTGCGGAACGATCTGGCAACACCGTTATTGGGAGCACCAAATCCGCGACGAGGCGGATCTGCGCCACCATATCGATTACCTGCATTTCAACCCGGTGAAACACGGTTATGTGCGCCAAGCCGCTGATTGGCCGTATTCCAGCATCCATCGTTTTATTGAACGTGGCTGGATTGCGGAGGATTGGGCGGGTCTTGAATAATCAATCTGATGCGGATTTTGGATTGTTGTGTTTTACAGGCACATAACACATTGAACGACGCTTCCCCGCCTAGCTCTTCAGGTTTGGGGCATTTCGAGCAGATTTCATCGCGGCTGACCGTTTGCAATACCCGTTTTGCGCTTTGGAATCGATCTCGCCCCACCCCAAACGCAGTTTTGTAATCAACGTCAACAGAACCCGGAAATTTGCAGGCTTCAGGCAAAGAAAAACCCCGCTCCTTCGCAGAAGCGGGGCTTTCTATTTATTGCCAGCGGCATCCTGAGACGCCGCTTGATACCTTGAATCACGATTCCAGATCAGGCGATTTCTTCTTCGTCGACCCGTTCACGCAATTCCTTGCCAGCCTTGAAGTGGGGCACATATTTCTCCGGAACCAGCACTTTCGTGCCGGATTTCGGATTGCGTCCCTGCCGCGGCGGGCGGTAGTTAAGGTCGAAACTGCCGAAACCGCGAATCTCGATACGCTGGCCTTGTGAAAGGCTTTTGGCCATACCATCAAGGATGGTTTTCACTGCCAGCTCGGCATCTTTGGCGACGAGCTGTGGATACCGCTCCGCCAGCTTTGCGATAAGTTCCGACTTGGTCATGCTCACCTCAATCAGGCTTATTCGGCGTTACCGGAAAGCTTGGCCTTCAGCAGCGCGCCAAGGTTGGTCGTACCTGCGGTGCCAGCATTGGCATCGAAGGACAACTTGCTCATCGCATCCTTTTCATCGCCCATGTCTTTGGCTTTGATCGACAGGTTGATCGCGCGGTTCTTGCGGTCAACATTGATGATCATGGCTTCGACTTCTTCGCCTTCCTTCAGCACGGTGCGGATATCTTCAACGCGGTCACGGGAAACTTCCGTGGCGCGCAGATAACCTTCAACGTCGTCAGCCAATGCAATCACAGCGCCCTTGGCATCCATGGATTTGACTGTGCCCTTGACGATGGCACCCTTGTCGCTGCCAGCTACGAAGTTGTTGAAAGGATCACCTTCCATCTGCTTGATACCCAAGCTGATGCGTTCCTTCTCAACATCAATGGACAGCACCATGGCTTCCACTTCGTCGCCCTTCTTGTAGTTGCGAACGGCTTCTTCGCCAGTCACGTTCCAGGACAGGTCGGAGAGGTGAACCAAACCGTCGATGCCGCCTGGCAGGCCAACGAACACGCCGAAGTCGGTAATCGACTTGATCGCGCCCTTGAGCTTGTCGCCCTTCTTGTGGTTGATCGCAAAATCATCCCACGGATTGGCAGCACATTGCTTCATGCCCAAGCTGATACGACGCTTGTCTTCGTCGATATCCAGAATCATGACTTCAACTTCATCCCCCAGGGAAACAACCTTGGACGGATGAACGTTCTTGTTGGTCCAATCCATTTCGGACACGTGCACCAGACCTTCGATGCCTTGCTCGATTTCAACAAACGCACCGTAGTCGGTCAGGTTGGTGACCTTGCCGAACAGGCGGGTGCTGTTCGGGTAGCGGCGGGACAGGCCCACCCACGGATCTTCGCCCAATTGCTTGAGGCCGAGGGATACACGGTTCTTTTCTTGATCGAACTTGAGTACCTTGGCTTCGACTTCGTCGCCCACGGCCAGAACTTCGGACGGGTGCTTGACACGACGCCATGCCAGATCGGTGATGTGCAGCAGGCCATCGATGCCGCCGAGGTCAACGAACGCACCGTAGTCGGTGATGTTCTTGACGATACCCTTGATGGTTGCGCCTTCCTTCAACGTTTCCATCAGTTTCTGACGCTCTTCGCCCAGGCTGTCTTCCAGCACGGCGCGGCGGGAAACCACTACGTTGTTGCGCTTGCGATCGAGCTTGATAACCTTGAAGTCAACCAGCTTGCCTTCGAACGGGGTGGTGTCCTTGATCGGACGGATATCAACCAGCGAACCTGGCAGGAAGGCGCGCAAGCCATTGACCATCACAGTCAGACCGCCCTTAACCTTGCCGGAGATAACGCCATTGAGGACCATCCCCTTGTCGAGTGCGTCTTCCAGCTCGATCCATGCAGCCAGGCGCTTGGCCTTTTCGCGGGAGAGCTTGGTTTCGCCATAGCCGTTTTCCAGGCTATCAATCGCAACAGTCACAAAATCGCCGACCTTGACGTCAATGACGCCAGCGTCGTTCTTGAATTCTTCAGCCGGGATCAGCGACTCAGACTTCAAACCAGCATTCACGGTCACAAAGTTGTTGTCGATGCCAACCACTTCGGCGGTAATCACTTCACCAGAGCGCATTTCCTGGCGGGTTAGGCTTTCTTCGAAAAGGCTGGCAAAGCTCTCCATGGAGCCGGATTCGATTGCAGTAGTAGTCATGTGATGGAATTTTCCATGCATTCCCCCAAGCTGACGCAAGAGGGCGGGTTATTTGAAAACAGCCGGTACTGCCTTGCGCAGGACCGACGCTTTATTATCACCAGCAGATGGACCTAGCCGGATAATCGCGTGATTATAATGAAATCTTTATTCGTATTCAAGTAGTTGTCACATATTCTCAACTGGACAGCTCCAATCTTATCGGGCAACATGCGAATCAATGCAACATTGTTGCAATTGATAATAACTACAGACCGCATCATGACCTCACACACCCGCTTTGCTGCCCGCCTGTTCGCCTTTGCTGCGTGGCAGCGCTTGCTAATCATTCTGCCCGCGCTGGTCTTTATCTGGCTACTAACCGGATGGGCGCTGGCATGATCCGGCTCAGCAACCTCACTGTCTGTTACCGGCGCCATCCTGCGATTCACCATATCAACGGCGAATTTTGCGTGGGTAGCCACACAGCCATTGTCGGCCCCAATGGCGCGGGTAAAACCACATTACTCAAAGCACTGGTTGGCTTGTTACCTTCAACGGGTACTGTAGAAATCGATGGGGACATGGCGTACCTGCCACAGCTGACCGAGCTCGACCGGCAGTTTCCGCTCACCGTCGAGGAACTTGCACTCGCTGGCGATTGGCATAAATCCGGCAACTGGAAAAGCATCGACCACGAGACTCGTCACAAAGCGCATGCTGCCTTGCATCGTGTCGGCTTGACCGACTTTGCAGCCCGCCCATTGGCCATGCTTTCCGGCGGCCAGTTGCAACGCGCGCGTTTTGCCCGCCTGATTGTTCAGGATGCTTCCATTATTTTGCTCGATGAGCCCTTCAATAGCGTGGACAGCCGCACCACGGATACCTTGCTGACCCTTCTTGACGAGTGGCACGCTGCCGGAAAAACCATTGTTACCGTCGTGCATGACCTTGCCATGGCCCGCAGCCGATTCCCCAGCGCACTATTGCTGGCTCGGGAGATTATTGCCTGGGATCGCAGCGAAATCGCCTTGTCACAAGACAACATCACGCGCGCTCAAACCGCTATTGAACATTGGCACGATCAAACTGAATGGTGTGAACGGTCATGACACTCAACGAAATCATTATTTCCCCGTTCACCGATTTTTCCTTTATGCGCCGAGCATTGGCAGGTTGCGTGGCCTTGGCAACGGGTTGCGCACCCATTGGCGTGCTTTTGGTTTTGCGCCGCATGAGCCTGATGGGCGACGCACTTTCGCACGCGGTACTGCCCGGCGCCGCCATCGGCTTCATTTTGGGCGGCTTCGCCCTGCCCTGGCTGGCAGGCGGTGGAGTGGTGGCAGGATTACTGGTGGCGATACTGGCCGGTTTGGCCAGCCGTTTTACCGATTTGTCCGAGGATGCCAATTTTGCCGGTTTCTATTTAGTGGCATTGGCACTGGGCGTATTGCTGGTTTCCAAATGGGGCAGCAATGTAGATCTTATCCATCTGCTTTTCGGTTCAGTACTGGCCGTTGATGATGTTTCACTCCTGCTTGTGACTGCCATCAGCGGCTTTACTTTGGCATGGCTGGCACTTAACTATCGCGGCCTGGTGCTCGAATGCGTTGATCCAGGATACCTTCAAGCCAGCGGCGCACGCGGCACCCGTTTCCACCTTGGTTTTGTCGCGTTAACCGTACTCAATCTGGTGGCAGGATTTCAGGCCATGGGCACATTGATGGCCGTTGGTCTCATGATGCTGCCAGCCGCCACCAGTCGCCTGTGGACAGATACCCTGCCCGGCATGATTTTCGCTGCCTGGATTACCGGTCTCATCGCCAGTCTGGTCGGTTTGATGCTTTCCTATCACTTCAGCCTGCCATCAGGCCCGGCCATCGTGCTGGTCGCTGGATTGTGCTATCTGATTTCCTTGCTGATGGCACCGCGGGGCTGGCATGGCCGCTGGCGCGCGCGCCGTCATCTTGAGCAATAAAATTTATTCCTTGTGAAGTCACCATGAAAAAAATCCTGCTATCCCTTGCTGCAATCGTGACCATCTCCACGGCCGCTCATGCGGCACCCATGCCAGTGGCAGCCAGTTTCAGCATTCTGGGAGATCTGGTGCAAAACGTTGGCGGCACCCGGATTACACTGGCAACCCTGGTTGGCCCAGAACAGGATGCGCATGTCTTTCAGCCAACACCTGCCGATGTGCAAAAACTCTCCCGCACACAACTATTTTTTGTCAATGGCCTAGGTTTTGAGGGGTGGCTGAAACGCTTGCAACAGGCGAATCAGTACAACGGTCGTGTAATTACGGTCACTCAAGGCATTCAGCCCATAAGCAAACCACATCCTGTGCAGGATCATGATTCCGGCGGGAACGATCCCCATGCATGGCAGGACCCGCAACGGGTAAAACAGATGGTTAAAAACATTGCCGATGCCTTGGTTGCTGCCGATCCGGCCGGTACGGCGTATTACCGCGACCGTGCCAGCAGTTACAACAAGGAACTCGACAAGCTTCTCGCCTGGGCAACCCAGGCGGTCGCCAGCGTTCCTGAAAAAAAACGCGTCATCCTCACTTCGCATGATGCCTTCGGTTATCTGGGACAACGTTTGGGTATACGACTTCTGTCACCGCAGGGCATATCAACGGAATCCGAAGCCAGTGCCAAAGATGTTGCGACACTGATCCAGCAGATGAGGAAAGAAGGCATCCGGGCGTTGTTCATGGAAAACATCAGCAACCCGAAACTGATTGAACAAATTGGCAGGGAAACCGGCGCAATGACTGGAGCAAAACTGTATTCGGATGCACTGTCACGCGATCCTGTCGCGGCCAATTACCTGGCAATGTACCGCTACAACGTGACCGAGCTAGTCAAGGGTATGCAGCGCAATAACTAAGCCTGTACTCACGCCACCAAAGGGGTATGAGTGCAATCAGCGCACATCCCCTTTACAGTCATCTCAACCGTTCGCATGACAAAACCATCGGGCAAGGCACTGGGTAAGACGGGGTCCTGATCCAGACAGAAAATACGACCGCATTGTTCACACTGGAAATGAACATGGCAATGCGGCACACGAGAAATCGAGAAGCGGGTTACCCGATCATCCGTATTGATTCGATGAACAATCCCGACCATTTCCAGCCAGTCAAATACCCGATAGGCTGTGACTCGATCCAGTGGCGGCGTAATCAGCTGCAAGACTTCCTGATGCGACAATGGCCTGTTCGCTTCAATCAACACACTCAATACCGACAAGCGCGCTAAAGTAGCTTTGGCTTGCACCGCCTCAATCAATTTCCGCGCCTGGGTTATGTGTGTACTCACTTGGGCATCCTTGCTTGCCACCACGCCAGAACCTGTGCCACAGCCTGCTCGATGGTGAGATTCGACGTTTCCAAAAGCAACGCATCCGGCAATTGTTGCAGCGGGGCGACCGCACGCACCCGGTCGCGTTCGTCCCGGGCTTCCAGTTCAGCCGTGATCGCCGCCAAGTCGGCAGGCTCGCCACGAGCGATCAACTGCTTATAACGCCGCTCTGCCCGCACTGCTGCCGTAGCTGTCAGAAAAATCTTGAGTGGTGCCTGCGGAAATACCACCGAGCCCATATCGCGCCCATCAGCCAGCAGACCCGGTTTTTGTGCGAACGCGCGCTGACGCTCCAGCAAAGCCACGCGCACTGCCGGCAAGGCAGCAACCGTCGAAGCCCCCACGCCCATTTCTTCAGAACGGATCGCCAAACTGACATCATTCCCAGCCAACAAAACCCGCTCGCCCTCGAAAATCACATCAATGCCGGCAGCGATCTCCGCCACAAACGGCTCATCCTTCCAATTCACACGCCGGTATTGGGCCGCGAGAGCAGTCAGCCGATAGAGTGCGCCGGAATCCAGGTAATGAAAACCCAGTACAGCGGCCACGCGCTGGGCGACGGTGCCCTTGCCCGATGCGGAAGGGCCATCAATCGTAATCACCGGTACATGCTGGTTCATTTCCGAAACCCCGAAGAAGTTTTTCCCCATGCGCTGCGTGCATCGCTGGCGCGCTCGAAGAAGCTGCGCAGCGCTTCGGCATCCGCCCTTTCGACCAGCACCGTCACTTCAGCAATCCTGGCCGCACAGTTGCGCAAATCCGCCAATACGGCATCACGATTGGCTAGCGCGATGTCGCGCCACATATCGGGATGCGAGCCAGCGATGCGGGTAAAGTCGCGAAAACCAGTCGCGGCAAATTCCAGGCAAAGGGCCGCATTGGGTTTATCAAGAACCGCATTCATGTAGGCATACGCCAAGAGATGAGGCACATGACTGACCGCCGCAAAAATACCGTCATGTTCTGCCGCAGGCATCTCATACACCAGCGCACCACAAGCCTGCCACAAAGCTTTTACCCGTTCGATCACGGACAGATCTGTCTCGGCAAACGGAGCCAGAACCACACGCCGCCCTTCATACAGACCATAGGTTGCCGCCGATGCGCCGGAAAGTTCAGAACCCGCAATCGGATGTGCCGGTACGCAATACGCCAAGTGCCCGCCAAGATGTGCGCGGAACAGTGCGCAGACATCCTGTTTGGTCGAGCCGCCGTCACAAACGACGCAACCGTGCGCCAGATTCGGGCCGATAGCCTGCATCAGCGCGCCCATCTGGCCAACCGGTGTGCCGATAAATACAAAATCCGCGCCGATCACCGCGCTCGCAGCATCCTGACTAGCAGCATCGATCACACGCAGCTCCAGCGCACGCTGCAGATTTTCCGGTGAACGACCCACGCCCACCACGTGTTCGACCAACTTGGCACGTTTGAGTGCCAAGGCAAATGAGCCGGATATTAATCCAGTCCCCAGCAAGACCAGTTTCTTGATCGGTTCCATTCGCACGACCTACAGCTTGCGCCCGACGGCGGTAGCAATGACAGACAAGGTGGCCATCAGTTGTTTCAACTCTTGTGGCGACAAAGCCTGATCGGCATCACACCAGGCTTCGCACGGATTGGGGTGCATTTCTATCAACAGACCGTCCGCTCCTGCAGCCACCGCCGCCTGCGCCAGCGCCGGCACCATCCACGCCTTGCCGCCGGCATGCGAGGGATCGACGATCACCGGCAAATGGGTTTCACGCTTGAGCACCGGAATCGCGGTGATGTCGAGCACATTGCGATAAGCCGTTTCAAAGGTGCGGATGCCGCGCTCGCAGAAGATGATGTTGTGATTGCCGCCGGCGGCAATATATTCGGCCGACATCAGCCACTCGCTGATCGTCGCGGAAAGACCGCGTTTAAGAATTACCGGTTTATTGACACGGCCGACTTCTTTCAGCAGATCGAAATTCTGCATATTGCGCGCGCCAATCTGGATCACATCAACATCGTGCTCGATGAAGGTATCGAGCATGCGTACATCCATCAGCTCGGTCACGATAGGCAGATTATGCTTGCGGGCTGCTTGCTGGAATATCTCCAGCCCCTCCACGCCCAATCCTTGAAATGCATACGGACTGGTCCGCGGCTTGAATGCACCGCCACGCATCATGCTGCAGCCTACGGCAACCACCGCCTCCGCCGCCACATCCATTTGCACCTGGGTTTCAATCGAACACGGACCGGCAATCACCTGGATTTGTTCGCCACCCAAAGGAATACCGCGAATATTGATGACGGAGCCTTGCGGATGGGTATCGCGCGAAACGATCTTGTATTGTTTGACCACGCGCGTGGCACGGTCTACACCCGGCATCATTTCGAAATGCGCGGGCGAAAGTTTATTCTCATCGCCAATCGCGCCAATGATGGTCAGTTCCGCGCCACGAGAAATATGTTCCCTGAGACCAGAATCGCGGATCTTGCTGACTACGGCATTGACTTCGGTATCGCTTGCGCCGTGTTTCATCACGATGATCATGCTGAAGTGTCCAGTGAGTTAAATTTTGAGATAGCTGATTTTATCAGCCGGCGACACAGACGTGCGGGATTCTGCCCCCCCTCAAATCGTGCCCACTGCTGCAATGGAAGAACATTGAGAAAACCGACTCAGTCAATCGCGGGTTTAGAATCGACAGGCAAACTACGCCAATTAAGCAGCAATGCAATTAACGAAGTGAATGCTGACAAAGTAAACAGCCACTCTCCCCCCAAGCCTTCCCACAAGTAGCCGCCCAATACGCTGCCAAAGCTGCCACCCAGACCAATGCCCAAAACGATGTATAAGGCCTGCCCGGTGGTGCGGTATGCCTCGCCAAAATGGCGATGCACATAGGCAACTGCCATGGTGTTCTGTATTCCATAAGAAACCGAATACATCAACTGGGCAATAACCAGCGCCACCAGAGAGTCCGCACCCCAGCCAATCATCAGGTAACGCAGTACGCCACAAATAATGGAAAAGAGGTACAGCGAACGCATCCGGAAACGTCCAGAAAAATGCGACATGAACGCATACAGAATTCCTTCGACAAGTATCGCAAGCGACCATAGCCAAGCCATGGTGCTTTTCCCGATGCCATGATCCCCTACGTGGATCGAATAAAAACTCAGTTGCATTCCCTGGCCCACACCGAGCAACAAACAACCCAGCAACAGCATCCAGACTTCTCGCCGACGCAGGATGGACATTACACCCACATTTCGACTACTCGTCCTTTTGACTGCACTTGGCTTGGGTATCCACCAACACGATATCGCCATGCATCCCAAGACCAAAGCGCCGGCAAATGGCAGGATTTTTATTCCTATTCCGTCGATCAGATAGCCTACGATCATGGTAACCAGCACAAACCCGAGCGATCCCCATACCCGCAAACGGGAAAAACCGCCGCTATCCCCATTCAACAGAGACATTGCCGTCGCATCCACCTGAGGTTGCGTCGCACTCCAAAAAAAAGTCGCAACAAAAATCGCAGCGAACATCCAGCCGAAATGCTGGGTAAACAACAACGCCATGAAGGCCACAAGGCCGCCAATACCAGCCAGCCGCAACAGCAAACCATGGCGTCCGGAATGATCGACAAGCCATCCCCAGATAACCGGAGCATAGGTACGATTGATCAGCGGTAACGAGGTCACCAAGCCGATCATCGCCATGGGAACGCCCAGCGTACGCAGATAAGGCCCCCAATACGGAGAGAACACGCCCAAGAAACCGTAGTAGAAAAAATAAAATGCAGCGATGGGCGATAAGCCCGCAGGAGTAGGAGGCACTGTCAGTTTTCGTTGTTAATCTTCACGGAACTGCTCGGCAGCCACCCGCAAATAATACACCATGGAAATAATCGTCAATATCCCGGCAAGGTAAAGCGCCACGATACCGACCGTCATCGTAGGCAACCAATCCAATAACGGCAACGGTCCATACCAGAGCAGGAAGAAAATCGCGACAATTTGCGCAGCAGTCTTGAGTTTCCCAATATAAGCGACAGCCACGCTCTTGTTTTTACCCAGCTGCGCCATCCACTCACGCAGGGCGGAAATAGTAATTTCACGGCCAATGATAATCGCCGCCAGCCAGGCCGGTGCACGGCTCAATTCAACCAACAGGATCAGTGCAGCTGCCACCAACAGCTTGTCGGCCACAGGATCGAGAAAAGCGCCGAAACTGGACGTCTGGTTCCAACGCCGTGCCAGATAGCCATCCAGCCAGTCGGTAATTCCCCCCAGCGCAAAGAGCAAGGCCCCGATCTCGTTCTGGTATTCATAATGCAACACAGTGGGTGGCAGATAGAACAATACGATAAAGACCGGAATCAGTGCGACACGGAACCAGGTCAGGAGAATGGGGATATTCAATGGCATTTATGTCGGCGCTCCGCTCAACCGCGCAGGGCGGCATAAATGGTTTCGGCAAGAGAACGGCTGATTCCGTCTACTTGCATCAGGTCTTCCACACTGGCCGCCTTGACACCCTGTAAGCCACCAAAACGTGCAAGCAGCTTTTGGCGCCGTTTAGGCCCTACACCATCAATATCTTCCAGGCTGGATGCGACCCTTGCCTTGGCGCGACGCGCGCGATGACCGGTAATGGCAAAACGGTGCGATTCGTCACGGACTTGCTGAACCAGGTGCAGACCAGGGTGGGTGCGCGGCAATTGTACCGTGTTTCCTGTCTCGGCCAAGACCAATTGTTCCAGACCAGCCTTGCGTGTCTCACCTTTTGCCACACCGACCAGTACCGGTCCAAATAGACCCACTTCAGCCATCACAGCTTCCGCCTGGGCCAGCTGCCCTTTGCCACCATCGATCAGAATCAAGTCCGGGGCCACGCCCTCCCCGGCTGCGACTTTCTCATAGCGCCGGGTCAGTACCTGCTTCATTGCCGCATAATCATCACCCGCAGTAATACCGTCGATGTTATAACGCCGGTACTCCTTGGGTTGCATATCGCCGCGGTCAAAAACCACGCACGATGCCACGGTCGCCTCGCCCATGGTATGGGAAATATCAAAACACTCGATACGCTGCGTGGTATCTGGCAAATCCAGCGCTTCAATCAAGGCAGCCAGTCGCGCTTCCTGGGATGAACTGTGTTGTTGACGCTGCAAAATGGCCAACTCGGCGTTTTTTAGTGCCATTTCCAGCCAAACGCGGCGCTCGCCGTTCGGATTGCTGTTGATGACCACCTTGCGGCCAGCCAGTTGGCTCAGTGTTTCAGTCAACGTGGCGGAATTTTCCGGTTCCGGCAGGCACAGGATCAGCGAGGGCACACTGCGCTCTAAATAATGTTGGGCAATAAATGCGTCAAGCGCCTGGGCCGCGGTGTAGCCGTCAGCATGACTGGGAAATAGATTCTTGTCGCCCACATGCCGCCCGCCCCGCACCATCGCCAGATTCACGCACAATCCGCCCGGCGTATCGACACAGGCCAGGATATCGACGTCCTGCTCGCTGGTATTCGAAGAAACAAACTGTTTTTCCTGAATGCGTGCCAAGGCTTGGATGCGGTCGCGCACCGCAGCGGCTTCTTCGTACTTCCATTCTTCCGACAATCTGCGCATGCGCGCTCCCAGCTCTTCCAGCAACTCGCTGGTCTTGCCGCTGAAGAATTTCACGGCACTCGCCACATCCTGCCGGTAATCTTCATCGCTGATTTCATGGGTACACGGCGCAGAACAGCGCTTGATCTGATACAGAAGGCACGGGCGCGAACGGTTAGCAAACACCGAATCCTCGCAAGTACGCAGGCGAAACACTTTCTGGAGTAATTGAATGCTTTCCTTGACCACGAAGCCATTGGGAAACGGCCCAAAGTACTGGTTCTTGCGGTCCAGGGCACCACGGTAGTATGCCAAGCGCGGATAGGCATGCCCGCTCAGCATCAGGTAGGGATAGGATTTGTCATCGCGAAACAGAATGTTGTAGCGCGGAGACAAAGACTTGATCAGGTTGTTTTCCAGCAGCAAGGCTTCGGATTCCGAACGCACCACCGTGGTCTCGATCCGGTCCACCTGATTCAGCATCAGGCGAATGCGCGGACTATGGTCGGTTTTCTGGAAATACGACCCGACACGCTTGCGTAAATCGATCGCTTTGCCGACATACAGCACATTGCCACCGGCATCGAGATAACGGTAAACGCCGGGCAAATGGGGCAGGTTTTTTACCGTTTCCAGCAGGCGGGCCAATTGGGCTTCGCGATCTTTTTGAGGTTCCATGACCGCGATTTTAACCGCAACAGAGCCCGGCGCGATGACTTGCGTATAAATCGACTGTACCCTGCGCTCAGACGCGCAGCAGTTCAGGGGCCTCGAAAAACTTCAGTTTCTAAGCGAGACAAGGCACGAGCAAAAAATTTCGACGCAGCATATGTTCGATATGTAAGGAGAGATTTTTTGTGAGTAACGCAGTATCGCGACGAAAATGAGGTTTTTCGAGGCACCCTTCAATCGATCACCAAGCCGGGAGGGAGATGTGCAGGCAAATGCAGATTGCCTTCCTCGAGCGAAGCCACAGGATACGCACAGTAATCCGCAGCATACCAGGCACTTGCGCGATGGTTTCCTGAAGCACCGACGCCACCGAAAGGGGCACTACTGGATGCGCCGGTCAAAGGTCGATTCCAGTTGACGATGCCGGCGCGAGATTCACACCAGAATTGCTCATAGCGTTCACAACTATCAGAAAGCAACCCTGCAGCCAAACCAAAACGGGTGCGATTGGCCAACACCAATGCCTCGTCAAAATTCGCCCATCTTTGCACTTGCAACAACGGACCGAAATATTCTTCATCAGGCAGATTGGCCAGCATGGATACATCCAAAAGCCCAGGTGAAAGCAATGCCGTTGCTGGCGCCAGTCGATGCATCGTCAACAGCGGTTTGGCACCGGCATCAATCAACCTCGCCTGAGCGGACAGGAGATGCTCGGCCGCACGCAAGCTGACCACTGCCCCCATGAACGGTTGTGGATCGGCATCCCAACTCCCGACGCGAATTGCGGCCACCGCCCTGGTTAACTGCTGGAGAAACGCATCTCCCCAGACGCCAGAGGGAACCAATAAGCGCCGGGCACAGGTACAACGCTGCCCGGCCGAAATATAGGCTGACTGGATCACATGACAAACGGCCGCAGAAACATTACTCACTTCATCCACGATCAATGGATTATTGCCACCCATTTCGAGCGCAAGAATTTTCTCTGGCTGCCCGGAAAAATATCGATGTAACGACACCCCGGTTGCCGCGCTACCGGTAAAAAACAGGCCATCAACGCCAGGATGCGCAGCGATTTTTTCGCCCGTCTCCTTGCCGCCTTGCAACAGGTTGAGTACGCCAGCGGGCAATCCTGCCGCGAGCCACAGTTCAACTGTTTTTTCTGCGACCAGTGGTGTTTGTTCGGAAGGCTTAAAAATAACGGTATTGCCTGCCAGCAACGCAGGCACGATATGACCATTGGGAAGATGGCCAGGGAAATTATAGGGACCAAAAACAGCCACCACGCCGTGCGGGCGATGACGTAATACCGCCTGCCCCTCGCCCGACAGCATTTCACGCATCCCGGCTCGCTCTTCAAGGGCAAGTATCGAAACTTCGATTTTCTTCACCATGCTGGCAACTTCAGTCAGAGCCTCCCAGCGTGGCTTGCCAGTTTCGCGGCCGATGGCAGCGGCGAGTTCATCCTGATTGCTTTGCAGAAGTTCGGCAAAATTTCTCGCCAACGCACTGCGTTCGTCCTGCTCCATATTCCGCCAACCAGGAAAGGCCGCACGCGCAGCGTCAACAGCAGCATCGACTTCCGCACTTCCTGCTGGACGCCCCTCCCAAACCACTTCTTGCGTAACCGGATTGACCGAGTTCCAAACCGGGCCGGAGCCGGCACGCCAGGCACCGTTGACAAGCAGCATTTTCAATCTCCACAAAAGGCACAACAACCCGCATCTATTGGCTGTTCGGTATTCAATGTACCAACCTCAGCGAAGACGGACTATCGGGCATTGCCCTAACGGGTAAACCCCTAATGGAAACTGACATGAAATTGAAAATTTAATTTCTTCTCTTGTTGGGACTTATCCGTTCATTCGCGCTTGCCTCTACGACAACCGCGCCCAGAGCAGGCACCATAAAACCTTCCAGATTAAAAGCCGTGTCGAAACTACTTAATCGAATGCCGACATAAATCATCCTCAAACAAAAAGGGCAGCCGAAGCTGCCCTTTTCGATTCGTCACAGCATCGTGGAATCAGGGTTTTGCTGTCATGAAATCTTTCAGCGCAACCACAAAGCGAGCCAGCCCTTCATCGATATCCGCCTCGGAAATCACCAGCGAGGGCGCAAAGCGAATTACATTGGGCCCGGCCATCAGGACCATCAGCCCATGCTTGCTGCACAAACCCAGCAATTCAAAAGCCCGGCCGGCATATTGTGGCGCCAGCACATTGCCGAGCAACAAGCCCATGCCACGCACTTCGGCGAACACCGGGAACTCTTCGCCGATCAGTGCCAGTCTGTCACGGAAATACTGGCCTTTGGCTTTGACACCGTCGAGCACTTCCGGACTATTGACGACATTCAACAATGCACTGGCAACCGCACAAGCCAACGGATTGCCGCCATAGGTTGTGCCATGCACACCAGGGGCAAAATGTTTTGCCAGCTCAGCAGTTGTCAGGATCGACCCGATCGGGAATCCGCCACCCAAGCCTTTGGCGCTGGAAACAATATCCGGCGTGATGCCAAACTGTTCGTGGGCATACAGGGTACCGGTGCGACCAACACCGGTTTGCACTTCATCCAACACCAGCAAGGCATTGTATTTATCGCAAAGCGCCCGCGCGCCCTGCATGAATTCCATGCTGGCGGGCAAAACGCCCCCCTCGCCCAAGATCAACTCAAGCATCACGCAAGCGACATCGTCATCCATCAACGCTTCAAGCGAAGCCAAGTTGTTATATTCAAAATGGGCAATGCCTTGCGGCTTGGGACCAAATCCGTCGGAATATTTGGCTTGTCCACCCACGCTCACCGTAAACAGCGTACGGCCATGGAAAGAATTTTCTGCGGAGAGAATCTTGTGCTTTTGCGGACCAAAGCGGTCATGAGCCACCCGCCGAGCCAGTTTCAATGCCGCTTCATTGGCTTCGGCACCGGAATTGCAAAAAAACACGCGTTCTGCAAAAGTCGCTTCAACCAGTTGTTTGGCCAATGCCAACGCCGGTTCATTCACAAACCAATTGGAAACATGCCAGAGCTTGGTCGCTTGTTCTTCCAGTGCAGTCACCAGCGCCGGATGGCAATGGCCCAACGCATTGACCGCGACCCCACCGGCAAAATCGATATATTCGCGGTCATTCTGGTCCCACACGCGACTGCCTGCGCCCAGCACAGGAATGAACTCCGCCGGCGCATAGGTCGGCACAAGGTAACGGTCAAAATCAGCGCGGGTAGGCATGGCAGCAATCCTTCAAATCAATGAAAAACCGGGGCACTCGGCCCCGAATCAGTTGATTTTAACGGCTTTGCCGCACAAATCCAAACCGCATTACCAGCGGGGTGTCATCAGGGTGATTACCTGACCCGTTTACCAGCAGTTTCCCCGACCCGACAGGGGAAAATCACAAGCTTGCCAGTAAAACGGTTCAGGATTTAGTAACAATCCCCCGGCAATGCCGGGGGATTTCCGGTTACTTGCCCGTCAAAGGGCCTGATCGAAATCGTTTGAAATCAAACCCCGTACCCCGCCCTCGGCTACATGCCCAAGCAACGGCAGGAACATCAGATTTCCAGCATTTCAAACCATTCACTCATGGCGTGATACTGTTTATGCAGCGCCACAGGAAGCCGAGGGAACCGGTTCAGCCATGTCTCCATTTCCAGCATTTCCTCGCGCCAGGTTTCATGATCTATATCCAGCAGAGCTTCAAGCGATTCGCGCGTAAAACCTTGCAGACCATCGATATTGATATCCTGAGGCCACGGCAGAAATCCGACTGGCGATTTGGTGGCACCTATTTTTCCCTTGCAGCGAGCCAATATCCACAACAGGACCCGGAGATTGTCTCCGAAACCAGGCCAAATGAACTTTCCGTTATCGTCGGTACGGAACCAGTTCACGTGGAATATTTTGGGCGGATTCGGAATCTTCTTTCCCATTTCCAGCCAATGGTTGAAATAATCGCCCATGTTGTAACCGCAGAAGGGCAGCATCGCCATGGGATCGCGGCGAACGACGCCCACTTTGCCATTGGCTGCAGCTGTGGTTTCAGATGCCATCGTGGCGCCGACAAAAACACCATGTTCCCAGTCATAGGATTGGTAAACCAGCGGAGCTACCTTTGCGCGACGGCCGCCGAAAACAATCGCGGAAATGGGAACGCCTTCCGGGTTTTGCCATTCGGGTGAGATGCTCGGGCATTGTTCGGCCGGTGCGGTAAAGCGCGAATTGGGGTGCGCGCCATGACTCACGGAGGCAGGCGTCCATGCCTCGCCTTTCCAGTCGATGCCATGCGCGGGCGACTCCACGCCCATCCCTTCCCACCAGACAGTGGCGTCGTCGCCCAGCAGCACATTGGTAAAAATCGTATTTTGGCGCGTTGTCTGCAAAGCATTCGGATTGGATTTCATGCTGGTGCCGGGTGCGACGCCGAAGAACCCTGCTTCGGGATTCACTGCCCAAAGCCGGCCATCCTTGCCGATTCGCATCCAGGCAATATCATCGCCCACGGTCCAGACTTTGTAATTCTTGAGTATTTCCGGCGGGACCAGCATGGCCAGATTGGTTTTGCCACAGGCGCTCGGAAATGCTGCAGCGATATAGGACACCTCGCCTTGCGGATCTTCCAGGCCAAGAATCA
>JARLJJ010000530.1 GCA_031291275.1 Formivibrio sp.
GACCAGTATCAGGACAGCTTCACGGAAAAAATCATGCAGTTGGTTGAGCGTAAAGCCCATCAAGGCAAAATCGAGAACGTCGAAACCACGGATACAGGTGAGTCAGCACGGCGAAGTGCGGATGTGATCGACCTTACTGAGCTGCTCAAGCGCAGTCTTGCCGGAAAGGCCGCCAGTACCGGCAAAAAAGCGCCGGGCAAGCACGCCAAACCGGCTGTGAAAAAACCAGCCAAAAGCAGCAAGGCGAGCTGAATACCCGTCAGGCGATTTGCCATGTCAGGTGACGTCCCATGGACAAAACATCCAGCGAGTACACTCGCAAACGTAACTTTGATGTCACCTCTGAGCCGAAAGAGGAGGCGCTGCGCGGCCGTAGTAAAAAAGCAGTGGGGGCGTTGCGCTTTGTCATCCAGAAGCACGATGCTCGCAACCTACATTACGATTTTCGCCTTGAACTGGATGGCACGCTCAAAAGCTGGGCGGTGCCCAAGGGACCGAGCCTTGATCCGCAGGACAAACGCCTGGCCATACATGTGGAGGATCACCCGCTGAGTTATGCCGCCTTTGAGGGCCGCATTCCCCGAGGCCAATACGGCGCCGGCGATGTGATTGTCTGGGACCAAGGCATTTGGCAACCCCACGACGACCCGCTAAAAGCCTATGCCTCAGGCAAACTGAAATTCTCTCTAGTGGGTGAAAAACTCAGCGGTGATTGGACATTGGTGCGCACCCGGCTCAAAGGCAGCGGTGATAAAGATCATTGGTTGCTGATTAAAGAGCGCGATGAACTGGCCCGGCCCAGCAGCGAATACAGCATCGTCGAAGCCCAGCCGCAAAGTGTCATTACCGGCGCACTACTTGCCAGAGTAAAGGCCAATCCGAGAGACCCAAAGCCTGATGGCCCGATTCCGGATGTATTCAAGCCACAGCTAGCAACATGGGTGAGTGAGCCCCCAAGCGGCGACTGGCTATACGAGATCAAGTTCGATGGATACCGCATTCTCGCGCGAATCAAGTGCGCAGCGGTGCGCCTGTATACCCGCAATGGCCATGATTGGACCGAGAAGATGCCGTTGCAGGTCAAGGCCATCGAGGCGCTTGAACTGCAGGACAGTTGGCTGGATGGCTAGGTGGTGGTGCTGAACGAAGACTGTCAGCCGGACTTTCAAGCGCTGCAAAACGCCTTCGAGATCGGCCGCAGTCTCGACATCGTCTATTACCTGTTTGATGCCCCGTTTCTGAATGGCCACGACGTGCGCCAGCAGCCCGTGGAGCAGCGCCGGAGAGCCTTGCAAGATCTGCTTGAAGACCACAATCATGGACCATTGCGTTTCTCCAGCGCGTTTAGCGCTAGCCACCAGGATATTCTTGAAAGCGCCTGTGCCATGGCCCTGGAAGGCGTAATGGGTAAACGGGCTGGCAGCCATTATGTCTCTCGCCGCAGTGCTGACTGGATCAAGTTGAAATGCCGTTTGCGCCAGGAGTTTGTGATTGTTGGCTACACCCAACCCAAGGGTAGCCGTAACGGTTTTGGCGCTTTGTTGCTGGCAGTGCACGCCAACGGTGGAAAGTCCCCATTGCTGTACGCGGGTCGCGTCGGTACCGGGTTTAATGAAGCAAAGCTTGCGCACCTGCATGAGCACATGCAGGCATTGCAGTGCAGGAAATCACCCCTGGATAAACCGCTGACCAGTGCCCAGGCGCGTGGGGTGCACTGGATAAAGCCAGTGTTGGTGGCTGAAGTCGAGTTCGCCCAATGGACCCGTGACGGTGTGGTTCGCCAGGCAGCGTTTATTGCCCTGCATAGCGATAAACCGCAGACGCAGATCGTGCGCGAAAGCGCCCTGAATGCAACTGAAATTGAGGCAGCTCAATCGCCAGCAAACGCTCCGGCAAAAACATCCAATGGCATAACAGTGCGCGCCAGCGAGCAGCGGCAAACCGTGGCAGGTGTCTCCATCAGTCACCCAGACCGAGTAATCGATACTGAAAGTGGCATACGGAAAGTGGAGCTGGCTGAGTTTTACCAGCAGATCAGCGACTGGATACTGCCGCAGTTAAGCAATCGTCCGGTGGCGTTGTTGCGGGCGCCGGAAGGCATCCTTGGCGAGCAGTTTTTCCAGAAGCATGCCGATCGCTTGGCCATCCCGAATATTAAACAACTCGACCCCAAGCTGGACCCCGGCCATGCGCCGCTCATGGAGATCGATTCGCTCAAGGCGCTTATTGGCGCTGCACAAATGGGCTGTATCGAGTTTCACACCTGGGGCGCCAGAAATGATCAGATCGAAAAGCCCGATCGGGTGATTTTCGACCTTGATCCAGACCCGGCGTTACCGTGGCGCAGCATGCTCGAAGCCACGCAATTGATGCTCACTGTTCTGGATGAACTGGGTTTACAGACGTGGCTAAAAACCAGCGGTGGCAAAGGTATGCATCTGATCGTGCCGCTCAGGCGGCATGCTGATTGGCCCACGGTAAAGGCTTTCGCCAAGGCCATGGCGCAGTTCATGACTCGGCAACTGCCGGAACGTTTCA
>JARLJJ010000531.1 GCA_031291275.1 Formivibrio sp.
CAGCCGATCTACACAACCGTCTGGGACGGTTCGGATTACCTTGGAGAGGTGCAATGACATGGGCGTAATGAACGTTAGTTACTTGACCGTAAACGGTGAAATTCTCTCCGAGACGCGAAACGGCGTCGAATCCGATTACGTCCCTGATCCCCTTGGATCGACTGTGGCACTGATAGGGGCAAGCCAGACGATCACTGACACCTTCGCCTGGTGGCCATACGGAGAGCTGCGGTCTCATAGTGGGTCCAGCATCATACCATTCGGGTACGTTGGTACCTTATGCTACTACACGGATGGGGGCACGGCCCATCTGTATATTCGTGCCGGAACGTTCCGGCAATCGTTAACAAGGTGGGAATCCGTGGATCTCATGTGGCCAGACCAGTTTGCTTTTGTATATTCAATGGCTAATCCAGTCACCTACAGCGACCCAACGGGCAAAGCGATAGGCCCGAACGATCTTCTGCCCTGGATAATTTCACCAGGGGGCATGTTTCTCGCTAGCCTTGGTGGATGCTCGAAGAAAACGCCAGGTGGAGATCCACTGAAGCCTTGCCCTCACTCAAGCCAATGCGATTTAATGTGCGATAACTACAATCACACTCCATACACTAATGGCACCAACGACGCATTTATAGGTGCTTGTTTCCTTTGCTGCGGAGATGTCTACAAAGATGCGACCCTGATTGACACCTGCGCAGAGCGGTGTTTGGAATGGCACAATAAGCCTTACCCCCCCCCATCGGGGCTTCCCTCGAACGTTTCTGTCCCGCCATGTACTTGCCGCAAAAAGTGAGGTTGAGCCACGATGCGTAATATGCGAACTGTCAGCGAAATTCTCGTTTCCTCAGCAATTTTGACTTTTGGGTTAGGCGCATCTGCGTTCACGGCCCAACGGGGCGGACCGTCAAGTGTCATGGCATCGAGTTCGAATGTCCATTGGAAAAGGGACCAGGTGTTGGCTTCGTTATCTAAGGGGGACTTCTTTCAAGCCTGGCGATTTGCAATCAACGCATTACGCAGTCGTACCCGCGCTGACCGTTTCGATGGACTGGGTGTGCTGTTGAACTTGGTCCGGAAAGAAAAGTCGTTCAATGTCCCTGGCAGAGCCCTGATAGAGGACATGCTGGTCAGAACTAGAGAACTTGATTCTACTGAACAAGGAATGTGGTTGCTGGCATACGGCAACATGGAAGAGGCTTATGTTGACCCCATCTCCGAGAATAGAAGTACGCTTTATGCAACGCATGCTCTGCAGGCCCATGCCTTGTCTCATGAAGCATCGTCCTTTTGCTTAGGGTTGCTTGCTAGTACAGACGGGACCAAACAACGAGCGTCCATTCCGATATTGCTCGTGTCGGCCAAGCTCGGAGGTCGCGATAAGGTGTGGTCAGTCAAGCTTTGTCGCGAGCAGTTTCAAAGGGCGAATCACGGCAATTCAAATACTTGGCAGATCCTATTCGAGACGGTTACAGGAGCCTATGTCCCTTGAGGGCAAGATTCGATGGACAAAAATAGTGATCCCAAACATAGCGGTCTGGACGTTTTCTTGTGCTGGAACAGGGTTGAGAAGGACCAATCAGGAGCCGGGACAGCCAGTGTATACCACCGTATGGGACGGTTCGGATTTCCTTGGAAAGGTGCAATGGTATGGGCCGTCGTACTTGCGGCGATGATCCCAATACTTGTGCGGAGGCCGGCGAGCGATGGGCCGAAAAGGTATCCAAGCACATTGAGTGGGGACTGGAGAGAAGTAGGTTTCGCTAACACGCTGCATCTTGGTTCTGACACTGTAGCTACATGGAAGCATGGACAAAATGATGCCAACTATGGGATCTTCTACTGGTACGTTTTGGGCCGAGAGCTTTGCTTGGTCGTGCCATCCGAGGTCGACGACGTACCAGCCAGTTGCTCGGATTACGAACAACATGGTTCCTCGTTTGTACTCGATAGTGAAATCATTGGATCCAGATGGAGAGTGCCAAGTGGGGCCTATGAACGAGTGCACCTCCCGACCGAAGTTGGACACTGATTTCATCCGAAACCGGACATTGGTCGAGTAGGGGCGGGGTTGCCGCCCCTACTCGACCACACTCGTTGAACGAATTGTCAGTGGTTCGAGAAATCACGAAAGATCTCGATGCACACGGCGAAAGCGGTGTTACAATCATCTTGCGAGTCTTGGGTTTGCCAATGGCTTTGCCCTTGTTGCCCGAGTTCAAGAACAGGCTCGAATTGTGCGAGGTTTTTTAGGGTTGTTATGCCAGTCACAAATTGCTACAGCGCAAACGGTGAGATCATTGGCGAGCATACTTTTGGCCTGAGTCGCTTGGACTACGTTACCGACGGTCTTGGCAGTGTGGTTGCCACCGTGTACCAAACTTTGACTGTCAAGAGCACGGCTAGATACAAGCCTTCTGGAGCCGATTTGGCGACGTCGGGAACACAACCTGCCTTTGGCTTTACAGGAAGTACCGGCTCTCGACGAACTGGTTTGCCGTACAGCGATCTCTATAATCAGGCGCGTCATCTCGGGACAAGCGTCGGCAGGTGGACAACTTCTGATCCAATTTGGCCCGTTGAGCCTGCTTATACATACGTGCGTGCCAACCCAACGACTCTAGTAGATCCCTCGGGTATGGACCCATGCCAGGAGAGACCTTGCAATAACAAGGAAATCCGCATTGCAATCTCTGAATGCGAACAACGTCATCTAACTTTTTTCCGCTGTCATCCTGCGATTGAAGCGTCATCAGAGCTGATGATCGGTGTTACTGTCGGTTTCGACTGCTACTGCCCTCACCCGCCAACTTCTACTTTGCAGGCGCTAAAGAATGGTTTGCAAACGGTGCGATCATCCAACCATGGTTGGAGATGCAACGAAACGGGTGTTGGCGATAATGTAACAGATTCAACGGACTGGCCTGGTTGCTCACATCAGACCTACGTCGTAACTTGCGTTCAAGGCTCAAAGACAAAGCGGTTTACGGTAAGCAACATTTGTTGTCCTTACACATCGTCAAAAGGCGATGATGATACAAGTTGTTTCCCTGTCGTCAAATCCAAGTAGGCACCTCGAAGGCAATGCTATCAGTGGATGAAATGGTGATAACTCA
>JARLJJ010000532.1 GCA_031291275.1 Formivibrio sp.
ACATGTTGAGTCGTGCCTCCATAAAGGTTGTTTGGTCTCCAAGAACGAATGCGGGGGGTGTGAAAAAGCCACCCTCGTCGCGATGGCAGCTTAAGACGAGTTCGAGATCGAGCCGATCGTTTTGATAGTGGACTTCTCCAACTAACCAGCAAAAAATTGCGCTGGTCCATGATTACGCTTCAGTAACTCGCCAGTTTGTCTGCAACTCCCGCGTGATTACCGGCATGTTGCGGTGCATTTTGTGAGCACCCGGGTGGTATCCGGCTTGATCGGGCTCTCAGCTTCTTGAGAAAACACCAACCCGAAGAAGAACCATGACCATTTTCTTGACAGCATGTGTTGATACAGCACCGTTAAGGGTTTACGAAATGCGCAACTGGTCACCTAAGCGTCAGGGTCGAGAATCGTGAACCGACCATTTGGACCAGCATTCCAAAACACGAGGACGCTAGCACCGGGAACAGACTGTGGCTACGTAGGTTACGGTATTCCAGACCAGTGTCACTTTCTTAGTGAATGGTTTCAGTAACTTACCCGAGATCGATTTACGGTAAATGAGGAGGTATAGAACAGGGCAGGATAAATATTATTGTCAGACGACTCGATGGGGAAGTCATCTGGTGAATTGCGCCGTCCAAGGTCCAGGCCACCATGCTCGCTCTTGGATGCAATGCGCTAATGCCGCTATGCTCGGCTAACGTCCTGATAACTTGAATAGCTTCGGATCATTTGTGAGCAATTGGTGAGTAAAAGGATATGGGACTACCGTGCGCTATACGGGTTCACTTTGCCAAGTCGATGAGGATGAAAGCAAAGAAGGAACCATCAGCACCGTCACGCTTTGTCCATCTCTCATGAAGGATTGCGGAAGTTCCGTAAAGGCACATAAGTGCTTATAAGGAGGGCTCGTTACCAGAACTCAACTGCTACAACCCTCGAGTGGCCTGGCTTTCCGTCGACCACTTCTGTTTCCATGACAGCCTCGACGTTCCGAAACGGCTTGCCGGGTGGAATCATGTCCTCTAGCGACTGCATTGATCGAGCATCGGTAGCAAACTCACCTATGCTCTGGGTTCCCAGCGCACTGAGGCCACCCACCAATATGACCGGCTGATCTGTGACTTCAGAATCAAAGCGGGCAAGAAGCCCAAAGTCCCTGGTCACGGTATCCAGGCGTTGGCCAAAGTCGATCCCCCAGTAGGCCTTGGGATTCCTGGTGTCTGATATCCAAGCCTCGTGGGTTACACCATCTGCATCGACGTTGCTGTTCAGGCGAAACCGAAGCTGGCTGGTCAAGCGCTCTGACCACTCGTTGTTGAGGAGACCGATTAGAATCGTTGGGCGTCTGCCCATATCAGATATGGAAGCTTGATTTGAGAGCTGCATCGTGCAGTTTCGGCTCTCCGATCGCACAAGCGCGCAAATTCGCGAGAATGAAAATGCGTCGCTGATCGCGATCTTCGATTTCATACCCTGGAAAGCTGCTCTAAGGGAGGGATCAGAGTCTCCGGGCATAACCAAGGTCGCGCGCCCGATAATAAACGGCGCTAGATCGTTGCCTGCCAACACCGGTGCCCAAAAGCGATTCAGCGCTCTATCACGTGATTCTCGATAGGCTTGGGACCAGAAGTACACGATGGCAATGACGATTATCGTGATGGCTGATGAAAGGCAAGCGACCCAAAATGGAGATCGACCAAGTCTGTTACGCAGCTTAATCGGCACCGAAGGCTCGTTCAAGGCCGCTTGATTCTGTCCTGAAGAAAGAGCAATTGAATTGTCCTCGGATGGAGAAAGTGCAAGCGGCTTTCTCTGCGAGTCTTCCACGTTCGGAATTGCTTCTTTGGGGACCTCTCCATCGGAGACAAAATGAAATTCAGGAACATAGGTACCGACGGGAAGGGAAACCTGAACCTCATGCTCGTGCCCGAGTTCCTGATAGTATTGCGCGAGCCGCCTTCGCACCTCGCCTGCAGTAATCCTTACGATAGGGTCTGCGCCAGTGTCGTAGTCGGGAGACCTGTCAAAAAC
>JARLJJ010000533.1 GCA_031291275.1 Formivibrio sp.
ACGGAACGATTGACCAGTCCAGCGTCAGCAAGCAGCGAAAGCTCCCGCTGCACGCTCCCCACACTCGTCTCGATCTGACGGGCAATCTGTCGAACAAAAAAAGATTCATCCGGTGCGCCATAGAGAAGCGCCAACACCCTACCCCTGGTCTGCCCGAAGAGCAAGTCGCCGACGGATGTAAGGACCGTTCTCATTTCAAGAACAATTGTACTCAAAATAAGAACAACCTGCCAAGTGGAGATGTTTTTGGTTGCGCAATAGCCTCGCAAACGATGGGGCGGATTTCGGAAAAATCGTGCAAAATACCCGCTAAAAAACAGGCGGTACAGTTCTGGCACACGACCGCAAAAAACGCCTTATAAGTTGATGAAAACAAAAGTGTGGAGGCGGCGGGTGTTCCGCCGTAGGCCAGCATCAGGCTATTTTTCTACTGATTCTGTTTGGGTTAGCAATTGCTGGAGGCGGCGGGCATTCCGCCGCGTTTTTTTCAACCAAAAACTGTACCAAGAAAGCGGCATTTTGGGCATTTTTGCACTTTTGTAAGCAATTGAAAACAAGCATGTTATTGAATTTAAATGTTCGAAAAATCGTTCGACTCCCGCCGCCTCCACCATTACTTTTTCCAAGGAAATTTTGCGCGTTCCGAAACTAGCTCGTAGCGGAGTGAGAACCGCGACGAGCCACTCTCGGGGATTGCCTCCACGGTGGGAATTCAGATGGCTAATCGGGATTCTGACTGATCGAGTTGAGTGCAGTGATTGTCTCAGGAGAGAGTTGCAGAACTGCGGCATTGAGATTCTCACGAAGATGTGCGATCGAAGACGTGCCGGGAATCAGCAGAATATTTGGGGAGCGCTGAAGGAGCCAGGCGAGCGCAACCTGCATGGGCGTTGCTTCAGCAGCCGCGGCTACTGAGTCGAGAACCGACGATTGCAACGGAGTGAATCCTCCCAGCGGAAAGAACGGCACATAGGCAATTCCTTGCGCGGCCAGATCGTCGATGAATGCATCATCGTTTCGATTCACCACATTGTAGAGATTCTGCACGCAGACGATCTCTGCAATGGTGTTGGCCTCCGCCAACTGACTTGGCGTGACGTTACTCAGGCCGAGATGGCGAATCAGCCCCTGTTGTTTAAGTTCAGCAAGAACGGTCAGGGGTTCTTCGATCGATGCCTCCGATG
>JARLJJ010000534.1 GCA_031291275.1 Formivibrio sp.
ACCTCAACATCGTTCGATCCGGGATGCAAGACAACACCAGGGACCTGCGCCGAGTAATCAGTTGCCTGCATGCCACTGACAACTATTCTCACAGTCGGCATATCACCCCCAACGAATAAAAGGGACTTCCCCGTCCCGAGGTTGCAGCGGAAGCTGCTGGCAGTTTGAAGTGCCATGATGGGATTTCCACACTTGATCAAATCGCTTACAGGAAGGGAAATCCCTGACCATTATCACCGGCGGTATCGGTCTCGCCAAGAATGTCTTTGCCGTCAACGGCGTGAATGACACAGGCAAGGCCGAACTCGTCAAACCCAAGGTGCCACACGGTGCCGCAAAACCGGAGCCCAAAAGAGCGTCGAAACGAGTGCATGCGCCGGGGAAGCCCTGGTCGTTGAGGCAATACTACCCAAACCATGCTTTGCTGCTGCGGCCATTCAGGACTACACTGCGCAAAGTTCCGCTCTAACCAGTCTGCGCGACTTCTGTTTATTCCCTACCCTATCTGCCTTTGACTGGCGCCTCAGCAAACCTGAAGCGACAGGCCGATGATTTCCCTGGAGTATTAATGTCTTTTTCCGCCCTTGGGCTTGCGGATGAACTCGTCCGTGCAGTAACTGAACTTGGTTATACCATCCCTACCCCGATTCAAGAACAAGGTATCCCTGCCGTATTGGCAGGCGGCGACTTGATGGCAGGTGCCCAGACCGGCACCGGTAAAACCGCCGGCTTTGTTCTGCCTATCCTGCAACGCTTGATGTCTGTACCGATTCCGGAAGGCCGCGGCAAGATTCGCGTGCTGGTTCTGGTGCCTACGCGTGAACTCGCCGCGCAGGTTGAAGAATCCGTGCGCTCTTATGGCAAATACACCAAAGTCACCTCGCTGGTGGTGTTTGGTGGTGTCAGTATCAATCCGCAAATTCATGCCATGCGCAAACGCGTAGACATTCTGGTCGCCACACCGGGCCGATTGCTTGATCACGTGGGCCAAAAAACCGTTGATTTGAGCGGCGTGGAAACGCTGGTGCTGGACGAAGCCGATCGCATGCTGGACATGGGCTTTATCCGCGATATCCGCAAAGTTCTCGCGCTGCTGCCGAAAAAACGCCAGAACCTGCTGTTCTCTGCCACGTTCTCGGATGAGATCAAGGAATTGGCCGATGGCATCCTGTCCAATCCGGCGCTGATTGAAGTGGCACGCCGCAACGCCACCGCTGAATTGATTTCACAAAAAGTCTACAACGTGGACCGTGATCAAAAACGCCAACTGCTGGCGCATCTGATCAAGGAGCACAGCTGGCACCAAGTGCTGGTCTTTACCCGCACCAAGC
The DNA here is from genome assembly GCA_031291275.1 of Formivibrio sp. Lineage (GTDB taxonomy): Bacteria > Pseudomonadota > Gammaproteobacteria > Burkholderiales > Chitinibacteraceae > Formivibrio. Next base: position 1,332 of record JARLJJ010000534.1, read on the forward strand.
ATGGCGCCAACCGGCTGGCCGAACAATTGGACAAGGAAGGCATCACCTCCATGGCCATTCACGGCAACAAGAGCCAGGGCGCCCGTACCCGTGCACTGTCCGAGTTCAAGTCCGGAACGCTGCAAGTGCTGGTCGCGACCGACATCGCGGCGCGCGGGATCGATATTTCCGAATTGCCGCATGTGGTGAACTACGAGTTGCCCAATGTGCCGGAAGATTATGTGCACCGGATCGGCCGTACTGGCCGTGCTGGCTCGGAAGGCGAAGCCATTTCGCTGGTCTGTGTTGATGAACTCCGGCTGCTGGCCGATATCGAGCGCAAGATCAAGCGCGAAATCCCGGCTGAAACAGTCCCCGGTTTCGATTGGGACCCCAAAGCCAAGCCCGAACCCATTCTGAATGGTCGCAACGGACCGCGTCCAGGCGGCAGCGGACGCCAAGGCCAGGGTGGCGGTGGACGTCAGGGCCAAGGTGCAGGTCGCACAGGCCAAGGGGATCGCAAGCAAGGTCAAGGCCACGGCGCGGCAAAACCACAAGGGCAAAACCATGGTGGACGACCAGCAGGCAAACCGGCGGGTGCAAAACCTGCTGCCGCCAGGCCCGTTAGCAGCATGCAATCCGGCAACAAAGCGGAGCCCAATGGCAACGTGGTTGCACCGCCGCGTGAGGTTAACGGGAATGTCGCTCCACCGCGCCAGCAACGCGGATCACGCACTGCTGTTCCCGCACTGCTCGGCGGTCATCGTTCGGGCGGACGGCATCAATAACCCTGCGCAAACGAACAAGAACCAAGACTAGCCAGTCTGCATAAAACAAAACGCCACGAGTTGATCTCGTGGCGTTTTTTCATTCCTTATTCGCTTATTTCCTGCGCCAAACCGTACCCTGCGGCCCATCCTCCAGCACCACCCCTGCGGCATCCAGTTCTGCGCGAATCCGGTCCGATTCAGCAAAATTTTTCGCCGCACGAGCCGCCTTGCGGGCTGCGATCAAGGACTCGATTTGCTCTGGGTTCAGGCCATCTACGGCAACGGGCGTACTTCCTTGCAAAAAGTCCTGTGGATCGCGCTCAAGCAAACCCAAAATGCCAGCGAGTTGCTTCAACAACAACGCCACCTGAGGATCGCGACTGCGGTTGACTTCTCCGGCCAGATCGAACAAGACCGCCACCGCTTCCGGCGTGTTGAAATCGTCGTCCATCGCGGCCTTGAAGCGTGCAGCATACGCGTTGGACCAGTCGATCTGTCCGGCTTCCGGCAACGTAATGCCGCGCAGTGCCGTGTAAAGCCGCGAGAGTCCTTGGCGTGCATCATCGAGCAAGGTATCGGCAAAGTTGATCGGGCTGCGATAGTGGGCACGGACAATCAAAAAGCGCACGACCTCGCCATCAAAATGCTTGAGCACATCGCGGATCGTGAAAAAATTGCCCAGCGATTTGGACATCTTCTCGCCATCAATCTGCACGAAGCCGTTATGCAGCCAGTAGTTCACGTAGGGATGATCATGCGCGCCCTCGGACTGGGCGATCTCGTTCTCATGATGCGGAAACTGCAGGTCGGCACCACCACCGTGAATATCGAAGTGTTCCCCCAGATGAAAGCAGCTCATCGCGGAGCATTCGATATGCCAGCCCGGCCGACCTTGGCCCCAGGGCGAATCCCAATATGGCTCGCCCGGTTTGGTGCCTTTCCACAATACAAAATCTAGCGGATCACGCTTGAATTCATCCACCGCCACGCGCTCGCCGGCACGCAGGTCTTCCAGGCTCTTGCCAGAAAGCTTGCCGTAGCCTGGAAACTCATGCACGGCGTAATACACGTCGCCATTGGAGGCTGGATAAGCACGGCCTTTGGCGATCAGTTGGCTGATCAGCGACTGCATCCCGTCAATATGCTGCGTGGCGCGCGGCTCAAAAGTTGGCGATTGCAGGTTGAGTGCCGTGCAATCTTCGTGCATATACCGGATCGTGCGTTCGGTCAGGGCTTCGATCGGCTCATTGTTTTCAGCTGCGCGCTTGATGATCTTGTCGTCAATATCGGTGATATTGCGCACGTAGGTCACTTCAAGACCGGATGCTTTCAGCCAACGGCTGACTATATCGAAGGAAGTCAGCATGCGGGCATGGCCCACGTGGCACAGGTCGTATACCGTCATTCCGCAGACATACATGCGCACCTTGCCGGGTTCAATGGGCTGGAATGGCTGTTTTTCGCGGGCGAGCGTGTTGTATACGGTGAGCATGGGCGTTCAATGAAGGTTGCGGATAGAGGCGGAATTGTACCAGAGTGCCGCAGCACCCCGCATTCAGACGAAAATGGCGCAGCTTGAGAAGCAGCGCCACCGGGAAATCGCATCGAACCGGAAAATCAGGTCTTGGGCAACGTGACGCCCACCTGCCCCTGATACTTGCCACCACGGTCACGGTAAGACGTTTCGCAAACATCGTCTTCGTCCGCCTCAAAGAACAACACCTGGGCCACACCCTCATTCGCATAAATCTTGGCTGGCAGCGGCGTGGTATTGGAGAACTCCAATGTTACATAGCCTTCCCATTCCGGTTCGAACGGGGTGACATTGACGATAATGCCACAGCGCGCATAGGTGGATTTACCGAGGCAAACGGTCAGCGCATTGCGCGGGATACGGAAATATTCGATGGTTCGCGCCAGTGCAAACGAGTTGGGCGGAATGATGCAGTAACCTTTGCCGGATACATCCACGAAACTTTCTTCATCAAAGTTCTTGGGATCGACAATGGTGCTGTTCAGGTTGGTAAATACCTTGAACTCATCGGCGCAGCGAATATCGTAGCCATAGCTGGACGTGCCATACGACACAATACGCTGTCCATTGACCATCTTTACCTGGCCCGGCTCAAACGGATCAATCATGTTGTGCTCTTGAACCATTTTGCGAATCCACTTATCGCTCTTGATGCTCATCGTATCAACACCATCTGTAATCAAATCCAAGCATTCTAGCCGTCGGGCAGATTGCTGGATATAGGCAGCAATCCAGACTGTCTCAGATCGTAACAGTTGCTTTAACAGTTGCTTGCCCTAGTCGCATCGATCAACCAAAATCAATATCAGGAGAACACGATGACCAACCCACTTTGCCCTCCCCTGCACTTGCCGATGACCAGTAATGGCACTTTTGACACCGTGGCGCTGAAAGGCCAACCCTTCGTCCTCTATTTCTACCCCAAGGACAACACCCCGGGCTGCACGACCGAAGGCGGCGACTTTCGCGATCTGCACGAAAGCTTTCTTGCTGCCAATTGTCCTGTCTTCGGCATTTCACGCGACAGCATCAAATCACATGAAGGATTCAAGGCCACGCAAAGTTACCCTTTTGAATTGGTCAGTGACCAGGACGAATTAGCCTGCCGTGCCTTTGATGTCATCAAAAATAAAAAAATGTATGGCAAAGATGTGCAAGGCATAGAACGCAGTACTTTCGTCATTAATCGACAAGGAGAGATTGCCAAGGAATGGCGCGCTGTAAAAGTACCCGGCCACGTGGCAGAGGTACTGGCTTTCGTGCAGACACTCAAATAACACGCTGGCGGCTTGGCCGCCATTTTTTACCAGACGGGGAGAAACCAGACCATGACAGCACGCAAGCGCAAGACTAATGGCTCCACCAAGTTATTCGTGCTCGATACCAATGTATTGATGCACGATCCGACATCCCTGTACCGGTTTGACGAGCACGATATTTTCGTGCCGATGATGACGCTGGAAGAACTCGACAACAACAAGAAAGGCATGACCGAAGTCGCACGCAATGCGCGCCAGGCCAGCCGTTTCATGGAGGAGTTGATCAGCGGCAAGGAACTCAGCCTGCAGGAAGGCGTGCCGCTGGACGAGGCTAGTCAGGGGCAAGCGACAGGCCGCCTGTTTCTGCAGACCGAATCCACCACCAGTACCCTGCCCTCGCAACTTCCAATGGGCAAAGCCGACAACCAGATTCTTGGTGTGGTTCATCACCTGCACCAGCTCAATCCAAAACGGCAAGTCATTCTGGTTTCCAAAGATATCAACATGCGCATCAAGGCTCGTGCGCTGGGGATGGCTGCCGAAGACTATTTCAATGACAAGGTGCTGGAGGATACCGATCTTCTCTATACCGGCATGCGCGAGATCAATCCCGTTTTTTGGGAGCGCAATGGCAAGGACATGAAGTCCTGGCAAGAAGGCGGGCGCAGCCACTGGCGTATCACCGGGCCGGACAGTACGGAACTTCATCCCAATCAGTTGTTGTTTCAAATCGATGAACCCAGCTTTTTGGCTCGGGTTATATCCATCGAAGGTAAAACGGCACAACTGGAGAGCCTCAAGGATTACACACACCAAAAAAATGCCATCTGGGGCATCACTGCGCGTAATCGGGAACAGAACTTTGCCTTGAACCTGCTGATGAACCCGGACATTGATTTCGTCTCCCTGCTCGGGCAAGCCGGTACGGGCAAAACACTTCTGACTTTGGCTGCAGGGCTAACCCAGACCCTGGAATCCAAAATCTACAGCGAAATCATCATGACCCGCGTCACGGTACCCGTGGGTGAGGATATCGGCTTCCTGCCAGGATCGGAGGAAGAAAAAATGCAGCCATGGATGGGGGCGCTGGAAGATAATCTGGATGTGCTTAATCAGCCCAATAACGAAGGTGGCGATTGGGGACGAGCCGCCACGCGCGACTTGATCCGCAGCCGTATCAAGGTGAAATCGCTTAACTTCATGCGCGGGCGCACCTTTCTCAACAAGTTATTGATTATCGATGAAGCGCAGAATCTGACGCCCAAACAGATGAAGACCCTGATCACGCGTGCTGGCCCGGGTACCAAGGTCGTCTGTCTGGGCAACATTGCACAGATCGATACGCCTTATCTCACCGAAGGTTCATCCGGTCTCACTTACGTGGTGGATCGTTTCAAGAACTGGGAGCATTCTGGGCACATCACATTGACGCGTGGCGAACGTTCCCGCCTCGCTGACTATGCGGGTGAAGTGCTGTAAAGTGCAGGAGTCAGGGATGTTCACTCATCCCTGACTATGTCCTTCCACAACTGACGCCAGACACGGGCGAGAGCAGCGCATGACAGTTATTGCAGTTTTCAACCAGAAAGGTGGCGTTGGCAAAACCACGATCACGGCCAATCTTGCCGCAGCTATCGCCAAGAACGGCATTGAACCCTTGGTAATCGATCTGGATCCGCAGGCCCACCTGACTGCGCTCTGGCAACGCCAACCTACCATTCAAGCAAGCATCGCTTCGTTTTATCACGGTAAATCTGCGCTGACTGATCTGGCCATCTCGTTGAATGATGGTATCCGGTTCATTCCTTCACATATGGAATTAGCCCGGGTCGATGTGATTCCTTCCCGGCAACACGCCAACATCCGCCGGCTCAAGCAAGCGATCAAAACCGAAATGCTGCAGGAAAGCGGCATGCCGATCCTGATCGACTGCAACCCGACCCTCGGCATTCTTGCATTCTCTGCCCTTTTTGCCGCCGATCTGGTCCTGATTCCCGTGGCTGCCGAATACCTGGCACTCAACGGTGCACGCATGCTGGCGCAAACGCTGGCCGGACTGGAAACATTGGCCGGTCGCAAGGAACGGCGCTATTTGATCAACCGCTATATTGAGGGCCGCAGAACCGTCGAAAACGTCGTGGCCTCCCTGGAAGAAAACTATCCGGGAGAAGTTCTGCATACGCGGATTCGTGAACATGATGCGCTGGTCGAAGCGATTGGCTGGGGAACGGATATTTTTTCGTTCGATCCGGATGCCGGGGCAAGCGAGGATTTTACTTATCTGCTGGATGAACTGATCGAAACGGGCGTACTGCAGATGCCTGAGCGCTAATCAGTATTCGACAGGCAGCGGGTCGAGGCTGCGCCACAGGTACCAGGTTGCAACGCTGCGCCAAGGACGCCATGCCTCACCCAGAGTGGTGATTGCTTTACGTGGCAATCGTTCCTGCCCGTGGTAATGCAGGGCAATAGCCTTGAGCAGGCCGATATCGTCGAGCGGGAACACATCAGGACGCATCAGGTAGAAAATCAGGAACATCTCTGCAGTCCAGCGACCAATCCCGCGAATTGTGCATAGCTCGGCAATAACGGCATCGTCATCCCATTGCCGCCAAACTTCCGCATCGAGCTTTCCTGCCTGATGATGCGCGGCCAGATCGCCCAAATATTCGACCTTGCGTGCAGATAAACCGCAACTGCGCAGTGTATCCACCCCGGCATTGAGCACCCGCTCGCTCTCGACCGCACCCAAGGTGGATTCCAACCGGCCCCAGACTGAATCAGCCGCCTTGACCGAAATTTGCTGCCCTACGATGGATCGCGCCAAGGTGTGGAACACATCGCCCCGACTTCTCAGGCTGATACCGGGGTAACGTGCAATCAGATCCGCCAGAACCGGGTCGGCTGCTGCCAGCGTTGTGCAGGCCTGCTCCCAGTAGGCGGGTTTCATTGCAGTGCCTCAGACATTTACTCGCCGGCCACCGTCATTTTACTGATCAAAATAGAGCCGACCTTGCGACTGGACGAAGACGGTACATCATCGCCAATGCCGATAATATTGAGATACATGTCGCGCAAGTTGCCGGCGATGGTGATTTCTTCCACCGGATACTGAATCACGCCGTTTTCCACCCAGAAACCGGCGGCGCCACGCGAGTAATCGCCAGTGACCTGGTTGATACCATGCCCCATCATCTCGGTTACCAGCAAACCCGTGCCCAGATCGGCAAGCAATTGGGCGTAAGTCGCATTGGACGGAATGATCAGATTATGCGGGCCGCCCGCATTGCCTGTCGGCTCCATGCCGAGCTTGCGTGCACTGTAGCTGGAAAGGAAATAACCTTGCTGCACGCCTTGGCTCACGATATCGCGAGCTTTGACTGCTGCCCCTTCAGCATCGAAGGTGCTGCTTGCCAATCCACGCCTAACAAAAGGGTCTTCGTGAATCGTCACGCATGGCGCAAACACCGGCTTGCCGATGCTGTCAGTCAGGAAACTTGCCTTGCGGAACAGACTGCCGCCACTCACCGCGGAAATCCAGTGTCCGATCAGGCTGGAAGCGACTGGCGCTTCGAACAGTACCGGATACTCGCCGGTTTTCACCCGACGCGCACCCAAGCGACGCACCGTGCGCTCGCCGGCGATACGGCCGATTTCAGCCGGCGTCTTCATGTCGAGCCAGTTGCGCGCCGAATCGTGCCAATAGTCGCGCTGCATGCCCTCTTCGTCTTCGGCAATCAGCGTGGCAGACAAACTGTGCCGGCTCATGCTGGCGCTACCGATAAAACCGAGCGAATTGGCAAAGACAAACCGGCTGGCGCTCAAATAAACGCCTGCGCCTTCGGAATTGTTGATACGCGGATCGACTGACTGTCCGGCTGCCTCGCACTCGGTGGCGACGGCAATCGCATCCTCAACGCTCATGGCACAAGGATAATAGAGATCAAGATCCGGGAACTCAGTGGCAAGACGATCTGCTTCAGGCAAGCCTGCACAATCGTCCTCAGCAGTATGGCGCGCAATTGCCAGTGCAGCACGTACCGTTTCCTGCATCGCCTTGGGCGAAAAATCAGAAGAACTGGCATGCCCTTTACGTTGGCCCAGGTACACCGTGACGCCCACACCCTTGTCGCGGTTGTATTCGATGGTCTCGACTTCGGAGAGGCGGACGGAAATATTTTTGCCCACGCTCTCGGAAATATCGGCCTCGCAGGCCGTGGCACCTTCTCGTCGCGCCACGTCGATTACCTGTGCAGCCAGATCACGTAGCGCTTGCTCACTAAAACTGAATTCAGACACGTTGATAACCCGTTATTGTTGTTGCGGTATCATACCGGTTTTACCCAGCGATACGCAGCCATGAGTAATGAGCAGTTCGAAAATCCCGACGACGAAATCATTTACGTCAGTAAATCTGAAATGAAGCGGGACATGACCGCACTGCAGGAGTTGGGCGAGAAGTTAGCCACACTCGATAAAAAGCAGCTGGCTACGCTCAACCTTCCAGAACGATTATACGATGCCTTGATCGAATTCAAGCGACTGACAGCGCATGGCGCAATTAGCCGGCAGAAGCAATTCATCGGCAAACTGATGCGCCATGTCGATCCCGCCCCTATCCAGGAACTGCTCGACAAGATCGCCGGCGTTTCCGACCGCCACAGCGCATGGTTGCACAAGATCGAGCGTTTGCGCGAAAGTCTGCTCACCGACACCCAGGCAGTTGAAGCGTTCGTTGCTGAATTTCCGCAAGTGGATATACAGCGGTTACGCCAGATGATTCGCAATTCGCAGAAAGAGCGCGAGCTGCAAAAGCCCCCCAAAAACTTCCGCGAGCTTTTCCAGTTCCTGAAGGACTATATTCCTGAGCCACCGATTGGCGGCGTACCCACAGAGGAATCTACGGATGAGTGACGTCCTGAAAATCGGTCTGATTTCTGTCTCTGACCGAGCCAGCACAGGTGTTTATGCCGACAAGGGCATCCCGGCGCTGCAGGAATGGCTCACTGCAGCCATCGTCAACCCACTCGACATCGTGACCCGGCTGATTCCGGACGAACAGGCACTGATCGAAGCCACGCTCAAGGAATTGGTCGACGAAGCCGGCTGCCATCTGGTGCTTACCACCGGCGGTACCGGCCCGGCCCGGCGCGATGTTACGCCCGAAGCCACGCTGGCCGTCGCCGATCGGGAAATGCCGGGTTTTGGCGAACAGATGCGCCAGATCAGCCTGAATTTTGTTCCCACCGCGATCCTGTCGCGCCAAGCGGGTGTAATCCGCAAGCAATCGCTGATTATCAACCTGCCCGGTCAACCCAAGGCGATCAAGGAAACACTGGAAGGCTTGAAGGATGCCGAGGGCAATCCGCGCGTGCCGGGTATCTTTGCTGCCGTTCCTTATTGCATCCAGTTGCTGGATGGCCCTTATGTAGAAACCCGCCCGGAAATCGTCAAGGCCTTCCGCCCCAAAGACGCCATCCGCCCGACCTCAATATGAAGAAGCTGACATGGATAATCAACTACTCGATTCAATAGAACTTGCCAC
>JARLJJ010000535.1 GCA_031291275.1 Formivibrio sp.
ACTCATGCCAAGATTCCGCAACCTGTCTGCGCGAGCTTGAGCGCTGGCCAACCCTTGGGCGGTGGACGCAGCAGTATTATCCCTTACCATGTTGGCCGAACCTGGGGAACGCTCGTTTGCGGCCAGATACCCCCCTGCGACGGCTAAGAAATCCGGGGAATATATGGTGGCAAGATGCTGGTTCATCGCAACATGGTTGCCAACTGCATCGTCATGCGTCTCTTTGACATAACCTTCGGTTCCAACAGTTACTCGATAGATGCGCGTTTCGTCGGCCTCTACGTGAGCAAAAACCTGAATGCTTCCCTGCCCTTGATCCACCTTTGCCTTGGCCAGTCTGATTCCATACAACTGCTGAACGGTGGCATCTATCGCCACCATTCCAGGCGCTGGTCTTCCATCGGCAGCTATTGCCTTTCCGACATCCTCCGCATATACAGGAACCAGTTCCATGCCGCAATCCGGTGCAATGCCTGCCTTATCCGACCGATAGGATGGATGCATCGGATCCTGATAATAGAGGATTCGGCGCGCAGCATTTGTTTTGCTTCCATGGCGAAAGTTTCCCAGGGCGAGCCCTGCAATCAATCCCGCCACCATTAGAAGAATGTAGAGCCCTCTTCTCTTCACCAGATGCCTCCCTGCGTATTCCGTTCAATTGCAGCCAACGCGGATCTCGGAGCTATAGCAATCTCGATGAGAGAAACACTAGCATTGCCGAACAAACAAAATGTTTGCGCTGGAGCAAGTGAAATGGATACGATCGAATTCTCTCCGCAATAAGCGGCATGAGCCCGCGAGCAATCCCACCGTGCGATGACGTACCGCGAGTGTCCCGTGCACCTTCATCAACGCCATAAGACTACGTACTGGCGGCTCACAGTCACAGCTAACTCAAAAGTGTGTTTGCTTGCACGCAAACACACTTTCTTGTTTAGGGCAAGCCGGGAGACCAAGATTTGCGGACCAACGGCCCATGGCGTCTATTTGTTGACTCCATGCAACCAACTTTGCGTATCTGAAAGTGCTTTTCGTTAAATACTTATGGATTTAACTTATCTTTGCGCTTTAGCAAATAAGACACGGGATCCCTATGTATTTTGAATACACGGTCGTGGTAATTTGTCGCTGGCAAGTATCAAAGCGCGCTGTCCTTTTGCCGCTTCGCCTTATTCCCCTTTTTCTCCGAAAATAAACGCCCGCGAACAGACACCAGAAAGACGAAGTAATCTTGACAACACGCCCAGTTCATGCTAAAAAATCTGCACTTGCTTCAAACGATTTCAAATAGTCTATAGCGGCCTCAAAACTGTTTGAATTTGCACCTGCCCTTGACAATGTAGCGCTTTTAGTAAGGGCTGACCGAAATCAAGTGTCTTGGAGAAAGTCCATGGCGTCATCACGTTTGGCAGCAATCAAGCCAATTGGCGCATCGCCCTCCAGAGAATCCAACGTTGCAGAACGGGTGGTTCTGATGTGTGCATCAGCGCTATTCGCTGGGCTCACATCAAAGGAGTGCTGGGAGATAGCCTCCTGCGCAAGTGCACGCAAGTTTGCGCGCGACGAACTGTTATTCATGCAAGGACAGCCTGTCCGAAGCCTCGTGCTCCTTCAGAGCGGCAGTGTAAAGCTCACCCAACTCAGTTCCAATGGC
>JARLJJ010000077.1 GCA_031291275.1 Formivibrio sp.
CAGCGCATGGGCCAGGGACTGGGACTGGAGATCGTGTGGCAGGACGCGGAGCACATTTGAATAACCCCGTGGTTTTCGAGTCAAACTTGAGGGCGTTCGACTTGAAGTTGATCTTGGACTACGTCACTGGCAGTGGCGCAAAGATGTGCGTGTGGACATGTAGCTTTCAAAAAATTGAACAAATGTATTTGTATGCAACCTGAAAACTCGTGAGTTCAAGTTATCGTGTAAGCCCACTCAGTTTGCTCGGACTCGGAGTTGGCACTGGCATCACTAACATAACAAGCTCCTGGTGCTCAGGCTCACTGCGGCAGGCTAGCGAGTAGTGGCCCGGGTACTAGTAACTTGCCAGTGAATGACACGACCATCATGATTCTGCCAGCATGCCACGCACTGGCACTGGCAGTGGCAACTTGAACTTCAACTGACTCGGTGGTTGTCAGTGCCAGTTGCGAAGAAAAAATACAATCATAACTTGAAAGACTCCGAGTCGCTGGCAGTGATTCTCCCACTTGCAGTCTCAGGCTATCTTGATTGAGTCGTGTCAGGTTCCTCAGAGTCCGTGACTGGCCGCCGCATCCAGCTGAAGGTGCAGTGGCCCCACTGGCAGTACTGACCGTCACTCAGTGGCACTGGCATCATGCCATTGATCATGGTTCCACTGGCAGATGTACTTGGTAGGACTCGAATTCAAACTTGCCAGCCTGAGTGCAAGTTCCCTAGCAACAGCCACTGGCAGTGAGTTAGTTGAACTCGAGTTCCGACTCGGAGTCGGAAGTAGGACCCCTGGTTGTGCATACTAGTAACTTGGACTCTGCCAGCAAGTTCAAGTTCCGACTCGGAGACTGGACAAGTACGATTACGACCATTCAACTTGAAGTTCCTTCTGTAAGTTCTGTCATATAGTATCATCAAAGAACTCCGTCCGAGTCTTCTCAGTTCCAATGGCCCGGGCAAGTTCTGTTACTCAAGCTGGCCACGTGCCGACTCGGCGGGTGAACTTGAATGTCATCCTTCAAGTACGAACAGTGCCGGTTTTCCCAGCTGCGCACTGGCACTGGCACTGCACTGGCAGTGGCAGGGCGCGTCATATAATGCCGCCGGTATCATCGGATCTGGACTCGCCGGGCGGACTCAGAGTCATAGTCGGAGTCAGCTTGCCAATGAGACATTTTCCGTTCCCTAGTCTCGTATCCTTCAGCCTCGCTTCGTGTTGGACAAACTTGGACATTGCGAGAAAGTGCTGGCCCCGACCCCTGCGACCTCGCCCGCCCACACAATGTCAAGTGCGTGCCCCCTCCTCCCGCTTCCCCTTCTCCCCGCTAGCCCTTTCTCGCTGCATTGGATCGACATAGTGTTGAGGCGCAACCCCACCCTGCCCTCCCCTCCACATCCCCTCCCCCAGACCCTGTTGTGGCCAAGGTGACGCCCTTCCTCACGCGCCCCGACAGCATCGCGGTGCAGGTGCTCCTGCCGCCCGATGCGGTGGA
>JARLJJ010000536.1 GCA_031291275.1 Formivibrio sp.
GCCTGAACTGCACGAATACATCAACACAAACCAGAAGGGCACCCCGCACGCCTACTCACCGATTGTTGATCTATCGGCATCTCCCAACCTGGGCGCCAAGACCGTTCTTTACGTTTTGGATGGCCTCTATTGCGGCCGCCGGCACCAGTCCTACCCGCTGCACTTTCCCAACGCTCCGTTCAACAACCGCGTCGAGCCGTATGCCAACACCGATTGGCCCTCCAGCATTCTGGCTTCGCTGGACGGCGTTGCTCTCGATTCAGTTGGACTGGACATCCTTCTTTCGCAAACCAAGAATAACCTCGACAATAACAATCACCCTCGTATCTTGATCCGCGAAAATGCAGACGATTATCTTCAGGAAGAAGCCCTGGCCGATCATCCACCTTCGGGGACAATCTATCGTCAAAATGGCAAACCGGTTGCGAGCCTGGGCGTGACAGAGCACTGGGACAACGATCTCAGCCGCCAATATTCGCGCAACAAAAAACCAAAAGACGGCAAGGGCATCGAGCTTATCTATCTGCTGATGAACTAAGCTTCTTGATTGATATGTGTATGGGCGCGTCAGGTTTTGTATCTGCCCATCAGAGGTATCTTCCGATGATTGAATCGCCGAAACGCTCAGCCACCTTTAACTTGACTTCCTGCCACATTGCCGCTGCACTGGTTTACCTGGGAATGATGCTTCCGGCTTTTGGCCAGCAGCCATTCCATACTCTTCTCGTTGGTATTGATCACCGGACTGTCACAAGCCTCAATGGAGATTGGCTCTACCTGGTTGATCAGCTGCTTGTCCGCGCGCTATACAGGGCAAATGGGGAGATCAACGACAAGTCCTACGCGATGAACAGCCACCCCCAGTATTGTCGGCCGCCACAACGATGAGTACGACTTCTGCACCGCTCCAACTCTCAAAGTCCCCGGCGACTGGAACTTTCAGGTCCCTCAACTCTTCAACTATGAAGGCGTGATTTGGTATCAGCGGGATTTCGATGCGCAGCCCAAGCCGGGTATGGCAATCTGAATCTGCCACAGTACCTCGCAGCTCCGGATGTAGGTATGAACGCCGGTGCAAAACGAGGACGCAGTTCGCCGCGTAAGCAGTGCACTGCGGCGGAGTAAGAGTAGTCTACCGCCGGACCTTGGTTTCGTGAGCATTGGCCGCGCAGGCATGGTTCACGGAACACCGGAGGGATGTTCGAAGTGGAGATTTACGGGCGTGTACGGCGAATTGTTCGAGTCGAGGGCAAGAGTCAGCGTGCGGTGTCAGGGAGTTTGGGGTTTCGCGCGAGACGGTACGGAAGATCTCTAAACCTTAGTATGAACTGGGTCTTCATTTTACCCGAGGTATCTTATGTCCACTAGCTTTACGCGTCGCGATTTTTTGAGCAAGACGGCCATGGCTGCGGTTGCTTCGAAGCTGCCTATTAATCGCCATTCCAGGAATGTAACCGAGAGCACTTTGCCGGCACGACAAACCAATCTCGACGATGGTTGGAAGTTTTCAAAGGGAGATGTGCAAGGCGCACAGGCACCTGACTTTCACGACGAGGAATGGGGCGAAGTCGGTCTGCCTCATGATTGGAGCATTGAAGGCCCCTTCAGCAAGGATGAGCCGAGCGGAGGTACGGGAGCCTACCTGCCAACTGGTATCGGCTGGTATCGCAAACGGTTTGCATTGCCGCTTGCCGAGGCGGATAGAAGAATATCGATCCAATTCGATGGCGTGTATCAGCGTAGCGAAGTGTGGATCAACGGTCATTCTTTAGGGATGAGGCCCTATGGATTCATCACCTTTGTCTATGACTTGACCCCTTATCTGCATTGCGGGCGACAGTCGAATGTCCTTGCGGTACGCGTGGACAACTCGCTGCAGCCCAACGTGAGGTGGTATTCAGGATCGGGAATTTACCGTCATGTATGGTTGCTCAACACCTCCCTGGTTCATTTTGCGCAATGGGGCATCTGTATCCGTACGCCGCAGATCGCAAAGGACAATGCAACTGTCGAAGTCTCGACGCGGGTCTGCAATGAACGCAATGAGCCATCTCCCTGCTCTCTCAGTACCACGATCCTTGATCACGAAGGAGTGACGGTTAAGGAGGTGACACTTGATGGTGAAGTCCCGGCTAAGGGGGAGTTCGTCTTCCTTCAACACTTGACTGTGCCTAATCCCACCCTGTGGTCGGTCGCTACGCCCTACCTCTACGCTGCGCAGCAAACTTTGCGCTTCGGTCAGCATGAGGTGGACGTGGTGAAAACACAGTTTGGCGTTCGTTCGTTTCATTTTGACACTGACAAGGGACTCTTGTTGAACGGTGAGCAAGTTAAATTGAATGGAGTTTGTCTCCACGCAGACGGAGGCTGCGTAGGAGCCGCGGTTCCAGAACAGGTTTGGCATCGGCGGCTTAGTCTTTTGAAGGAAATGGGATGCAATGCGGTCCGCTGTAGTCATAATCCGCCAGCCAGCGAGTTCCTCGATCTGTGCGATACGATGGGCTTTTTGGTAATGGACGAGGCCTTCGATGAGTGGCGCGAACCCAAGTTGGAGACGCCGGTATATGGTTATCACCGTTACTTCGACGACTGGTCGGCCCGCGATTTGAAAGATATGATTGCCCGCGACCGTAACCATCCCTCAATTATCCTCTGGAGCGCTGGCAATGAAGTGCCGGATCAGGATGTTCCCAGCGGTCCGGAAACGCTTCGAGAACTGCTGGATATTCTTCATGCCGAAGATCCAACTCGGCCCGTCACGGTAGCCTGCGACCAGATTGCGGCCGAACCGCATTCAGCGCTGCCGGAATTTTTAGATCAGTTGGATATTGTAGGCTACAACTACGTTGACCGATGGCGTGACAGGAGAGAAAAATTCTATAGTATTGACCGACACGCATTTCCGCGCCGGCTCTTTGTCGGCACAGAAAGTGTTTCGCTAAGAGGTGTACGTGGTGCTTATAAGATCGGTGAGAAAGCGCCGATTTTCTCCGCAAGAACGGCCGACACGAGCATCGAAGTCGAGCAACTGCAGAAGTTCGTGCAAACTTACGATTACGTTAGCGGCGATTTTATGTGGACAGGTATCGATTACCTTGGAGAGTCGCGTTGGCCCGCTAAGGCGGCATCGCGCGGCGTGATGGATACCTGCGGGTTCAAGAAAGATAGCTTCTACTTCTACCAGAGCGTGTGGACACTCCAGCATGTTCTGCATATTTTCCCACATTGGAATTGGAAGGGCAACGAGGGCAAGATCGTTGCAGTTACCTGCTACACCAACTGTGAAACCGTCGAACTATTCTTGAATGGTCAAAGTTACGGCGCTAAGGGTTATGCCTTCCCGCGGCCGGGTTTGCAAGATGGTGGGGATAAGCCGCAACCGGCGCACAGCTATTCACTGCAGACCACTGCCGACTTACACCTCAGTTGGGATGTGCCTTACCAACCGGGAACGCTCAAAGCTGTGGGTACTGTCGATGGAAAACCCCAGGTAATTGCCGAGGTGAGCACGACTGGTGAGCCGGATGCAATTCGACTTTCTGCAGACCGCAACCTGATAGACATTAGCCCGCGTGATCTGGCACATGTGCAGGTGGAAGTAGTCGATGCAAACGGACAGATGGTTCCCACGGCAGACAACGAGATAACGTTTGTCCTGAAGGGACCGGGCCGGATAATCGGTGTTGATAATGGTGACCCGGAAAGTCACGAAAGCTTCAAAGCCGACCATCGCAAGGCTTTCAACGGGCTCGCTCTCGTTTTGGTGCAGGCCACCGGCGAGGCCGGACCGATCACTCTCTCAGCCTCTTCAACTTCATTAAAGAGCGCGGGAATTCAAATCAATTCAAAGAAGGCAACAACCTAGGTGTCTGTCGGGCATAGCGATTATCCGGGCATGATCCGTGCCCTCCAGAGCATAGTGGGAACTTGGGCCATTCGTTGAAATCGGGCGATCTGGTCTCATTCCCGCTCTGGAAGTGCTGTTTTCGGTTGGCGCAACCCCTGTCCCGCCGATTTATGCCATTTGCATCGTCCATCCAGCCCTGTAGAGCTTCAACAGGTTGCTGACCGTGCACACCAGCCTCCACTCGTGGCGAACATTCTGCTTGCCGCGCAGACTGAAGCGGCGAAAACCTCGCACTTCCTTGATTTGCCCGAAGACCGGTTCGACGATCGCCTTGCGCATCTTGTACACCGCGTGGCCTGCCTTTTCAGTCGAATGGGTGGTCGCTTTCCGGGTTTCGCGTTCTTCACCTGAATGTCAGTCAGTTGCATTGGGGTATGTCTTTCTCAGAATCGGAAGTTACCCCAATTTATACCCCGGTTCCGAGTGGGATGCCAAGGTTACTGACGGCATCGCATGGCACCAGTCTGAGTGGGAAATAAAGGGTTTAGTTCCAGAATGGGACGGGGTGAGACGGAGCGGAACGGAGGAGTGGTGGCCAGAGACGGGATTGAACCGCCGACGCCGGCCTTTTCAGGGCCGCGCTCTACCACTGAGCTATCTGGCCTCAGTGCAAACTATAAGTTGCATCTCTACGCGTGGACTCCGGACGGCGCCGGATTAGGCGGGAAACTCCACGGACAGCACTCTGCAACAACTGAATCAGTATGGCAACTCCCATTCTCCCAAGCCAAACCGCCGCCCTCACTTCGCACAAAGACCTGAGAAAAATGCGAAAAATCCTGAATTGCGTCCGCCCCCTGCCTCGCCCCAAAATGCCTTCTCAACA
>JARLJJ010000078.1 GCA_031291275.1 Formivibrio sp.
CTTCGCATCCATCGGCCTTGACTTGGATCAAGGCCATCACCCTCTAAACAAGGCCTCATGAAAGCGTTAGACGAATGTCAGATTTGCGCCCGTATACTACGGAGTGAGCCATGAACTTTTCTGCCGTTGCGCTTCTGATGATAGTCAGCACGGGGTTTGGGCCTCCTGCGCTAGCTGAGATGTCCAAATCACCCCCGCCTCAGGTTAAGTCTTGCGAAAGCTGCCATGGCAAGGAGGGAAACAGCACAGATTTGTATACTCCCCGCCTCAACGGGCAGCCATCAACCTATCTCTTGAACCGGCTTCGCGAGCTCACCGATTTTAAAAAAGAGACCCCGCACGCTACCACTGCCATGTTTAGCCAAGCTCACAGGAATGCGAATTCCGCCTCCCAGTTCGCCGATTATTTCTCTCGGCAGAAAGCAACGCCTGCCCAGCGGCAGCCAGGGGCATCGTCCGACGAAGGCGCGCGTCTCGTCGCAGAAGGCGATCCGTCGAACGATGTGAAAGCCTGTGCATCGTGCCATGGTCCGGGTGCTGTGGGCTTGGGAGCGGCTCCGCGTCTTGCCGGACAACATAAAAGTTATCTAGAGACGCAGTTGTGGGACTTATTTTTGAAACTCAGGCAAAATTCCACGATGCATCCCGTGGCGGGGAGATTGAGTGCCGATCAGATCCGCGCCCTGATAAACTATCTCGGAGCTGATTGACTTCAATGGAAAAGGACGCCGCATTCCGCTTCCATCTTATAGCTGTTGCAAAGGAAGCAGGGCAGCCGCACATATGCACAGCGGCCCAGCACAAGATCAGCCAGCAGCAGCAGCGGAAATCAGCTTTTTTGCCGACACCATCGCTTGACTGCTAGCGTCGGCCACGCAGTCTTGGTTCGCGGGAACAGGAATATAGACGCTCTTCGGAAAACGCCGGTCTAACTCTACACATGCATTTTTAGCGGCATCTTCGGCGCGCTGCTTTAGCTTATCCTGATCCTTTGAGTCCTTTAGGTTGAGGTCGCTGAAAGAAACTGCCCGATCAACACCAAGCGGCGGTGAGCTTCCTGAAGCCATGGCTTCCACCAATTGCTTCTGGAGTTCCGAACGTTGGTTGTGATTTGCCTTTGGCTTGTCGTGGTCGTTTCTGTTACTTCCGTCATTTGACGCGAGGGCTCGGGGGCCCTAGTTTAGCTCGAGCGTTAGGGAACACCCCGTTGCGGCGCGTCCAACCTCTATATCCAAGCCGAGGAATCACCTGCAAACGCTTTTGCAGAAGTCTGGGGTTTAGCGCATGCGTCCTCGGCGCGCTCCTGTCGGCAGCCCAACCCGTCTATGCCCAAAGTATCAGTATACTCCGGGATACCGAGACCGAGGAGATGCTGCGGAGCTACGAGGCGCCCCTTGCCAAGGCGGCGGGCCTCGATCCGGCTGCTGTTAAGCTCTACCTGGTTGGCGACACGGGCGTGAATGCTTTCGTGGCTGAAGGCCAGAACATGTTTATCCTTTCCGGCATTATCCTCTACGTGAAATCCCCGAATGAACTTATCGGCGTTATGGCTCATGAGACCGGCCATATAAAGGCGGGCCATCTTTCTCGTGACACCGAGGCGATGAACCATGCCATGGTTCCGATGTTGCTTTCTCTAGTTCTTGCGGTTGCCGTGACGATTGCGGGAGGCGGTGCAGCCGCGAGTGGCATCATCCAGGCCGGCCAAGCTATCGCTGAAGACCAGTTCAACGCCTTCAGCCGGACACAAGAGGCAACCGCCGATCAGATCGCCCTAAAGTTGCTTAACGCTACGCATCAATCACCGTTGGGGATTTATAATACCTTCGTGAGGTTTGCAGCGGAAGAAGCCAGGAGCGCGCACAAAATCGATACCTATGCGGTCGACCATCCAGTTGGCCAAGAGCGCCTTGCTTACTTGCAAGCGGGCGTCGATGCATCACCTTATCGCGATATCAAAGACCCGCCGCAGATCACCCATACGTTTGAGATGGTGCAAGCAAAACTGGCTGGTTTTGTGCTACCCGTGCAGGAAGCCCTTAATCGCTACCCGGTCACGGACACCAGTGAGCCTGCTCGTTACGCGCGTGCGATGATTTATCTCCGCAAGCCCAATCTTACCGGCGCCCTGGACGAAATCAACAGCCTGATAAAGGACGAACAAAATAATCCCTATTTTTACGAGGTACTTGGCCAAATTTATCTCAGCATGGCGAAGCCTAATCTTGCCATACCAGCATACCAAAAATCGGTCGACTTACGGCCGAGCGCACCCCAATTGCGATTAGGACTCGCCACGGCAGAGCTCGCCACGGATGACGCAGCTCTGGCGGACGCCGCATTGAAAAATCTAAAGGCAGCAAGTCTGGTTGAGAACGACGATGTTTTCACCTGGTACGAAACCGCACAGGCCTATTCCAATTTGCATAATGAGCCGATGGCTAACCTTGCGACAGCGGAAGCGTATTACGCGGCCGGCTCAATGAAACAGGCCGGCATTTTTGCTGTGCGCGCGCAGCGCGGATTGCAACAGGGAACAGCGGACTGGGAGCGCGCCGGTGATATCATTGGCGCGGCGTCACCTCTCTCGCGTCGAAACCAATGAACGGCACACCGTGATAGACACCTGGAAACCACGGGCCAAAAGTCATCACCTAACGCAGATAGACGCCGGTGCCCGGACTGCTTGGTCACTCAACACGGGCCGCGATCCGGTGTCCATATGAATCAAAAGCGGCCAACTCGATGCAGTACGTTCTGCGAGATTAACAACTGATTGTTCAAATCGCATTTTTGTGGTGATTGATCTGAATCCGATTTCTGGAGCGCAATAGTACATTTTGGCAATAATGCACTACTCAAAGCGGCGTATTTCGCCAGAATTTTAAGGGTTCGCATAATAAGCAGCGGACAGTTCTGGCCGTCCGCTTTGCGCCAATAGCGGACATCTTCCGGATGATTCCGCGAGAGTGAGCTGAAACCAAATCCGCTAGCGTAAAAGCAACCCTTCACATTGTAGCGCGAGCCAGTCGGAACCATCCCAATGCCATAGGCCAGTGAAGCCCGACCGCGAATGCAGTTAGCAAGTGCAAGGCACAATCCAACAGAACTTTGATTATCCGAATAGCTGACTTGAGCGGACTACTTCAAATTCAATTACTTGCGCCGAACAGTAATGCACGAATCAGCTGCGCGAATCTTTTCTGAAGGCTGTGTGCAGTAGCTAATCTTGGTGCTACGTTTTCCCGCATCGCTAAGGCGAATGCTAGCCTACGTCGGTACTCCAGGTAACTAGGATCAAATCCGGCGTCGATCATTCAGCACCTCGCACACCGACTCTATTCTTTAAGTTGTCACTCCAAAATTAAAATCGCTGGCATCCTTCAAATGACCATGAAGGACTGCACTAAGTGATTGAAACAATTGTGATATTCTAAAGGGTCACACTTCCATCTCTTGTGCCGACCAATTCTGTGCTGACCGACGCCCGAGCCTAGGTTACGTTGCGAACAGGGGGCGGGCCGTTCCAATTGGGGACTGAACCGGAAGCAAGATTTCCTGCGACGCGAGCGTTACGGGAGAGCACAAAGCAGATTAAGCCAACATGCATGCCCACGAACCGGGACGAAGTTCACAGTGCATTGTCAGGACACTTTTAGTCGTCTTTTTATCGATCGTTTCCATTCTAAATTTGGCGACAGCTGCTGCCGCAACAAGCACGCCCAATACAACTCTAACCGTTCACATCGAGAACGTTCAGGCGGGCGGCATCATACGGCTAGGAATTTACGACGAAGCTGCCTACCCCGACAACGATTCTACGCCAATTGCATCTGCAGATATTACTGCCGTCGAAGGGGAAACCACAATCACCATCCACGGCGTGCCTCCAGGTGTCTACGCAGTGCAGACGTTTCAGGATGTGAACGCAAATGGAAAAATGGATACAAGTTGGGTGGGCCTGCCGCTGGAGCCATTTGGCTTCTCGCATGATGCTGTCCCATTCCTGAGTAAGCCTTCATTTAATGCGGTAAAATTTACCCTTGCGAGGGGAGACAATATTCTGACGATTCACCTTCAGAATTCCGACATTAATTCGCCTGCCGACAAAGCTCGCAATGCGCTTCATGCTCGCCAACGCCAGTGAGTTAATTATGAAAACAATCGATCCAGAACGCGGTAATTCTAATGCTCTCACGTTCGTTCGCAGTGTCGATCACGGGATACTGAAGGGCGCCATTCTCGTCGCGGCCGCGATGGTGCAATTTTTCGGTTGCACAGAAACCGCTTGCGCAAATGAAGATGATGTTCGATTAACCGGAACGTTTGGTGCCGACTATTCCAATGGCGGTTATGGCACGACGCGAAATACAAACGTGCTGCTCAATCTTTCGAGCCTCAATGCGCAAATCGGAGATTTCAAGCTTAGCGCCAGTGTACCTTACATGCGCATTTCCGGGAGGGGGTTGGTTGTTTTCGATGCGGCTGGCAATCCAATTTTGATCAATCGTCGGACGTCAATCGTGCCTAACGTCCGAAGTGGCTTTGGTGATTTAAATTTAAGCGCGACCTACACGCTCCCCCCCGCGATCCTCGATGACTTTCAGGTGGAGTTGACTGCGCGAGCCAAGGTGCCGACCGCATCAACTCGCAGGCGGCTGAGCACCGGAGTAGCAGATTTTGGATTTAATGTGGATGTATCCCGTCAAATAGATTTTTGGAGGCCGTTTATTACCGTGGGATACCTGATCTCGGGTCAACCCTCTAATTACTCGTTGTACAATACCGTCTCAATTGCCATAGGAACCACTATAGAGTTGGATAAGAGTTTGGTTGCCATCATTTCTTATGACCAAGACAGCGCCAGTGCACCGCAGGTGGGCGCATCCCGAGAAATACTCGGATCCTTAAGTTGGATTCTTAGCGACAGCACTACACTTACCGGGTATGGAACGGCAGGCTTGAGTTCCGGGAGTCCTAGTGTGGGCACTGGATTGATCGTGTCTTATACATTTAATTGAAACGCTCCGCGCCTCTCGTGCGCCAAATGTCTCATCTC
>JARLJJ010000537.1 GCA_031291275.1 Formivibrio sp.
CGTCCCACCCACCGCAACCGTCTGGTTGGTTGGCTGGGTCGTAATCACCGGTGGCGTGGGCGTGAAACATTTGCCTCCGCTTCCAGCCAGATAGATGGCCGCGATCTCGTTCGAGGACAGGGCACGGCTGTAGATTGTCGGTTCATCAATCAACCCGTCAAAATTATAACCGCTGCCGGTCACGTTCCCGGTGCGTCGCCCAATGTTCAGTGGATAGGTCGTTTGCGGCACGATGCTGCCAAGATTTTGCGTTGTAACGGCACTCCCGTTGCAATAAAGAATTGCAGTTCCACTGGCTCGGTCGTAAGTAAACGCCACGTGCTGGAAGACGCCCTGCGTTATCAAGCCGCCGCCCGATTGTATTGTGTGTGGATTTCCATCCGTGCCTATGACGTTGGCAAAAAGTGAATCGGAAGCCCAAAAGTGCAATCCTATTGCGGTGCTGGAATCCCATTCAACGACGGGAGCACCGTATTGGATCGTTAACCCGGCCGGATCAATCCACGCCTCGATTGTAACGCCCGTGCCGACGGACCCAATATCCGAACTTGGCGATGCGGGGACTGAAATATACGTGCTGCTTCCATCCAGCGAAAACGCCTGCCCCACCTCGCCGGGAACAAAACCGACATTCCCAACCAACGTCCCATTGTTTCCGTTGATTATATCCACGGCGTTCCCTTCGGCCCGCCACCAAGCCGCGACGCCCGAAGGAACCGGATCACACGATGGCAGGCCATTAACCGTCAGGACGGCGATGGCGCTATTCGTTGAGCCATAGAGGTTGGCCACCAGCACGGAATAATTGCCGGCATTGGTGAATTGAACATTAGTCAAAGTCAGTGTGGCATTGGTCCCATTGACGATGTTTGTCCCGTTGAAACTCCATTGATAAAAAAGCGGAGCCGTCCCGCTCGCGGTGACATTGAAAACCACCGTGCTGCCCACGAAGACCGTCTGGTTGGTCGGCTGGGTCGTAATCACCGGCGGCACCCCATAAACAGTCAGGACCGCGGTGCCGCTGTTGGTCAAACCATAAAGATTGGTCACCAGCACGGAATAATTGCCAGATTGGTTGATTTGCACGCTAGTCATTGTCAGCGTGGCGTTGGTCCCATTAACAACGTTTGTTCCGTTGAAACTCCATTGATAGAAAAGCGGAGGCGTCCCACTCGCGGTCACAACGAAGACCGCCGTCCCGCCAACGGCAACCGCCTGGTTCGTTGGCTGGGTCGTAATCACGGGCGGGGTCGGCGCGAAACATTTGCCTCCACTTCCCACCAGGTAGATTGCAGCAATCTCGTTCGAGGACAACGCACGCCGATAGAGGCTCAATTCATCAATCAACCCCTGAAAGTTGTAACCGCTGCCGACCACGTTCCCAGTGCGTCGTCCGATGTTCAAGGGATAGGTCGTTTGCGGCACGAAACCGCCCAGGTTTTGCATCAACACGGCGGTCCCGTTACAATAAAGAACGCCAGTCCCGCTGGTTTGGTCGTAGGTCAACGCCACATGCTGGAGAACGCCCGAGGTTATCAAGCCGCCAGCCGATTGCATTATGTGTGAATTCCCATCCGTGCTTATGATGTTGGCATACAGCGAATCGGAAGCCCAGAAGTGTACCCCAATTGCGCTGTCAGAATCCCATTCAATTATGGGGGCAGTGTATTGGATCGTTAGCGCACCTGGATTAATCCAGCCCTCAATGGTAAAACCCAAACCGGCGGACCCAATATTGAGACTCGGAGAGACCGGAACTGAAATATAGGTGCTGCTGCCATCTAGTGAAAACGCCTGTCCCACCTTGCCGCTGGTGTACGTTATTCCACCGATGGGGACACCGTTATTGGTACCCACACTGTCCAGAGCATTGTTTTCGGCCTGCCACCAAGCAACGATGCCGGAAGGCACCGGATCACATGCTGATCCGGCGCTGACCGAAAGAACAGCAGTGGCGCTGTTGGTCGAGCCATAAAGGTTGGTGACCACTACGGAATAGTTTCCAGCATTGGTCAATTGCACGCTGACCAAGGTTAACGTGGCGTTGGTTGCGTTGACAATATTTGTGCCATTGAAACTCCATTGATAATAGAATGGCACGGTGCCAATCGCACCCACCGAAAATGAAACCGGCATCCCGATATAAACGGCCTGATTTGTCGGTTGCAATACAATGACCGGTGGGGATGACGTGATCGTCAGCGCGGCAATGGAACTAGTAACCATACCCGCAAAATTGGTCACCACGACTGTGTAAGGCCCGACGTTGGCCGCGGAAACTTTGCCGATCGTGAGGTTGGTCGTGGAGGAGCCGAGAATGTTGCCGCCATCAGCCAAGTTCGTGCCGCTCAACTGCCACTGGTAAGCCAAGGGCAAACCACCGGTAGCTTGGACCCTAAAGCCAGCAGACTCACCTTCCAGCACGGTCTGATTTGTAGGTTGCTGCGTGATCGTTGGCGGGCTAATGACAGAAAGTACAATCTGGCGACTTTGACCAATCCCATCATTCACATTGGTAAACCACAAGGTCGCAGTGTACGTTCCAACGTCCAAATTGCTCGCTGCGTTATTCAGACTGGCGGTCACCGTCACTGCTGGCCCCCCGGGGGTCAATGTGCCACCGGAGGGCAGAACATTCAGCCATGAAGCAGCGTTTGACACGGTCCACGTCAACGGGTTCGTGCCAACGTCCGTCAAAGAAAACCCTTGCGAAGAGACGGTGAAAGGGCCGCTTACGCCGCCTATCGCGGTGAAACCATTACCGGGAGTGACCAGCAACGGTTCCGGATTGGCTAGGAAATCGATCAATTTTTGGCCCGCTGGCGTACCCCAACCAGTACATAGATCGTAGCCAGCAACCGCGTAGAACTTGCTCGGGCTGTTGCTCCACGTGTTGTTTCCGGTAGTGATATCGTGGAACGCGGCTGTGTAATGTGGACTCGCTCCAACGGCCGCAAGTGCCGGATTGACAAAGCCAATCGATGGTTGCGAAAGATTGGTCGCCTGCTGATTGACCAAGGCCGCGAAACCCGCCCACAACGGCGACGCGCAACTCGTCCCACCTTCAATCAGATCCGTTCCGTCGGCCCGCACGTAAATATTATCGGCTATCATCGCCACGTCAGGCGTATTGCGACTCGTCAGCGAGCCTTGATTGGCCGCCATACTGATATTGGTCTGCCAAGTGGGAATGGGATATTGCGTGCTGACGCCGCCGCCGCTGCCTTGTCCGTCATATAGGGATCCCCGCTCAACGCCCCAGTTCCACACCGTTTCCCCAACCCAAGCACCATTCACACTCGTGCTCAGGGTCGTTCCTCCGACTTGGGTAATGAAGGGCGAGTCGCCGGGAAAATCTATCAAACCAGGATAGGCATCATTATCACCCGATGCGTTAAAAAAGGACTGGCCCTGTGCCGCCATCTGCTGAAATATTTGGTCAGCCGTGGCGTCAGCACCGCCTCCCGAAAGATACCAGGAGCTACTCAACTGTTTGGCCATATTGTCGTTGGCCATCCGATTCAGCAGGTCATGCCAATTGCCAGTCGGTCCGGCTTCATAAACAACCACCTTGGACAAGTTGGTGGCCATGGAAATGGCCATTTCGATGTCAAGAGATACTTCCACCTCCCCGCCATTGAACGTCGGATTGCCACTAAAACCATCTAGCAATACATTTTGTAACGGCACGTTCGGCAGGCCCGCTTTGCTCTCATAGTAGGTGATATCGCTAGCTGTGTAGCCGTCGAATTGCAGCAAGCCCACGACCTGCCCTGAACCGTTTAGGACGGTGTCCGGCACATAGGCCTTGCGAAAATCGGTCCCGATATATGAGCCGCTGGGACCAGAACCTGCGTTTGGGGAAGAATTTTGTCCGTTGGCCAACCGGGCCACCCGCAGATGCGGACGCGGCAGCGAGTAGTTGTCCAATCCGCTGATTTGCAGGATCGGCACAGCCAAATCTACTGAGGGCTCGCGGTCGGGCGCATAAAATTGCCGCTTCTCTATCGGGTGTTGATAATCACACATCGTCAAGTGCAACGTTTTTTCGGCGTCTGCGACCGAACTCCTGACATCCAGCAACACACGATTGGGATGGGTCGTTACCACCTGCATGTGGTTTGCCTCGGCAAAATCGATTACCGCCCGATAATCGCGCTCTGTTGGCCCAAACTTTTCTGTGAACTCAGCCGTTGTCAGGTAATGATGATATCTCGCGCTGGTCGGATCGTAGATTTCGTGTAGCAAGTTGGACAATGCCGCCGCATTCCGCAGCGGCAGACTAATGGCCAGATTCAAACGATTCGTGGCAGGCAGAACGCTGGTTGGCACCAAAGATTTCAGCAGAGGCGCTGAATGGCCATGCAACATCTGCAACCCAGCACCTTGAACTGAAACACCGCACAATGCGCTCAGAAGAATCAATGCGCTTCGGCAGATCAACCAAAGAAGGCGCCTCGGAATAGTGGTGATTACCGCAGTATCATTTTGTTTCATGACCTTCGCCCTTTCTATATTTCGAGCAACAAATTGTTGGTAGCCAATGCAGTATAAAAAAAACTCCAAGCATTTAACCCAGACCCAGTTGAACTTTATTCTAAACAATTTCAAGTAGAAGTGTCAATTAAAATAAACTGATTACAAATGACATAAATTTACAACACCTCACGGAACCCGGAAATTTGGTTCGCGTTGATTGAACTGCTCCAAGAATACCAGAAGATCCGGCGCCAGTTCGGGCTTGAACTTTAGGACCGCATCAATGCGGAAGAAAAAGTGCTCGCATATTTCGATAAATTTCCGTTATTTTACGTCAGATGTCCACTGCTTGTCATAACGTTAATGCGGCCGGGATTTTAAAAACTCCGAGTCTTACCGATGGGGAAGACCTCCGCCCTGTGTTCCTGGCAAATAACTGGCTCGCAATTCCCAGCATGTAGGCGTTACCTGGTTTATCATCCCCTGCCAACCATTATGCGCCATGAGCACGAGGATCAATATGTTTTGCAGGGCAACCATTTCGCGAATTGACTAGACTCACTAATTTAAATGAAAAGTAGAATAAGTATAATCACATCACTCTTGAAGGAAGGGTTTGATCCTAACGCGATCCTTTTCCGATTGGCGTTAAGGGATGCACTGGTCGGATGCAACAGTGTTTTGGATGTTGGCTGTGGCGTTTCTGCGAAACTGCGGCAGTTGGGAGTTCCAAACACAACGGGTTTCGAAGGTTATCATCCCGACTTTGAGAAAGCGAAGCTTCAAAAAACCCATGACGCAATCGTCGAAGGTGATGCCAGAAAACTCACAAGCTATTTCAAGCCCAAGCAATTCGATGCATGTATCGCGCTTGATGTGATTGAACACTTCACCAAAGAGGACGGTCTTAAGCTCATGCAGGATATGGAAAAGCTGGCAATGAAAAAAGTGATTTTTTTTACTCCGAAGGGATTTTTGCCGCAACGGCACTCTGCTGATGATGATTTGCAGGTGCACCTCTCAGGGTGGGAACCGGCGGAAATGAAAGGTTACGGTTACGAAGTCACCGGCCAGCTTGGACCGAGGTCCCTGCGCGGCGAGGGCCACATTCTCAAACGCCGTCCAGCGGTTTTCTGGGGTCTCGTATCGTGGTTTTGCCAGGTGTCGTGGACCAAATGGCATCCAGACCAGGCGGCGGCAATTTTTTGCGTGAAGCCATTTCCCGCGACAAAATAGAGCATTTGGAATGAGTTTCAATCACTACGGTCCAGACTGATTTTTACAGCGATACATCTGAAGGCACTAAGAATTTGATGAAAAACAATAATCTTAAACCGGCCGGCACGCCCGCGTGGTTTCCCGTCGCTTTATTCGCCATAGTCCTCGTAGTAATGTTCTGGCGCAGTTTCCTGCCGGATTATGTTTTTTTCAACAACGACGGTCCGCTCGGCGTGCAAAACGCGGCCTGGGTGAAAATGCCAGCCGGCGTCACCGGCATGTGGGTGGACCTGAATTATCTCGGCAACAGCGGCGGGGCTTACACACCGAGCCTCACGGCCATGTTTCACTCGCTGTTCAGCCCTCTTTTCTACGCCAAATTTTTCCAGATGTTCGACCTGTTCATCGTGGCCCTCGGCACTTGGATGTTGTTTAGGGCATTAAAATTGTCGCCGCTTGCCTCCACTCTGGGAGCACTGGCGGCGATGCTGAATTCAACCTACTTTTCGACCGCCTGCTGGGGGGTTGGCACGCAGGAAATCGCCGTGGGCATGAATTCCTTTGCGCTGGCGCTCATCGTCGGTTGCTCTTCCTCCACACCGATTGTCGTGCGGTGGGTGCGATTGATGTTGGCCGGAATGTGCGTGGGCGTAAACGTGATGGAAGCCTCAGACATTGGCGCTCTCTATAGCCTGTTGGTTGCGCTCTTTGTATTTGTTCACGCCTTGGCGGACGGTGAAGGCGCGCCAATAAAAAGGATATTTCGCGGCGTTGGCCGCGTGGCAGTTGTAGCAGCGTTCGCGGCGTTTATTTCTCTTCAAGCCGTGCTGTCACTGGTTGGCTTGGTCGGCACTACCGCGCAAGGCTCGGCCCCAGCCGCGCAAGACCATGATTCCAAGGCCCGGCAATGGGATTGGGCCACGCAATGGA
>JARLJJ010000538.1 GCA_031291275.1 Formivibrio sp.
CGCCAGTCTGTGCCTGATGCAATACAAGGTCGATGAAAAAACCACCGTGACGAAACTACCGCAGCCGAGTGCGAACCAGACCAAGATCCTAGCGGCTCTGGGCGTGACCCTACCCGCAAGGCAATGATGTAGACAGGTACTTGCGCCGCGCAAAAGACAACAACCGCAATCAAATCAAATTGCTAACAGTAAATTCATGCGCGGGCTCAAAAGGAAGATACGTCGGAGCAATAGGCCGCGTCACTTGGCCGCGGGACTTGCGGCAATGTGGTAGCGGGCATGGTTTCCTGCCAAGAGGTCTATTGGTTTGTTAGTTTGTCGCTTCGGTCGGGCGGTCGGGTGGTCTTGAATAGGTCCTCAAATACCTCGCGTAGCTTGTCCGTTGCCTGTTTGGAAAACAGGCCAGCCATCCCGGCGATGGCTGCAACACCGTAGGGGCTCAAGCTGTCGGCGCCGCCTGAGCTGGCGATTAGGCCTCCGCGCACAGCGAAGTACATGAGGATTGCAAGGGCCGTTCCGATGAACGGTCGCAGAATATACCACCAGCCCCAGCTCCCGTACAATTGGCGGTTACCCAGAAAGTCCGCAAACGAAGTGGCCAGATGGATGAAACTGCCAAGCGCTCCGGTAAACGTGACGATGAGAAGATAGCGCGGTTCTGGCCAGAGGTAGAAATGCCATTTCCCAAAGAGATAGATATTGCCCTCGAGCCCCCCGGGCATCTTGGCCGGCCAGATTTTCGCCAAGCCGTAGATGAGCAGGAGGCTTAAGACGATCATGTAGATGCCAAAGGCCAGGATCCGGCCCTTCGACATGAGAGTTGGTTCTTCGGTCATCGGAGGTTCCTCCCAGAAATCTCTTGCGTGTCCCGGTCCCCTTCTGGCGGCTCGGCAAAACAGATCGTTGCAACGTGCATCCGAACTGACCTTCCGCTGTGTTCAGCCGTTCCCCGACAGAACTACTCTGTCCGCAGGGCCTTGCGGGTTGCCTGATCGATGGGATTCCGGCCACTCTTGAGGTCAGAGATCCAAGTTTCCCGCTTGCGGCTCTGTTCCTTGTACTCGGCCTTTCCTTTGGCCCATTCCAAATATTGCTCAAACTCTCGAATGGCCTCAGGGTAATGCCCCGTCATCGCGAGCGCCAAGCCTCGACTGTCATGAATAAAAGCCGCTTGATCCGATTTCGCCAGTTTGATGGCCTGTTCGCAGGAAGGCAGAAC
>JARLJJ010000539.1 GCA_031291275.1 Formivibrio sp.
CATGCAATTAACCCTTGAAAGCGCACAATCAAATCAACAGCTCAACCATGAGCAGTTCACATCCGGCTCGCAAGCAAACCGGCGAGTGGTCTCGCTGACCAGTTTCTCAGCGTTCACCCCTCCCCCCTATCTCCCCTTTTGTTGATATCAAAGCACTTACGCATCACAGTCGAAAAAGGGTAATAATATACTTGACCGAGTACGCTTTTTGTTCTATATTTAGATCATGGAATACGCAGTCAAGACCTTACAGCAAGCGATTCAACACTTTGCGGACTTCGCCAACTGCCGTAAATACATGGAATTCATGCGCTGGCCGGATGGCGTGATTAAATGCCCATCGTGTAGCGCAACCAAACTCACATGGCTTGCGAAAGAGAGGGTCTATCTCTGCTACGGCGATCACAAGCGCAAGAAGTTCTCTCTCAAGGTTGGCACCATATTTGAGGATTCACCCATCGGCCTTGATAAGTGGCTGTCGGCCATGTGGCTGCTCTCTAGCGCCAAGAATGGCATCAGCAGCTATGAACTGCATCGCTCGCTTGGCGTGACTCAGAAAACCGCATGGTTCATGCTGCATCGAATCCGCCTTGCCATGAAGAACAAATCCCTTCTCAAGATCGGGACTGGCGGAGAGCCTATCGAAGTCGATGAGACCTGGGTAGGCGGAAAGCATAAGAACCTGCATGCCAAGAAGCGCGAACGCATCAAGGACGGCTGGGAGAAAGATAACAAGACTATCGTGATGGGAATGCTTGACCGCGATACCCGTCAGGTTCGCGCAAAGGTCATTCCTGACGTTTCCCGCCTCACCCTACAGGGCGAGATACTCAAGAAGGTATCCAAGGCCGCGCCGGTCTATACTGACTCAGCACAAGGCTACAACCGCATGGCGATCAAAGGCTTCGTGCATGAGACAGTGAACCACATGGAAGAGTATGTGCGCGGTGAGGTCCACACCAACGGTATTGAGAATTTTTGGAGTCTGTTGAAGAGAACACTCGGGGGCACCTACGTTGCAGTAGAGCCTTTCCATATGGATGCTTACTTGGATGAGCAGATGTTCCGCTTCAACAATCGCGCAACCAAAGACAATCCGCTCACCGATGCGGATAGATTTACGCTGGCTGTATCGCAGATAGTAGGCAGACGCCTCACCTATGCAGAACTGACCGGCAAGGTGGGAGAAACGGCGTTCTAAGTACGCTTGGCTGGGACGCCAGAAGCGTGGGAAGCGGATTTAGACATTCGCTTCGCTTCGCGCTCGGCATCCAGTTCGGCTTTGATTTCGGAGTGTGGCACAGAAAGAATTTGTCGCGTGAATTCGATGAACGTAGGGTCGAAAGTGCCTGTTTCAATCTTGGCGGATGGCTCAGGCAAACTCGGCATAGACGCTCCTAGTCTGGAGCGTAACGCCGATGTGTGCCCAAAGTCAACTGGACGACGTGAATGCCTTTTTCGAGTCTCCGCATGATAATCCCCCGAGGTACGTATTCATGCTAACCGCCTATTTGGATGAGAGTTTTCAAACTGGGGATGGGTATGTGGTGATGGCTGGGTTCTTAGGAAACCAAAGGTCATGGTCTCAGCTCACCTCAGAGTGGAAGATCGCGCTACACCCTAAAACTGCACTCCACATGAATAAGCTGAGATGGCCGAAAGGCCGAGACCGGCACAAACTAATGCTGGAAAAACTGGGTGCCGTCCCGCGGGGGTGTGGCCTCCGGCCAGTCTTTGCCTCGGTGCGTATCGCGGATTATAGATCCCAACTGAAGCGACCCGACGGGGTACTGTCCAACGGCTATTTCGTTACTCTGGTCGCGCTCACTCAGGCAATGCTCAAATCTTTACCTAAGGGTGAGCGGCTCAAGCTGGTAGTAGAAACTCAAGTGGAGTATGCGCAAGCAAGAGAGGCAGCGATCTCTGTTTTACAGAAAGAGCCAGAATATCGGTATAGGGGTAGACCCATGTTGACAGGGTGCGAATCGTCGCAGAAATGCACTCTTCTTGAGCCATCCGACTATTTAGCATACGCCATTCTGCAATGGCTGATTGATAAAGATTCAATTCGTGCGCGTAACTGTGCACCAATCCTTAGAGGCGAAAAAAGATTAGGCGGGATGCTTTCGGCCAGAGAGGTAAAGAGGATATTGACCTTTAAAAAAGGCGTCCCCATTTAAACGAAATCGGACAATAGGATGCCGTATAATTGCGGCATCATGTGGCCTTGGCAAGCATTTGACTGGGGAGTGTTCTGGGCGATCTTAGCTGCGGCTATGGTTTGCCTGGTCGCAGCATTTCTAATCCACATTATTATTGCAGCGAAGGGGGAATGAGTGCAGCCCAATCACACCTCGCTGACAGACAAGGAAATTGCCAAGGAGATTGCGGAAGAAATTGTCAGGTTGCGCAATTTTGCCGATTCAATTCACATTCTGATGACCAAATATCGGATCATTGATGGCACCGGGGCTCCTATACCTTGGCGTCAAGATTTGGCTCGACTGGAGGAGCTGGAAGAATATCGGAGCTTGATGTCAGATCGAAGCCAAGAACTCGCGCAACTAATCGGCGGCGAAGAATTCGAATCCTCTCCGTTTCTGGCGGTATGGAAAAAATACTGTCAATCTCCGAATCGGTAAGAGTACGCTGCCCTGTCACGGCCATCTCAGTTTCACCTTTCCTTCGCACTCCGTCAAGTATGTTATTACCGAAAAAGTGCATTGAAAACAAATGGTTTATGGAATGGCATTTGTCAGAAGAGCATCGTTTTCGCCAAAAACATGGCATTTTTGGACAAAAAGTCAACTCGTAGGCCAGAAAACCTATCAGCCCGCAATCTCCTCAATGTCCACCGCCACGTTCAGCACGTGGTTCCCGCCGCCCTGAATCACCCCATAAAGCGGACTCACATCTCCGTAATCGCGGCCCCACGCAAGCGTCACATGCCCGGTCGACGGAACAACGTTGTTCGTCGGGTCAAGGTCAATCCAGCCCGAGCCAGGGCAGTACACCGACAC
>JARLJJ010000540.1 GCA_031291275.1 Formivibrio sp.
TCATGAACCAGGACGGCGCGAATATAGCCACTGAGCCTCGATGTGACATCGACGCGTTGATCGGATACGACAGAACCAACGGTGGTGTATTCGACTGGAGCGCCAACAGACACCGTTATGACGGGGAGATTCCTAGTCTGCGGAACAGGCTGTGGCTCAACGCCGTGATTGCGGTGACAGGCAATCAGGCATACAGCAAGCATCAATGGTGCCAGTAGCGCGATCTGCTTCATTCGATTCAAGATATTGATCTCCGACAATTGAAATATCCTATTGCTGGGTGCTGGTCATTGCACCGCGCAGGATCATTGGCTGCCGTCATCAGCGCCCGATAAACCTTGGTGCAACAACCGGACCACGTGCCTCGACAGAACCGCAGGATCGTCATTCTTTGACTCGTAGCCCGGCAAAAAACGACAAGTATCCATGACTTCAAATGGAAATACGACCATGCTCGTGATCGAAACCGTAAACAGACTGGCGTTGTATCCAGGCCCCAGCTTGCCAACCAACTTGTGGATGGTAAGAAACAACTCGTCAAATGCGGTAGTCCCG
This sequence comes from Formivibrio sp., assembly GCA_031291275.1. GTDB lineage: Bacteria > Pseudomonadota > Gammaproteobacteria > Burkholderiales > Chitinibacteraceae > Formivibrio. The sequence continues at coordinate 556 of JARLJJ010000540.1, forward strand.
AGTTTCTGCAGGCGCTGTCGATCACTGTCCAGCTTCACCCACTGCATCAGGCGGACAAGAGATTTGTTCTTCGCAAGCATCTTGGTGGCCACGCCGACAACCGATTCAAGTTGCGCTAAGGGAGTCGCCGCATCCTCGATAGCTGATTTCAGGACACCCGTTACTTCCCGGAATGCATAGGCAACGGCATCCACGTAAAGTTGCTCTTTGTCTGCAAAGTGGTAGTAGAGCGCGGCGGGCGTGAGTGCCACAGCGACCGCGACGTCACGCATCGAGACTCCGTCATAACCAGCCTTTGCGAACAGACGGATCGACCGCTCAAGTATCTGTTCACGGATTTTTTTCTTCGAAACGCTTTTCGACATGGGATCTCCTAAAATCTAACGAACGTTCATTAAATCACATTGATTGACACTTTGCAACTCGATACTCGAATGAGCGTACCTCGAACCCCAACTAGATGACCCCGGTAAGCATAGCCACCCTATACAGATGGTGGCTAAGAAGGAAGCCTTGCTGCCTGATTCGACCTGGTTGTGTCCCAGGCGCACGGCTACGTGAGGGCAGTTGAGACATACGAATACCGAAATTATTTGGAAGATATCTCTTGACGGGATATTTTTTAAGGAATATAAATAAATCGGACGTTCGTACTATTTTGAACACCGAGAACTACCGACGGTTCGCCGTCCTGAGGAGGATGTATGGAAGACAATCTCTCAAAACGTATTCAGCTCATCTGCGCCTGGTGTGGACCGGCCTTTGTTGTTTTTTATGGCCTTAGCTGGGCGGTACTCGGCCACAACTGCCCCCCACCTGACTCCACTTTCACCGCGCAGCAGCTTGTCGACAACTTTTATCTGAAGTACCATGACGGAATCATGCTGGGGCAATCGCTGTCCACAGCATTCGGAATTCTGTATATGGTCTGGGCATGCCAACTGACCGTTCAGATGTGGCGGCGCGAAAAGACTCCAATTCTTTCCATCCTTCATCTCTGCGGCGGACTGTTGACCTGTTGGGTGCTGATCTTCTGCCCGGTGCTGTGGGTGTGGTGCGCGGAGATGGCGGGCTCTATCGA
>JARLJJ010000541.1 GCA_031291275.1 Formivibrio sp.
AACACACAAACGCGAAAGCAGGAAGCCCCCTCTCCGGGACAGCAACTTCAAGCGTCTCTTGGCCGCAACTCTCCCGGCGTGCGACCGAAAGCAGTTTTGAAGGCAGCAATGAAGGCGGACGGGGATTCATAGCCATGACCCAGGGCGATGGCGCCAACACTTCCTCCGGCTTCCAGTGCGTCCAGTGACATGACCAAGCGCAGACGTTGGCGCCATTGACCGAAGCTCATGCCCGTATCCTTGTAGAACAAGCGTGCCAGGGTGCGTTCCGAGGCGCCAGCGCTGGCGGCCCATTGGGCAAGCGTGCGGGTATCGTCGGGTCTTTCCTGCAGCCCGGCGTAGATGGCCTGCAGCCGGCGGTCTTGGGGCAGCGGCACGGCGAATCCTGCCTGATGCAGTTCAGCCAGTTCGTCCAACAGCACCGCGACCAACCGTCCTTCGGCACCATTCTCGTCGTACTCCACCGGCAGTGCGCTGACCTTTCGGATCAGTTCCCGCATCAGCGGCGTTACTTCCAGGACCGTGCATGTGGCGGGCAAGGCGGCGGCGACTTCCGGTTCGATGTACAGGCTGCGCATTTCGGTCTGGTGGCGACTGACGACATGATGATCCACACCGGGCGGTATCCAAACCGCATAGCGCGAAGGAGCGACATGGTCACCGTAGGGCGTACGCACGCCCAGCACCCCGCTGAGGGCATAGGAAAACTGGCACCAGGAGTGGTGGTGCACTTCGGTCCAACTACCGACGGCGAGCGATTCGTTTCGGCAGTAGAGGGGCCGAGGCAAGCGAGACAAGGTGGGGATCAGTCGTTTCATTACATGGCCGTTTAGCGCTATTCATTGTCATTGTAACGTTAACCAGCCAAGCTCGACAGCGCCTACAGTGATGCCCATCCTATCGATTCCAATCCGGAGATCAGAATGTCTGTGGCTCGCGTTCCACAATGGTTGAAAGCGTTCCTGTCCAGGCTGAGCAAAGAGTGGTTCCTTGTCGGTATGATCGGCGCCGTGGTGCTGGCAAGCCTATTTCCTGAATTGGGCCGGACCGGTGGCATCCTGCACGGCGACAAGTTTGCCGACATTGGCATCGCCATCGTTTTCTTCCTGCATGGACTGGGCATTTCCTTTCAAAATCTCAAGGACGGCCTATCGTGCTGGAAGGTGCATGTTTTCGTGCAGATCAGCACCTTCGCGGTTTTTCCGCTGATCTGGGTCGTGACCTATGCCTTGGTCGGCAAATGGTTGCCAAGCGGATTGGCCTTGGGGTTCTGCTATCTCTGCGCCTTGCCGTCCACCGTTTCCTCATCGGTAGCAATGACCGGCCTCGCGCGCGGCAACGTGCCGGCCGCCATTTTCAACGCCACCTTGTCGGGCCTGCTCGGCATTGTGCTAACGCCATTATTGGTAGCAGCTTTCGCTGGCGGCGAGGGGCATTCCCTGCCGTTGCTGGATACCGTGCTCGGCATCGCCAAACTGCTGTTGCTGCCCTTGGTGATCGGCCAGTTGCTGCGCCCGTTGCTGCACCAGTGGCACAACAGAAACAAGCGTTATACCAACCGGGTCGACCGCTGGGTCATCCTGATGCTGGTGTACACCGCATTCTCGGATTCCGTGGCCTCGGGACTGTGGCGAAACAACGGAATCGGTACCTTAGCCCTGACCTTCGTCGGGGCCGCACTGATCTTGGTCTTGGTATTAGCACTGTCCACGTGGCTGGCACGGCGGCTGGGATTCACGGTGGAAGACGAAATCGCGGCAGTCTTCTGCGGCTCGAAGAAGACCATGGCATCAGGCGTGCCAATGGCAAAACTCCTCTTCGGCGCGAATCCTTCGCTAGGGCTGATACTGTTGCCCATCATGCTGTACCACCAACTGCAACTGTTCGTATGCTCGATACTGGCAAACCGTTACGCAAAACGGGCGACTTGAAATTCGGCGCATCGCTGCATGCACGCATCACGGAAACGGAAACGGAAACGGAAACGGAAACGGAACAGCCTCGCACAGCACCCATTCGGACAGCAAGAACTGGTTGGCCAGCCAGTAACCCGCATTGATCTCCAAGCAATTTGCAGGTAAAGCGGCGTCTGACTGGAAGGATCGGGGCGCAGGACGGCAAATTTTTCAAGCTCATGTTCGGATTTACCGTAAGCCGTACAGGGGAAGTTGACGGCGGAGGTGGCTCGGTGGGACGTCGCCGCGAATCAGATATTCACATCGCCTACAGCGACCCGGATTACGCCGTGTTGCGGCTAATCCAGGCTACATCGCTACCCTTGTGGCTTCCTTGTTTAATTCGGCAAGTCCGGCAGGTTCGCAACCCTGCCGGCTTTCACAATGGATACGAAACGCACCTCGCCCATCACAAAGTCAAACGGCCCGACAAATTGCCGGGCCGTTTTCTGATGAACTGCGTGAAGCGTCAAATCTTCTTGGCGTGCAGCCCGCATTCCTTCAGTTCAGGATTTTCCCACCACCAGCGCCCGGCGCGGATATCCTCGCCCATCGCGACGGAACGGGTGCATGGCGCGCAACCAATCGACGGGTAGTGTTTGTCGTGCAGTTCGTTGTACGGCACGTCGTTGGCGCGAATGTAGGCCCAGACTTCTTTTTCGGTCCATTCCAGCAGCGGGTTGAATTTTTCCAGGCCGTTACCGCTGTCGAATTCCTGTGCAGCCATGTCGGTGCGGGTCGGCGACTGTTCGCGGCGCAAGCCAGTGATCCAAGCTTTCTTGCCGGCCAGTGCGCGCTTCAACGGTTCCAGCTTGCGGATGCGGCAGCATTCCTTGCGCAGCTCGACCGATTCGAAAAAGGCGTTGATCCCTTTGCTGTTCACATAGGCTTCAACCTGCGCGGCATCCGGGAAAAACACTGCCACCTTGACTTCGGGATAGTGCTCGGCGCCCTTGGCCATCAGCGTGTAGGTTTCCGCCGGCAGCCGGCCGGTATCCAGGCTGAATGCTTCGATATTCAGCTGGTGGCGCGCGATCAGGTCGATCAGCACCATGTCTTCGGCACCGAACGAATGCGCAAAGATGGCCGGACTGTATTGCGCTTCGATCTTTTTCAGCAATGCCAGGGTATCGGCAAGTTTCGTTTCAAAATCCATGATTCAGTTTCCCTCGATGCAGCCGGATGCCAATGAAGGGCTGCAAATTAACACATCCCGCCCCTTTCACGGCAGGACCAACAAGCAGGTTACAGCAAGATCAGCCGCCCGCCGACCAGCGCCAGCATCACTGCGAGGCAAGGACGCAGAATCTTGTCCGGGGCATGGCCGTTGAGATGACTGCCGATCCAGATGCCGGGCAGCGATCCGGCCAGCAAACTGCTCAGCACGAACCAGTCGATATTGCCCAGACCCGCGTGGCCCAAACCGGCAATGGCCGTCAACGGCACGGCATGCGCAATTTCAGTACCGACCAGACGCGAAGTTGGAATCAGCGGGTAAAGCAAAAACAAGGCAACCGTACCCAGCGCACCAGCGCCGATGGACGACAGCGTAACGATCACGCCCAGCACCAGTCCGGTGATGAAAGTCAGCCAATGAAGCTTGCGCGGCGATAAATTGAGCCAGTCACCGGCATGGCGCTGACCAAAAGCCAGCAACGTTTTTTTGAAAATGATCGCCAGCGCGGTCAGGATCAAGGCAAAACCAAGAAAGTGCTTGATCACGCTATTCATCGTACTCATATCCGGATGCAACAGATTGAGTGCCAGCACCGTCAGCAGTGCAGCCGGAATGCTGCCTGCCGATAGCCAACCGGTGATCTTCCAGTCAATATTGCGCTTGCGATGATGCACCACCACGCCGCCGGCCTTGGTAATGGCGGCATAGAGCAGATCGGTACCCACGGCCGTGGCAGGACTGATGCCGAACCAGAGCAGGATCGGAGTCATCAGCGAACCGCCACCCACGCCGGTCAAACCGACGATAAAGCCAACCGCCAGTCCGGATAAGATATAGATTGGTTCCATGATGATTCCCGTTCTCAAAATCGTTGAACCATCATAACCACGTTGCTTATATACACATAAGACTGTTATCTTTATATCAAATAATGTTGAGTTATTAAGAGAGCCCCATGAAACTGCAACAGTTGCGTTATCTGGTCGAAGTCTACAAGCAGGGCTTGAACGTCACCGATGCGGCCGAGAAGCTGCATACCTCGCAACCGGGGATTTCCAAGCAGATCCGCATGCTGGAGGATGAACTTGGCGTGCAGGTCTTTATCCGCAACGGCAAGCGCGTGGTGGATGTCACCGGCCCGGGCAAGGAAGTGTTGCGCATTGCCGAGCGCATGCTGCTGCAGGCGCAAAACCTCAAGCGCATCGGCGAGGAATTCGTCCAGGTGGAGAACGGCAGCCTGACCATCGCCACCACGCATACCCAGGCGCGTTATGCACTGCCCAAGGCGATCAAAGCTTTTCTGGCGCGTTATCCTCAGGTACGTCTGGCGCTGAAACAAGGCACGCCGACGCAAATCAGCGAGATGGTGGTGGAAGGCGTAGCCGATATCGCCGTGGCCACCGAAGGCATCGCCCTGTATCCGGAACTGGCGATGCTGCCGTGCTATGAATGGAACCGCAGCGTCGTGGTGCCCAAGGGCCATCCGCTCACGGCGCTGGATCACCTGATCACCCTGGAAGACATCGCGGCCTGGCCGGTGGTGACCTACGATTTTGCCTTTGCCGGGCGCTCGCAGATCAACCAGGCGTTTTCCGCCAAGAACCTCAATCCCACGGTGGCGCTCTCCGCACTCGATACCGACGTGATCAAGACCTATGTGGAACTGGGCTTGGGCGTCGGCCTGATTGCCAGCATGGCGTTCGATCCGGCCAAAGATGTGAATCTGGCTGTTATCGATGCAGGCCATCTGTTCGAACCCTCTCAGACGCGCATCGGCATTCGCAAGGATGCCTATTTGCGCGGCTACGTGTACGACTTCATCGAACTGTTCGCTCCGCACCTGACGCGGCATAAAGTCCAGAGCGCCTTGATGTGCGAAGACGCGGACTGATCATTCATCAGGCTTTTCCCGCTGCCAAGCCCTGTCGCATTCACGACCGGGCGGTGTTCCATCTGCATGGCGGCGGACTGTTATACTGACGCACTCAATCTGCTCATCAAGTCCATCGCCCAATGCCGCGTATTCATCTACTTTCCGATCACCTCGTCAACCAGATTGCAGCGGGCGAAGTCGTCGAACGTCCGGCTTCCGCGCTGAAAGAACTGCTGGAAAACAGCGTCGATGCCGGCAGCCAGAGCATCCAGGTCGAATTGCAGGCCGGCGGCACCAAGCTGATCAAGGTGATCGACGATGGCTACGGCATCGAGCACGACGATCTGCACCTAGCGCTGCACCGCCACGCCACCAGCAAGATCCGCGATTTCGACGACCTGAGCCGTGTCGCCACGCTCGGGTTTCGCGGCGAAGGGCTGGCCAGCATTGCCTCGGTTTCGCGCCTGGCACTGACCAGCCGCCATGCCAGCGGTGCCCATGCCTGGCGTATCGAAGCTGACCATGGCAACCTGACCGCGCCCGAACCGGCCGCGCTCGCCGCTGGCACCACCGTCGAAGTGCACGATCTGTATTACCAGATGCCGGCACGGCGCAAATTCCTGAAATCGGAAGGCACCGAGTTCGCCCATTGTGACGACATGGTGAAACGCATCGCACTGGCGCACCCGCAAATCCAGTTTGCACTGAGCCACAACGGCCGCGCCCAGGCACGCCTTTTGCGCGGCGATCTGGCGCAACGCGCAGCGGCGATCCTGGGCGACGAATTCGTGGCCAGTGCGATTGCGCTCGATGAAGGCTTCGGCAACTTGCGTCTCCATGGCTTGGCCGGCTCGCCCACGCTGGGCAAATCCAGCCGCGACGGCCAGTACTTTTTCGTCAACGGCCGCTTCGTGCGCGACAAGCTGGTGCAGCATGCGCTGCGCGAGGCGTATCGCGATGTGTTGCATCACGACCGCCATCCGGCCTACTGCCTGTTCCTCGAACTCGACCCGGAAGGCGTCGATGTCAATGTTCACCCGACCAAGATCGAGGTCCGCTTCCGCGAATCGCAAGCGCTGTACCGCTTCCTGCTGACCGGGCTGAACAAGGCACTGTCCGGCGCCAAGGCCGGGCTGCAACCCGCCCCCGGCGTCGACCCGGAAACCGGCGAGATCACCCGCCCGGCCACGCCCCAACCGCAAGCCGCGCCACTCGCGCCGCGCACTTATGCCGAAATGGCCTATCGCCAGCAACCGATCCCGCTGGCCGCTGCGCAGGAATCGCTGGCCTATTACGACCGCATGTTCGGCGACTTGCGTCCGGACGCTGCACCCGCCGCACCGCAACCCTTCGAGCGGTCGGCACCCGCAGCCATGCCACAGCCGGCGCAATACCAAGCACCACAATCCACCTCGGACGCATTACCGCAACCCACCTCGGACGCATTACCGCAATCGTCCCCGGATGGACTGCCGCAATCCGATATCAACGGGCTGCCGCCCTTGGGGTTCGCACTGGCGCAATTGCAGGGTATCTATATCCTGGCGCAGAACGCCGAGGGGCTGATCGTGGTCGATATGCACGCGGCGCACGAGCGCGTGGTGTACGAAAAACTGAAAGCCTCGATTGATGCAGAAAATCTGCCGCGCCAGGCGCTGCTGATTCCGCACGTGTTTGCCGCCGACCGGCTCGACGTGGCCACGGTCGAGGATCACGGCGAAGCGCTGTTGCAACTCGGCTTTGAAATCAGCGTGCAATCGCCAACCCAGCTTGCCATCCGCGCCATGCCGCAGATGCTGCGCGATGCCGATCCGGTCGAGCTGGCGCAAGCCGTGCTCGCCGACCTGCGCGGCGTCGGCAGCAGCCAGACGCTCGATAGCCGGCGCAATGAAGTCTTGGCCAGCATGGCTTGCCACGGTTCGGTGCGCGCCAACCGCATGCTCACGCTGCCCGAGATGAACGCGCTGCTGCGCGAGATGGAGGCCACCGAGCGCTCCGGCCAGTGCAATCACGGCCGGCCAACCTGGTTTCGGCTCTCGCTGACGGAAATCGACAAACTCTTCATGCGGGGCAAGTAATGCTGGCCATCGCGGTTAAATTGCTCGGCGCACCGCTGCTGGTCGGCGGCGCCAGTCTCGCCGGCAAGCGCTACGGTCCGGCGCTGGCCGGATTGCTGTCCGGCTTGCCGATGATTGCAGGTCCGATTCTCGTGGTGCTGTGGCTGGAACAAGGCGCGGCATATGCAGTACAAGTGGCATGGATGCTGCCAATTGGGCTGGCGCCACTTGCCGCCTTTTTGTGGATATTTTCCCGCCTGGCATCCCGCAGCAACTGGCTGATCTGCCTGTTGGCCGGCTGGAGTGTTTTTCTGCTCGCCGCATGGGCTTGCCGGGCGATAGTGTTGCCCTATGCCCTGCTCGCTGGCGGCGCGACGCTGGCTTTGCTGGCGGCGGGTTTTTCCGTGCCAAGACAAATTTCTCGTTTTCCCTCTGCCGCCACGGAACTCCCGCGCGTAGAACTGCTGGCGCGCATTGTGGCTGCGTTCGTACTGGTGTTCGGCCTGACCAGTATTTCGAGCCAACTCGGTACGGAATGGACAGGCCTGCTCGCAGCATTCCCGGTTGCCGGTTCGATCATGCCTGCCTTCACCCTGGCACGTAGCGGCCCGACTGCCACCCTGCGCCTGCTGCGAGGCTTTGTCAGCGGACTACTGGGACTGGCCGGGTTTGCCATCTGTCTGGCACTGCTCTTGCCGTCCTGGGGCGCAGTGGCTTTTGTTCCGGCTATTTGCCTGTCACTGGGCATTGCCTGGTTCAACACTACCGTGGTGTTTCGTCCATGACCCCTGCCCTGCCGCCCGCTATTTTTCTGATGGGCCCCACCGCCAGCGGTAAAACCGCCTGCGCAGTCGCACTGATCGAAGCCGGCCTGCCGGTCGAACTGATCTCGGTCGATTCGGCGCTGGTCTTTCGCGACATGGATATCGGCACTGCCAAGCCCGATGCCGCCACGCTCGCCCATGCGCCGCACCACCTGATCGACATCATCGACCCGACCGAAGCCTATTCCGCCGCGCAGTTCCGCAGCGATGCGCTGCGCCTGATGGGCGATATCACGGCGCGCGGCAAGATTCCGGTACTGGTCGGCGGCACGATGCTATATTTCAACACCTTGCAACACGGCATCCACGATCTGCCGCAGGCCGATCCACTCCTGCGCCAGCAGCTTGAAGCCGAGGCCGCCGCCATCGGCTGGCCAGCGATGCATGCCCGGCTGGCCCAGCTTGACCCGATCACCGCCGCGCGGCTGCAGCCGAACGATTCGCAGCGTGTGGGCCGGGCACTGGAAATCTGCCAGTTGTCCGGTAAATCCATGAGTGCGCTGCTGGCGGAATCGACCATTGAACCGCTACCCTACGCAATCAGCAAGTTTGCGCTGGTGCCGTCTGATCGCGCCGTGCTGCACGCACGAATTGCCGAGCGCTTCGACCAAATGCTCAAACAAGGCCTGCTCGACGAAGTGCGCGCCCTGCGCCAGAAATATCCATTGCACCCGGACTTGCCCTCAATGCGCTGCGTGGGTTATCGCCAGAGCTGGGAATATCTGGATGGCCGGATCAATGTGACCGAATTGCGCGAAAAAGGCATTGCCGCCACGCGCCAGCTCGCCAAGCGCCAGATGACTTGGCAACGCAGCATGGAAGACCGGATCGAGATAAACTGTCTATCGACTGACCTGCAAACTCAAATAACAAGGCAAGTCGCAAGAATCTGCGCATAGCCGGCGATAACCGGCAAGGTCGTAAGCAGGTTCTAAAATGAAAATCATCGAGGAGGAGACCCGTATGGATAGTTTGACCACCATCTATTGCAAAACGCCATCAGGGCAAAACGAGATAGACCAGCGTTCATCGCTCATCACGGCGCGCCAACGCTCGCTGCTGATCATGATTGATGGCAAGAAAACCGTTGCAGAACTCGCCCAGGTTATCGATCCGGCCCAATTGGAAGCGCTGTTGACAGCATTGCTCACACACAAATTGATTGAAGTGCTGCCGGAACCCGAAATTCAGCCTCAGACAACCGAATATCCGGATGTTTTTATCCTGCCGGATATGTGACCTGCATATTCAACAGGCGCCAGCCACCCTGCTTTTGGCGCTACACGGTTAGAATACGCATTTAGCCCACTCCGCATCGATTATCATGAAAATCGCTCTTGCCCAGCTCAACCCCACTGTCGGCGACCTGGCCGGCAATATCGAACTGATCCTTGCCGCTGCGCGCGATGCGCGTGCGGCAGGTGCCGATCTCCTCCTGACTCCCGAACTGGCCCTTGCCGGCTACCCGCCGGAAGACCTGCTGTTGCGCCCGGCATTTCTGGCTGAATGCCGCAAGATGATCGGCCGGCTGATCGACGAGGTGGACGGCATCACGCTGGTGGTCGGCTATCCTTCGGGCAATACCACGGAGTGCTTCAACGCTGCCATCGTGATTCGCGATGGCAATATCCTCGGCCGCTACGAAAAAATGCTCCTGCCCAACGACGCGGTGTTCGATGAGGTGCGCTACTTCACCCCCGGCGCCGTGCCCTTGGTATTCGAGCAAAATGGCGTAAAGATTGGCGTGACCATTTGCGAGGATATCTGGGACGTAGACCCGGCCGGTGCCGCAGCCGAGGAAGGCGCGCAACTGTTGCTGGTGCTCAACGCCTCACCGTATCACAAGGCCAAGCAAAGTACCCGGCACGAAATTGCTGCGGCACGCGTCGAAGAAAACAATATCCCGCTGATCTACTGCAACATGGTCGGCGGCCAGGACGAGCTGGTGTTCGATGGCAACTCGTTCGCATTGAACAAGGCTGGCGAGGTTGTCGTGCAACTCCCGGCTTTCGAAACCACGCAGGGCATTGTCGAATACCAGAACGGCGATTTGCTCGCCGGAGCGGTTGCCGCCGACCTGTGCGAAGAAGCCAGCGTCTACCAGGCACTGGTGACCGGCGTGCGCGATTACATCGGCAAAAACCGCTTCCCCGGCATCCTGCTCGGCTTGTCCGGCGGTATCGATTCCGCACTGACCTTGGCCATTGCCTGCGATGCGCTCGGTGCCGACAAAGTGCATGCTGTGATGATGCCCTCGCGCTATACCGCAGATATCAGCGTCACCGATTCGCGCGACATGATCGCCCGGCTGGGCTGCAAGTACTCCGAAATCGAGATCTGGCCGATGTATGAAGCTTTCATGGCCGGGCTGGAACCACACTTCGCCGGACTGCCGATGGATGCCTCCGAAGAAAACCTGCAAAGCCGGATTCGCGGTACCTTGCTGATGGGCATGTCCAACAAGGGCGGTAGCCTGGTGCTGACCACCGGCAACAAATCCGAAATGACCACCGGCTACGCCACGCTCTACGGCGACATGGCCGGCGGCTTTGCCGTGCTCAAGGATGTGGCCAAAACGCTGGTTTACCGGCTATCCAACTGGCGCAACACCCAGGGTGAAGTCATCCCCGAACGCATCATCACCCGCCCGCCATCGGCCGAACTGCGCCCCGATCAGAAAGACCAGGATTCGCTGCCGGAATACGAAGTGCTCGATGCAATCCTGCAAGCGTATGTCGAGGAAAACCTTAGCCGCGCGGAAATTGTCGCCAAGGGTTACGCCCAGGCCGATGTTGATCGCGTGGTACGGCTGTTGCGCATCAACGAATACAAGCGCCGCCAGGCCCCGGTCGGCCCGCGCGTTACCCACCGCGCATTCGGCAAGGATTGGCGCATGCCGATTACCAATCGCTTCACGCTGTAAACGGATCAAGCAGAAAACAAAACGGGTGGCATTGCCACCCGTTTTTAATTACTGGTCCGCCCTTCTCGCATTTTCCCAAACTATCGAGGTGGCCATTCAGCCATGGGGATTACCATGGCAAGGCACAGTCCATTTCACGCCAGCTCAGCCTCTGCCACAACCGCTTCAATGCGCGAAGCCGGGGAAGCCGCTAGCGGTTTGTTCACAAGATATTGCCCAAACGCTAATGCCACTTGATCTCTGATCTCATTTTTAAAATCGCGTTTTCTTTGCGTTCTTCTGCGGTGATTCGCATTGATCAGATTCAGTGGTTTTTCTGCATAGGGAAGCTGAATCTTGAAATAATTTTCTGCAGGAACAAAATCGCCGTAACTTTCAAAGAATTTTTCATATGAAAAATGCAGCTTTTCACCCTGTGAAATCTGGTTTTTCGTACCAATGCCGATGACCGTATTAAACCCAAGCGCCATACTCAATCCATTGATGCTGGACATCAACAACTGGGCAGGATGAATGTCTTGACACGCTTTGGTTGCTTGTTTAATCCCATCAAAATCATGCATTCCCTGAACACTGGATATAAATATGACATTTTCATCCGAAATATTGAACGGGCCGCCATTAGCAATGACAAAAATGATTCGATAAAGGCATTCCTGATCCTTTTTAAACAGTAAACACAAATCCCCTTCAAAATCTATTGTATGCGGAAAACCCAGTGCTATTTCAAACTGGCTGCCATCAATACAGGATTGCCAAAGAGCGATTGGTGAGTGACAGACAAGATCAAGAAAATCATCTTTGAAATTATTTTGCAGGAATGAATAATGCCCGATCAATATCGACAAACTATTCTTTGTTGATATATCGAAAGAGATGTAATCCCGTAGATATTTATAGGTCAACTCTGGATACTTATTGATTAACACTCTTGGCTGCGGATGGCTAAGTATTCGCAGTAGTTTTAAGTGCTCTTTAATATTCCAGCTAATTAATATTGCTCGACGCCATGTTTTAAACTTGAATATCGACCCACGCCGCACAATTTTGCTTGCCGCCCTGACCAATACAGAAAAAATAAAACCAACAGATGGAATTGGAGCGGTTGTCATTATGTTCAGCTTCCAAATAAGGAGAAACAACAAATCCATGCGATATTAGAATAAAGCATAGATACATATAGACATGCCTGAACAAACCAAATACAAAATATTAAGCCAGCTTTAAATCAACCTGCCCTTGATTGCTGAATACAGTAACGAATATGGAAATAAATTAATCATTATTCGGCCAAACCCACCATCTATCGAAAGCTTCACGAGCTTCCGCGCTGGAGCGCCAAATCGAATCACACAGTCAAGCGCAAACAGCCTGTTGCTCAACAACAAACTGCCAGCAAAATTGCGAATAGTTCTCAACAAGTAGACGTCATCCTCAGGACTACGTCAAGAAACTGATACTGGTGTTTCATCGTATTGACGGCATACCAGACTGGTTGCCACAAAGCGATTACGCCACACAATCATAGGCTTTCTGGCAGGCATCTATTGTGTTTCATCGCTACAACAGCATGGGCAGGTGCAATTCGCCCGACAAAAGTGAATACGATGAGACATTCAGGCACTCAAACGCCTACGGCTTGACGTGATTTTTTACAATCAAGTCCAGCACGAATGTGTGGCAGTAAAGAAACAACTGGGGCATCCACACACGGCTTTTCTAGCAAGCTTGGTGGAATGAGGAGTGAGCACAGT
>JARLJJ010000542.1 GCA_031291275.1 Formivibrio sp.
AAATTCATAGCCTTGTTGTTGAAAATAGCCGGGATCGCGGCGCAACCGAGGAATAACTTCTGAAAGTTCAATTGAGGGCGGAATATTCCAATAAGGACTGAATTCGATGTAGCGCATATCTTCGTTGAAGATCGGCGTGCGTGTATCCAAGGCCTTGCCGACAATAACCTTGCTGGTTAACTTGATTTCAACTTGCCCATTGTTAATTTCATATGCGCGTAGCATGAATTCCGGGATATTGATCTCAATCATGCGCGGGCCGCGCAGCAGGGGAGTTCGACGGAGCCGTTCAAGGGTCAACTCTATTTGCCGAACTCGTTGGGCTGGAGAAATATTCAATTGCTCAAAAGTGTTCTTTCCAACAACCCCGTCAGTCGCCAGACCGTGCCGTTCTTGAAATGCCCGTATCCCTTCGACCAAATCTTGCGTATAGCGATGTGGCGTCGACATGTCGGCAGGAAGATCGCCCAGCGCAACTAACCGTTGGGTCAGTGCTGCTATGCCTGCATAGGTATGTCCGACTTCGAGTTTTTTGCCTGGAAGCGGTGGAAGCCTTGTCTCCAGTCTCGGATCGCTTGCCAATTCGCGGTAGAGCGCAAGAGCATCGCGCAGCCGGGCATAGGCTGGTGCAGCGGGTGTAGCATCGCGTATCGCAGCAGGAAGACGATGTTCGAGCACGGCATTTTGCAGATAGGAGAACGGTTCTAGCCGCCCTTGAGGTGGGTCGGAATAGTTTTCATCGAGCAGCCTTGGATCAAGCCGACCGAAGTGCAGGTCGGCGAGATAGCGCTGCATTGAGGTGGTCAGTACAGCATCCAGATGGGTAATCGTTTCATCATCCAGTGCAGAGCCTTCTGCTGCTTGAGTGATGGACTGTTGCAAGGCCAATGCATGGTAATCCGAGGGTTCCAGTCCTTCTGTTGCTGCATTTGCCAGGATGTTGACGGCTTGAAACGCTTCGGAGTTAGGTCGGCCCGAATCAAACCACAGGGTTCGATCGCCGGCTGACGCAGCACTGGATGACATTGCCAACCCGACAGCTAGACAGCTTGCCATCACCAGCGTGGAGGCAATTTTCAGACGGCTAACCAGACGAACAAGAGAGCCAGACATGATGGTCAAGCTATTTGTTGGTGACTTGCCCAATTGGATTGCCGTTGGCCAGCGATAGTTCCGCTGCTGCGAATGAATGACAGGCGTGTATTTATTTCCTGGTCAGACATTGAAGGTAGCGCCCGTTGACCCGTTCGGCAAACCAGGCTGTTGTGAGCTTGCGGGTGATCTTGGCGCTTTGCAATCGGATCTGTGGCAAAACTTCACGGGGAAGCGCATGTCCTGAACTCTTGTCCGCCAAGGCAAAAACACGTTGATAAAGCGCGGTCTGATCGAATGCCAGCGTTTTTTCCTTGGCTAAATCCGAAGCAATGTCCTGCGTTGCCAAACCCAATGGGGCAGCAATCTTGAACAGGGCTTTTTCCGTGCTGCTGTGTTCGTTGACCGGCCGGCCATCCTGATAAATCAACAAGTCTCCATCGGGCACAATCCGAGTTTTTGCCAGTTTGGCTACTGCTTGCTGGAATGCTGCATTGCGGCTGCTGTAGCGTCCGGCATTGAAATCGGCAAATCGATACAGCATGTCTTTATAGGGCGCGCGGTACTGTAACAGGTGGGCTGTGCCGAAATACACCCCTCCGCGCCGCGTGAAGACTTCACTGCGGATATTGTTCTTGATGGGGTAGGGATAGGACCAGGCACGCGTCTGGGCTGTCGCAAAATCCACACTCACCTGCATGGGGCCGCCGGTACGGATCGGATTGGTAATCCCCAGCTTGTGCGCGATATCCGGTGATTCGTTGACGATAGCCTCAAACAGATCGTTCATCTGCTTTTCAGTCTGCAAAGCATCAATGCGCGCTTTGTAACTGCGCCCTTCCAGTGACGGCACCATCAGGGCAGCTTGTACCGTAAATAGCGGGATATGGTATTTGGATGCGCGCCGGTCCAGCTCCTTCCAAACTGCCTTGCCCAGGCCCGGTACCACCGGATCAGCCTGCCAGCTGGATTCTTGCTCGATCACGGCCATGCTGGCGCAGAAATATTCAGGCGTCTGCGGAATCTGCAATGCAACAAATGCATTGAAAATATCCGTGGCCCATCCATTGCGGTCAGCAATATTGGCCGGCAACAGTTTGTCCAGCAGTTCACGTCCACCGGGTTCCCTGATCATAACAGGGGGAGGCGCCGTAAACGCTGAAGAAGCTGGTCGTTGAGTGACCGAAGAAGCTACTGCGGGCCGGCTGGCTGTTTGTGGTAGTTGTTCGCCTAAGGCCGGGGGCAGGTTAGCAGTATCAGAGGCGATGATGGCCCCGTCGGTAATTGGTGCTGCTTGCGTAGCACAACCTGTGGCGCCCGTGAAGGCAATGAGAAGCAAATAGGGGGAGAGTTTCATGGCGAATCAAATGAACGGCGCAAAATGAGCAACGCGAATCATAATGCAATGAGGGGGTGTGGATGCAGTCTTTTCCCTTGACTGTAGCTATTCACTAAAAATGCCATTTTGCAACGTAGCTTCTGGAAACGCTGCGCCTCGAACTTTGGTGGCAAACAGGTACAAACTCCTTTATCTGGCCATTTCAGGCGTTTTAAAAGGGCCAAGTGCAATCTGAGGCTTCAAGAAGCGGGTTTCATCTACCGCTTCCCGGCGATGAATTCAAAACGATGACGGTTGCTTCTGTGCCCGTGCCGCCATTCGACTCCTCGTTCATTCAATTGCAGGTGCCAGAGCGGAACAGTCACTTGGATAGTCCCGCTCTTTTATGCCTCTACCTGCACTGTCTCAATCCGATTTCTGCCGTTTTGCTTGGCCGCATACAATTGCTGATCGATGGCCCGAATAAAGGCCGTGGGGTTCATGTTATCGCTTGGCATAACGGTTCCAACACCCATGCTGACAGTTACACGCTGGCCATGCGGCGATTGTGTGTGGTCGATCGCCTGTTTCTCAATCAGGCGCTGGCAACGTTCGGCGACTCTCTGCGCACCGCTGGCATCGGTTTCCGGCAATATAACGATGAACTCCTCGCCGCCGTAACGCGCGACCAAGTCGCGCGGGCCGGCCAACGCCAGATTTAGCGTTTGCGCGATATTGGTTAAACATTTGTCGCCCTCGATGTGCCCGTATAGATCGTTGAACTGCTTGAAGAAATCGACATCAAGCATGATCAGCGACAGCGGCAATTGGCTGCTGCGCGCGCTTTCCCATTCCATTTCCAGGCTGCTATCAAACCTGCGCCGGTTGGCAATGCCGGTTAGCCCGTCCTTGAATGACAGGGCTTCCAGCTCTTTTTGCAGCGCGAGCAATTTTTCTTCGGTTTTTTTGCGCTCGCTGATGTCAAACATGAAGCCAATCAGCGAGTCGACCTCGCCATGACTGTTTCGCACCACGTGGACGACATCGCGTATCCACACATAACCGTTTTCCCTGGTCAAAGCTCTGTAGTCGGCTTCGTGGTCGATGCCGGCCTGGGATTGCGAAATGCAGAAATTCACCACGTAGTCGCGATCGTCCGGATGGATGCGCGCCGCCCAATCGTTGGCTGATACCCAGCTTTCCTGGCTCCAGCCGAGCAAGGGTTCAATTTGCGGTCCAATGTAGGAAAATTGCATGCTGGCCCAGTCGATTTTCCAGGGAATGGCCTGGGTCGACTCCAGAAGGGTTTTGTAAACCGCGCTTTCACTGCTGAGTTCGCTCACGTCGGACATGCCAAATGTCTCCTTGATCGATGTGGGTGTGCTGGCGAATTAACCAATGGCGACGGGCCTGCCATGCTCGGTCGCAATTGCATTCCAGTACCAATAGAAAAAACCGTTCTCGTTCTGCAGCAGCGTGTGGGTGACGATGCTGTTCTGACGAATGTTGCCCCAACAAGCTTGAGCAGAATTGCGGTTGTTGTGCAGATCGATGCACTCAAGGCTGTTTGATGCCGGCTTAGGCGGTATATAGAGTGCGCTACCGCGTGGCACCCACAGGTCAGCCAACCGGATTTTTCCGAGCTTGGGCCAGTAGCGGCCAACCGAGATAACCAATGGCTGTGTTGGGTCGGTCGACGCAAACACGTGCGGGAAATTGTGGTGCTCCAGATCAGTACAGACCACACTGAGCAAGGTGTTCCCAGTTTCCTGATATGGCGACCAGTGCCCGGCGAAAACACCGTATTCGTATTCGATTTGTTGCAGCTCGACAACCGGGCTGCTCAGCATAACCGCCTGCCCCGCTTCGACCAGGGTGATCCCGAACGCGGCGGCGATCTCTCTCGTGGCCCACAACGGTTCGAACTCGACCTCCTGGGCCGCGAACCCCAGCTGCGTTTCAATGCCGTACGGCAACGTTGGTTTGACCCCCAATACCTTGGCCACGACGTACTCGTTGCCGATGGCCATGGCTGGATTAGTCGTTGCCGGTGTCAACGGCGTAATGTCGGCAGGCAGCTCGCTCACATAAGTTGGTACGCCATCATCGTTGTAAAAAAATGGCGTTTTGACGGTATCAATCGTCGTTTCGTGAATTTCTTTGATAAACAGTGGTGCATCGAGATTGGTATCGGGCATAAGTAAGTTGCTCCATTCAGCGAATAGGGGCGCCTCGCGTTTCGTAGAGACCAGTTGTATGAGTTAGACCACCACTGCTTGCTAATGAGTTGTTGATAACATGACACACCAACCTAAGCAGTTGGCACGAAGGCAAAATTTGTCTTCTTTGGCTAAAATGCACATGTAGTCATATGCAGGTCGAATTCAAAGCGAAGTTGCCGTTCAAATGACAACCACTGACAGACAGCGCCAGTTCGGGAAGTTTCACGCTTATATCTCAATATCGGCAAATGAAACTCATTCTTGAGTACGAGGTTAGCATTATCCAATCGAAGGTGGCGATTTTCCATTGTTACTTTTCTGGGGGGCGCCTCGGACAAACAACGGTGCAACACAGTTTCAAACAAAAGCCTTAGAAAAACCGGTCAAAGTTCAGCTGTAATATCCGGCAGGGTTGCCGTCAGGGAGACTTATCGTTACTCTACGACGCCTCGACTACTTACTCTTTTGCGCGGAATTATGTCCACTATCCCAGCCTGTCCTCAATGTACCTTGGAAAATACCTATCAGGACGGAGACAACTATGTTTGTGCCGATTGTGGTTTTGAGTGGCCGGTAGCTGCATCTGCAGAGGATGACGATAGCGCGAACCCGGTCATCAAGGATGCCAATGGCAATCTTCTGGCTGATGGCGATGCCGTGGTGCTGATCAAAGATCTCAAGGTAAAGGGTTCTTCAATTACCTTGAAAATGGGCACCAAGGTCAAAAGTATCCGCTTGGTTGGCGGGGATCATGAAGTCGATTGCAAGATGGATGCCGGCAACTTCAGGCTGAAAGCCTGTTTCCTGAAGAAGGTCTAAAACCGTTTCGGCAGCTTCAAGAATAACAACGTCCTGAAGCTGCCTGAATGTCCCATGCCCCTCATACTGCTTCAATTGTTCTTGTCTTGCACCATGATCACTGATTGATTCGATTGAAACGGCCCGGGCAAAACGCCAGCCGATTCGCAGCATTCAGCAAAGCGATCACTGCTCAAATAGCGAAATTCTTTACGGCGTGCTGCGGCGATAGGATCATCGTTATCACTACCGTTTCCTGGGTGACACATCAGTAGTGCGCTTTCCGGTGCGACAGTGAGCCACTTTGCCATTAACGCCGCATAGTCCGCTTCCGGCGATAATGAATAGAGACCGCCAAACCAGGCCGGTACGCGATAACCGGCGTCCATTGCCCGGCAAGCAAACCCGCGGCAAAGCGTCTTGAGAACGAAGGCTTTGCTACGACTGTCGCCCGGATGACTTAGCCGATCGGGCGCACGCAGGTAAGGTGTGGTCATGCCAAGTTCTGCCAACGTCGATAGCAATGCATCCCGAATCTGTGGCAGAGCATGCACATGTTGATGGCCGTCGATAAAGTCAGGCAGACGACCCAAAATGGTGGTGAATGCATCAAGCTGTTTGCGGACCTGATCTGCCAGCCAAGCAGAGGGTAGTCGGTGCAATTGGCTTTGGATCAGCCAGTGGGAGAGCGGGCGGGCAGTGTCATCAAACGGGTGGGTAAGATTGAAATGCAGTCCAATCTCGGCGCTTGACTGTGTCGCAAGTTGCGGTGCGAGATGCGGCCACAACGGTGATTGACTAAATACACTCGTGGCCGAAAGGCGGCGTACTGACAAAAGTTCAAGAATGGCTTCGCTGATTGCCGCTGACTGGGCGAAATCGTCGGCGCACAAGGTAACGGTGCGGTTCATGGCTGGGCAACACTGGAAAATGCCCACAATTTTCCCAAGACAAAAGTCATTGCCGCAACGGTGCCAAGAACAATGAACAGGGCAATGCGATAGTCGAGCAGGGTGTAGTGCAAGAGCAGGAAATACAGCGATTCATTGGCCATGAAACCCAGGCAGGCGACGGCAAAAAAACGTGGCAAGGCCTGCCGGTGAGCAACATGACCCGCTCGAAATGTCAGATGACGGTGGCCGAAATAGCTGACGGCAAAGGCAATCAGAAAGGCAAACACGTTGGCCATAAGAGGATGCAGCCCGATCGGTACCAGCCACAGCGAGACTGTGGCCATATGCACCAGCATCGCCGCGATGCCAACGCCACCGAAGCGCGCAAGCTCAGCCTTCATGTTGAGCATCGTTTCCCGGTAACGAGATAACACGGCTGACCAGATAAGTCGGACGACGCTTAACTTCCTGGAAGATGCGGCCTATATATTCACCTAGCACGCCGATAGACAATAGCTGAATGCCCCCCAGGAAGCAGACTGCGACTGCCAGCGTTGGCCAGCCATGCTCCGGGTTGCCATGGATCAAAGTATCAATGATGATGATCAAGGCGTAAAGGATGGACGAGAGCGAAACAATCGCACCGAAAGCCGTCCATACCCTTAATGGAACGACGGAAAACGAGGTGAGTCCCGTCAGTGCCAATTTGAACAAACTGATGAAGTTGAAACTGCTTTTGCCACCCAGACGCTGCGCGGTACGGGTCGGAATCGCATGCTGGGTAAAGCCTGCCCAGTTGTACAAACCTTTCATGAACCGGTTGTTTTCCGGCATTTCTCCCAGCGCATTCACGACCCGACGATCCAGCACACGGAAATCCTGGGCATTTTCGGGAATTTTTAGTCGCGAACCTAGGTTGATCAACGAGTAGAACGCTCGGGTGAACAACCGTTTTGCCAGGGTTTCATCTTCGCGGCTGTCTCGTACGCTATACACCATGTCGTAACCTTCGATCCAGCAACGTAGGAATTCCGTCACCTTTTCCGGAGGATGCTGGAAGTCAGCATCGATCAGCACCACGGCATCTCCCGCGGCGTGTTCCAGTCCGGCAGTCAGTGCAATTTCTTTGCCAAAATTGCGAGATAGCTGTACTAGCTTTACCTGCAAGCCTGTCGAATGGGTTAGAACTTGTTCAACGGTATCGTCCTTGCTGCCGTCATCGACCACAATCAGCTCATGGCGGTAACCTGCTGTGCTGAGATGACGATGCAAGGTTTCAAGCAATAACACGATATTGGCGGATTCGTTGTATGCGGGCACAACGCAACTGATCAGTGGGTCAGCCGGGCGTTCTGCTGCATGAAGGCTAAGCACGAAAGGCGAAACGGTAGACGGCTTAGAAACATTCATGTCGATTCTCTTGTTTATATTCAGGAAATAGCGCGTTCGCGCAGCAGAATAAATGTCTGGCCGTTTGTCTCGTAACGACCAATCTCGGTAAATGCTTGACGCACTTCTGGCGGCAATTGCCCCAAGTCCGTATCCGGGATAGCGATATAGTCGAGACTGGTATTGTCCAGCAAAGCACGGGCACGTGCAGGGTCTGTACTGGTTCTCGCACGGCCATGGGAGTAAAACTCAGCGGAAAATTCCCGCCGAGAGTTCCAATAGAGCAGTGCACTGTCCGGTGTTGGCATATCTTGTTTCCACGCGTTGATCAGTGCTTTTTGGCTTCGACCAACGACATCCGGGCGCACGGCAAAGGCAACACAGGTGATCAGTATCATCAAACCGCTGAGTGCTGCCAACCATATGGTTTGAGGAAGCTTGGCATCACGATCCCCCCACAGCGTGGCGAACAGCAGTGCAAAGCCCGGCGTCATTGGCAGTGAATACGGAAAAATGATGTTGCCCGATAAGGTAAAGAAAGCCAGTGTCATCAACGACCACAAGCTGACATAAAGGAGCCAGCCATCGCCATCCTTTGCCTGGGCAAGCGCTTGGCGCCCCTTGCGGACGAAACGCCAAATGAAAAGCAGCGACCAGGGGAATAGGGCTCCCAATGTGTATAGCCAGATCATGCCATGGGGCGTCGAGTGGGCGAAGCCGTACAGATCGCCCTTCCAGCCAGGATCTAGAAAACGTGCAACGTGTTCGCCCATGATGA
This sequence comes from Formivibrio sp., assembly GCA_031291275.1. Classification (GTDB taxonomy): domain Bacteria; phylum Pseudomonadota; class Gammaproteobacteria; order Burkholderiales; family Chitinibacteraceae; genus Formivibrio. The sequence goes on from JARLJJ010000542.1 coordinate 8,491, forward strand.
AGTAATTCAAAAATCCTGGTGTCCGTAGTTCGGCCAATGCATACCAAGGCAGAGCAATCACGAACATCAGGATCGATCCGGATATCCAGGGTAGTTCATTCCAAAGCGTCCGCCATTGCCTGCGTAGCAGAACCCAAAAGAAGATTGGCATGCCAACAAGAACGACTACAAGCGGTCCTTTGGCAAGCAAACCAAGTCCAAGACCAACGAAGAAAATGTAACCCCACATGCGCCGCTTGAGTGCGACCGCGTGCCAGAAAGCGATCTGGCTCAGTGCGACACAAAACATAAGCGCTGGGTCGGTCATCACGGTACCGGCCGATAGAAGGAACAATATACTGCTGGCCAGTACCAGTACCGCGACATTAGCCGCATCGCGGGTGAGGCGGGTACGTGCCAGCGAATACGTCAATGCCAGCACGGCTATTGATAGCAGTAATGCGGGCAAGCGAACGGCCAGTTCATTAATGCCAAATAGCCCCATGGATGCAGCAGACAACCAAGTCGACAGCGGAGGTTTTGCCCAAAATGGCACTCCGTAGTCATGCAAAAGGGTTACCCAGTTGCCGGTCTCCAGCATCTTGCGGGCGATTTCAGCGTAGCGTGCTTCGGTCGTATCGTTAAGCGGGACCAGGAACATTGCGATGAGTCTAATCGCGATAAGACCAAGTACAGCGAGCACCACTGGCTGACGCAGATAGAAGCTTAAAGAAAAGCTTTGCTGTTTTGCCGGGAGATCAGGAGAAAGAGGCATTGTGCGTACTCTGTAAAATTATGTCGTGCTAGGTGAACTAGTACAAACGTGCGTGATTATATTGCGATCTTAGGGGCAAGGTGGGTTTTGCTTGATGTTGCATGACTAGCCCGGTAGCGGGCGACAGTTTCCTTGACCAGAGTTAAGCCAAAATGAAGCGGGGGGTTATGTACCGCCGTGGGATGATCGAGCGTTAGCTTGGCAAGGAAAAAATAACCTGAAATCCGCCTTCTGGCAGATTGGACAGGGTGATATTTCCACCGTGCAATTCTGCGATGCGTTGTACGATCGATAATCCTAACCCCGCTCCTGGTTGCATTTGGCCGGGGGGGCGGAAAAAGCGCTCTCCGAGGTGTATCAGAACATCTGGCGCTACGCCTGGGCCATCGTCCGAGACTGTGAGGGTGCGATTTTCCACTTGAACGATGATCGTTGCCTCTTGGCCAGCATAACGACGGGCATTATCAAGCAGGTTGCGTAGTAACAATCCAATCAAGCCTGCATGACCATGACAGAGTTGCCGGTTACGGATAAACAGATGCTTGTCATCACAAGGCAAGCCAGCATCCTGCATGGCAGAACGTGCCAATGCAGACAGGTCCAACGGGTCGCCTTGAGGCAAAAGCGTGTCATCCAGGCGGGCCAGTTCCAATAACTGACCCAGTAACCGCGTGGAGCGATCCAAACCGACTAATGCTTGTGCAAGCGCTTTTTCTCTTGCTAATGGGCGCGGACTATTTTGAGCAATTTCAAGCTGTACTCTGAGCGCAGCAAGCGGTGTGCGTAATTCGTGCGCGGCATCTGCGGTAAATCGGCGCTCACGATCCAGGGTGGCGGAAACTTTACCAAATAGAGTATTCAACCGTTGAAGCAAGCGGGTGATTTCTCGGGGCGCGGGAAGATCAATGGGGTCAAGGTTATCTGGTGCGCGTAAAGAGAGCGCTGCATTCACCGCTCGCAAGGGTTGCAGTCCTCGGTGAATGGCAAAGATCAGAACGGGTAATAGCAGCAGCAGAATACCGAGCGCTGGAAGTGCCAGTTTTTCATCAACCTCTTCGGCGATTTCTTCTTGTTTACTCAGTGTCTCGCCCACCACCAACTGATGCCCATTATCCTGACGCACTTCAAACATCCAGGATTCGTTCGCGAAGCGGACTTGTCCACTTGGTATAACAGTTTGTTTGGGGAGTGGTGGATTGCTGCTTGCAACGAGCAGTGTTCCATCCTGGCGGTACAGCGCAAAAGCCAACAACGTACTTTCGCTTAATTTATGTGCGACAGGCACATGCAAATCATCCTGATCACCGATGCTTTGCCACAGCATGTCAGCATAAGCGGCCAGTTGATGTCCTTGCTGCTCGGCAGTTTGTTTGCGAACTTCATATTGAAGAGCAACGGTAAACAACAGCCATGCGATGAGTGTGGTGCAAAGCACCAGTACGATCAGACGAGCAGTGAGTGAATTGAATCTATCTGGCAACAATTTCATGCGGCCGTCTCCAGGCGCCAGCCCAGATTGCGGACATTGCGAATGGCGTCTCCTCCCAGTTTTTTGCGCAGATGGGAAAGATGCACATCCAAGGTATTGCTTTCGGTTTCCCGCTGCCAGCCTTAGAGTTTTTCTTCCAGTTGATTGCGCGATAACGCATGGGGGTATTGCGTTAGCAATAGATAGAGCAGTCGATACTCCATCGCTGTCAGTTCAAGCGGTTGACCCTGACGCGTAACGGATTGATTGGCCGGATTCAAGGTTACATCGCGCCAAGTTAATAATTGTTCCGTTTTCCCGTGTGCTCGGCGAATCAGAGCGCGAATGCGGGCAGCCAGTTCACCCAGAACAAATGGTTTCACCAGATAATCGTCCGCACCCGCATCCAGCCCCTTGATACGATCATCAATACTGTCCCGGGCGGTGAGCAACAATACCGGCAAGCCGGAGACCTCACGGCGAATCCAGGCCAATAATTGCAAGCCATCCATGCGGGGTAAGCCGATATCAAGCACCACGACATCAAAGCTTTGTTCGGTGATCAGTGCCAGTCTGGCGGACTCGCCATCCGTTAGCCAGTCAACCACAAATCCGGCATCGATCAAGCCTTCCTTGATCCCGTCACCTAGCAACGGATCATCTTCAACGAGCAGCAGTCTCATCTTGTGGCTTATTGATTGAATGACGCGGTTTCTTGCCATGCAACATGCTGGCAATAAGGTTTTCTCCGTGCTTCCAGCTTTCATACAAGGCTGCTGCAACATGCAATACCACGGACCCGATCAGAATATTGGCTAGCCCTTCATGCAGTCCTTGCAACCATTCATCGCCATAAAATGTATCTGTTGTCATCAGATAGCCACTGGTCCCTAACGAAACAACGAGAGCCATCAATATGAGCATCATTACCGCGCCGGCTGGATTATGGCCAATATGGCGTGGGGCTTCGTTGCGTAGCAGGGCCTTTACGTAAGGTATCAGGCGCGACGGGGTTGGGAACCAATCGGAAAAACGTGCATAGCGTGGACCGACAAATCCCCAGAAAAATCGCACTATAACAACCCCGGACGCAATCAGACCAAGCGTGCGATGGGCGAAATGGCCGCTTTCGTTCATTAAATTACTCATCACACATATCACAAGGGTCCAGTGCAGAATCCGAACCAGCGGATCCCATACACGTATTTTGTTCATGGCACTCTCCAAAGATAGTTGGTTATAACTTGGTTTTTATCTAATACCGCCTGGGAAAGGTGAAGGTATACGGATTTATTCCTTGATTCATTAGATCACCCTTGTATTAACCGAACCTTAAGTTGCAATATCTTGCATATTCAGTACAACAAAAAACCCGCAAGGCCAGTAGCGCTGCGGGTTTTGAGTCTTGCTGATACTGCCTGATACTACGAAATGGTGCCGGCGGGAGTTGAATTGATATTATAACGTACTGATTACGTAGGTAATTATTTGTTTTATTTTTACTAATACCGTCATAAATACCGCCAATTCACCGGTGCTTGATTGTCGTTAAATGGATACATGTGCGAAAACGTATGACATTCGCATGCCGGTTTTTGGACATGTCGGCACAGGCAGGGGGTATAAGGTTTCACCAAAAACCGGGCACGAACGAGACAACCACGGGCTTCAATCCTTACGTTTTGTTCTAAGGCTACCCACCTTGTCCGGGTGTCTTGTGATCGAAAGAGGGGCAATGGCGCGGATGTGACCGCCGCAAACTGACAGATCACGGACAAGTACAAAGATTCACTAGCATGATGATTGAATAGCGCAAAAAAGATCGGCAAAAGCCATTGGCATTGACCGACCTTGGCTCGACTGAATACCTCGTTGCACTACATCCATCAGTAGACTCGGGCGTTTTGTAAAGGCATTTAGGAAAGGATATGCTTTGCCTTTGAGCGCATTTTCAAGGGCATGACCGTTCATGTGGACATAGCGGCTGTCAAATTTCACAATATCGCCAGTGAGGAAAAAGCAGTCTATTTCTTGGGCTACCGTATCAATGTTGAGCACTCTTTTCGTTACGCCATTGGCAATGGATTGCCAGTTCATTGCATTGACGTACAAGGACAGTGGATCAAAACTGTCATCTAGTCCGTATTCTTCAAGCAAAAGTTTATCCGGGTAGTTGTGTAGTAGATACAGCCCGAGCGTGAGAGGATTTAGGATCGCATTTTCAATGCTGTAAAATTTTTCAGCGCCGAGTATATGTACATGCTGTTGAGGTGTGTTAGTGCGATCCCAATCGACAATACCGTGAATCGTTGAGCTTCCCTCATCGACAAGATTCTCCACAGCACCAAATACTTGTACGCAATTTCCCTGCCCATTCAGTGCGTTAACGAAGCTGTCGACTTTCTCCGTATCGAGTTGACCAAAGTGTGTATTGAGCAGACTCTGAACCGAGGAGGGCGATAGCTTTGGAGCTGCGGGGATAAAAGAGAGAGAGATGTGCTCTGACGTTACCTTTTTCCAACGTTTGAGCAGCCTGAAAAGGTAGCCGTATATTTCGGCATCGTTGAAGCTTTCAACGTATACCTGCCTTCTATTATTGTATTGAATCGAGACTTGGTCTACGCCAACAAGAAGCTCGCTAATGGCTGCATCTTTTTCAAGTTGTACCAGATTGCTCTCTGAGGCCTGAAATATTCGACCGGCATTGAATAAAGCGACTGTCGTTGGTGAATGCGTTGTGAAGATAATGTTGGAATTAAAGCGGGTTGCTATAGTTTGCAATGCTACATGCAGTTTTTGAACCATTTGCGGATGTAGCGCTGCGTCAGGCTCATCAAGTAAGAGCAATTGAGGTGGGTTGGCCAAGCGGCGTGAACCGGAGACATACATGCTTAAGCACAGCCACATCAGCACCTTCTCTCCCGACGACAGCCAACTCGGGTCGATCTCTCTTGTATCTTCGCGGAAAAGTTTTGCTTCATATGCCGCGATGTTTTCGTTTGTCGGTGCCTTTATGTGATAGCGCCCATCCAAGACGGACTGCAAGAACTCATTGAACACATCCCATGGTGCTGGACCGAACCTTGCCTCGAACTCAGTTGGGGGCCAATAAGGAAGCTTTTCCGCGTATTTTTCATTCCTGTACTCGTGATACTTATTCAGTTCGAGTCGGTCCCAATATGCCAACATGGTTGCTGTCACATTCAGTGAACCTAGGCTCATCATTGGAGCTGCTAGGATAAAATCCGCAATGTCTTGGTCATCAAGCGCACTTACATCTTTATGGAGAGCTAAGCTCGCAGTGGACGCGATATGGGCCAACGAAGAAATATTGAAGGCGGAGCGTCCTCCCATACGAGGGTGCCCGAAGCTTTCGATTGTCTTTAGCGGATCGGCCAGGAACTTGTCACGGTTTGCGTTGTATTGCGCGATGGCAGAATTCACATCTTGCCGATGTTGGACTTGGTCAAATCCGAAGGTTAGGCTGGGCTGAAGCTTATCCATAGTCAGATGCACTATGCGGCCGCGAGGAATTACTCCGTTATTCAATGTGACGTTGGCCTTGCCTTCGTAAATAGCATGCAGTAGCCGTGATTTTCCAGAACCATTTCGACCTACTATAGCCGCAATATTTCCGCCCAAGTCCACACCTGATACGAGCTTGAAACCATGAAATTCTTCAGTCGACTCCAAGAACATAAAAATCCTCCCTTTTACGTATTATAACGGTGCGAGACCATCTAGGATTCGTAGGTGCTAGAGTCATCATAAGGCCTGTGGTGCCGGCTTCGATTTGAATAGGTGAAATGCCAACTTCAAACGAATGAGATTTACGTTCTGGGGTACTATTTTCGGCATCTTATTTAAGCGATTAAAATATAGGCAGAAGGGTATGCACCTGCGAGCAGCAGGTGCATACCCTTCTTATAGGTTTGTGTGCATACCCATCAAACCCGCGCCGTTGTTGGGCTTGAATGGTATGCACATATACACCCATCCCTGAAGGGGATGGGGACACCCTTAGAAATAGGGGAAAAATCAAACTCTTACCCCCTAAAGGCCGGCAATGATGCCCGTGGCTTGCCTGATCGTTTGAAGCTGTTTTGGCAGATTCTGCCGGCTGATCGTTTCGCCCGTGGTCATGCTGAAATAATCACAAGCAAGCGTCTGATTGCCAGAGGCCAGCAGGTAGCATTGAAGTAGCTTGCTGCGTCTGGCTACGATCTCTTTCGGGGTGCGCGTGCCTGACTTGTCCCGGTGTTTCAAGGCGTGCGTCATCAGTGCTTCCCTGTGCGTTTCCATGTTGTCCAGATGCTTGCGGAACTTCTTTGCCTCTGGCGTGTGCAGTGTCAGCAGAGGGCCGCGTTGCTGATCGGTTGTATGCATCCAGCCGACCCGCATTTTCAAAGACGGCCAAATCTGATCAGCTCTTAATGGGCAGCAGTTCGTCGATGCGGGAGTTCGGGCAGGTCGGCAGTTTTTCGAGGGTGGATTTCAGCCAGGCGGCCGGTTCCAATCCATTGAGTTTCGCGGTGGCCAACAGGCTTTGAATCGCGGCAGCACGCCTGCCGGCACGTTCACTTCCGGCAAATAACCAGTTCTTCTTGCCCAGGGCAATCGGCCGGATGGCGTTTTCGACCGGGTTGTTGTCTACCGGCAGGTCGCCGGTTTGGGCATAGCGTGTAAATGACGGCCAGCGTCGTAGCAGATAGTCGCAGGCCTTGGCTAAGCCATAACCCGGCGCCGCCGTTTGACGGATGGTCGTCAGCCGCTCATGCAATTGCTGCAGTTCGGGAATGGCTTCTTGCTCTCGCAGCGCCTTTCTTTCTTCCGGTGTGTGTCCTTTGGCCTGCGTTTCGATCTCGTACAACCGCGCAATCCGGGAGAGCATTTCTGCTGCTACGGGATGACCCTTCGGCGTGCCGCTATCCAGATCAAAGAACTTCCTGCGGGCGTGCGCCCAGCAGGCTTGCTCGACCAGTCCTGCCGCAAACAGCGCTTTGTAGCCACTGTAGTCATCCACCATCAGCGTACCCTGCCAGCCTTCCAGGAAGGCGGCGGCATGTTTGCCGCTTCGACTGGTTTGGTAGTCGAAGACGGCAATCGGTGGACCACCCTCCAGATCATTACTGCGATACGCCCAGAGGTAAGCCCGTTTCGTTTTGCCTTTGCCCGGATCCAGTTGCTGTACTGGCGTTTCATCAGCATGCAGGCTGTGCCTTTGATGCAGCAGTTCCGTCAGTCGATCGGCCAACGGCTGCAAGGCAAACCCGATCCGGCCAATCCATTCACTCAGGGTGCTGCGAGCCAGTGTAACTTGCTGGCGGGCAGCAATCTGTTCGAGCCGGTACAACGGCAAATGATCCAGATATTTGCTGGTGGCGACCCAAGCCAGTAATCCTGGCGCGGCCATCCCGCCGTCGATAACGGCAGGATCAACCGGGGCGGCAGTGACAGTTTCGCAAGTGCGGCAGGCATACTGCGGACGGATGTGACGAAGCACGAAGAAGCGCGCCGGCTCGATGTCGAGCTGTTCGCTGATGTCTTCGCCGATCTTTACCAGGTTCGACTGGCATTGCCCGCAAGTGCAGGCTTCCGGTTCATGACGGACTTCGATGCGCTCCAGATGCCCGGGCAGTGGCTGACGTCCGGCGCGAATGCGCGGGGTGCGCGGTTTGGTTTCCGGTACCGGCGTTTCCAGTTCGGCTTCGATGGCCGCCAGATCCTGGTCGGTGTCGTCTTCGAACAGGTTCTTCTGCTCGGCAGTCAGTGCTTCGCTCTTTACGCCGAAACGAATACGCTTGAGGTGGGCCAGTTCGAGGGTGAGTTTTTGATTCTTGAGTTCGAGAAGAGATGCCCGATTCGCCCGATTAACCAGATCCTGGGCCTTGGCCAAGAGGGCTGGATCCGGGTTTAGTTTGGCGAGTTCGGTGAGTAAATCCATGGGGTGGATTATACCAAAACCGCAGATCCGAGTGAGCCAGTTGTATTTCAATCACGTCTGCATGGAACCGCCGAACGTCAATATGCTCCCCGGTAATTGGATCAACTTGTTTTGCCGTCGCTTCATTCAGCAGGGTCGAGGCAATCTTGCGGAAGCTGTGTCCGGTAAATTCATCCTTTTCGTAACCAAGCCGGCGCAGGGCTACGTTTACGGCGGCTTCACTCATGGGCCGGAGCGCTGTACGTGCTCCGGGGAATACGTATTTACCATTCCCCGTTAGTGGCTGTAGTTCGCGCAGTATTTCCAGTGCCTGTTGAGATAGCGGCACGATATGTGGTTTGCGCATCTTCATTTTTTCAGCCGGGATTAGCCATATTGCCTTGTCCAAATCGATCTCTAGCCATTCTGCTTTGCGTAACTCTCCCGGACGAACAAAGAGCAGTGGGGCGAGTCTTGCAGCGCAGCGCACCACAAAAGAGGCATCCAGTGCATCCAATGCACGCATCAGATCAGCAATCTTCATTGGATCGGTGATTGTTGGGAATGCTTTTGGGGTAGGGCGTGTGAGTGCTTCTTTGACTAGATCGGCCGGATCGTTTTCGGCCATGCCGGCAGCAATAGCAAAGCGGAACACTTTGCTACATGACCAGCGTACCCGGTGAGCCGTTTCTATTGCCCCGCGTTCTTCAATGCGGCGGAGGCAGATCAATAGCTCTTGCGGCTTGATCTCGGAAACGGGGCGCTTTCCCAGCCACGGGAAAATATCGGTTTCAAGCCGGTTGAGGGTGCGCTCCCGGTGGCTTTCTGATTTGCCAACCATGAACTTGGCAAACCATTCCCGAGCCACGACTTCAAAAGCATTAGAGGCGGCCACTTTCCGGGCGTGCTTCTCGGTCTTGCGTTGCTCTGATGGGTCAATGCCATTTGCAAGCAGTTTCCGGGCTTCTGTGAGCATTTCTCGGGCTTTCGCAAGGGAAACATCTGGGTAGGTGCCCAGCGCCAGCGTCTTGCGCTTTCCTTCGTGCCGATAGTCAAAGCGCCATAGCTTGCCGCCTGTTGGCTGAAGTAGCAGGTAAAGCCCTTTTTCATCAGTGAGCTTTTGCGGTTTGTCGCCGGGCGTGGCTTTGCGAATTTGCAGGTCGGAGAGTGGCATTTGAAGTCTCTTATTGGAAATACCGTCGCGGTATTTGGCGGTACCGTCGCAAGTACCGCCTGTTATGTCGGTATTCTGTGGGGCGGTGTGAGACTTCAAGGTACAACAAAAAACCCGCAAGGCCAATGACGCTGCGGGTTTTAGGTCTTTCTGGTGCTGCGTGATACTAGTATTTGGTGGAGCCGGCGGGAGTTGAACCCGCGTCCGGAAGCACTCTACAGTAGGTTCTACATGCTTAGTCTGGCCATTTGGATTTAACCGCCCCCGCGCCGACCGACAGGCTAGGGTTTAGCGAGTCACCTTGGATTTAACGCCTGCTCAAGTAACCCGAACTGACGCGATCCCATCTAAATGACTCTGCAACCGGTTTTACCCGGCCTACCCGATGGGAGGAATAGTGCAGAGCCTAGCGCGATTAAGCGGCTAGGGCGTAAGTTTCGTCGTTTGCGACTATATAAATACAGCGTTTTACGGGAATCTGCGATCCCGGCATGCCCCCATCCGCTTTGCAACCCCCGTCGAAACCATGGCGGCCCCTAAGGTAAAACTGATGAAGAAAAGTAATTATACCAGTTAGGTAGGTAAATGGGCTATTAGTTCTAGAGGGTGCGCTATGCGAATGTCTGCCCCCCATTCGTGAGGATGATCGGAAGGGGAGATATAGCCGTAATCGGCCAGAACGGTTGTCATTCCTACATTTCGCCCAGCCTCAATATCGCGCTCGGCATCGCCCACATACAAACAATTTTCCGGCGCAATGCCAAGTAATTCAGTGGCATGGTACATCGGGCGCGGATCGGGCTTGGCCGCACCAACGGTATCACCGGAAACAACCACTGCTGGCGGTGGGCACAATGGTAAAGCTGCAACCAGTAAATCTGTAAAGCGTGCAGGCTTATTGGTAATAATGCCCCATGCCAAACCACGTTCGCTAATAACTTGCAAAAGTGTATCCATGCCATCGAAAAGTTTTGTTTCCTCGCAATAGCATGCTTCATAGAGTTCTAAGAATCGGGCGCGTAAGCGGATGAAGTCAGGATGATCTGGTCCAATGCCGAAGCCGAGTTCAATTAGTCCGCGCGCGCCATGGCTGGCTGTGGGGCGAATATCGGAATAATCCTGCCGCGGATATCCTTCTTCGGCCAATAGACGGTTGAGCGCTAGGCCCAAGTCGGGCGCAGTATCTGCCAGCGTACCGTCGAGATCAAAGAGAACGGCAGTAATCATGCAGGTTTCCTGCAGGCAACTAAATAATTCACACGGGCATCTTGATTCAATGTGACTTTACGGCTGAATGGGTTGTAATGCATACCAGCCACTTCGATTGTTTCCAGTCCTGCTGCGCGGGTCATGCGGGCAAGTTCTGATGGTTTTACAAAGCGCATGTAGTCGTGGGTGCCGCGAGGGAGCAAATTCAGTACATATTCTGCACCAAGTACCGCCATCAGGTAACTTTTGGGGTTGCGATTAAGGGTGGATAGAAAAATCCAGCCACCAGGTTTGGCTAGTTGAGCGCATGCGTTGATGATGCTCGAGGGCTCTGGAACGTGCTCAAGCATTTCCATGCAAGTCACAATATCAAAACTTTCGGGTTTTGCATCTGCCATTTTTTCAGCGGCAATATGCTGGTAATCCACCGTTAACGCGGATTCAAACAGGTGCAATTTTGCAATTTTGAGTGATTTTTCAGCGAGGTCGATTCCGGTAACATGGGCTCCCTTGGCTGCCATTGCTTCTGCAAGAATGCCGCCGCCGCAGCCGATATCAAGAACCTGTTGTCCGGCAAGGCTTGCGTGATTTTCAATCAGATTAAGGCGCGCGGGATTGATATCATGCAGCGGTTTGAATTCACTTTCTGGATCCCACCATTTATGGGCGAGTGCCGAGAATTTAGCTATTTCAGAAGCGTCGACGTTTGTATTGTTCATATCATATCATATCTGGGCTGGAATCTTATGCGGTTTCACGCTATGCGTTGGGTACAAGCATAAAACAAAAAGCCGACCTTGCGGTCGGCTTTTTTGCACTGGCAGCCGGAATTACTTGGCAGCAGAAGCAGTATCCGATGCGGCTGCAGCGGAAGCGTCCATTGCTGGAGCGGAGGCGTCCATTGCTGGAGCGGAAGCTTCAGCAGCAACAGGGGCAGAAGCTTCAGCAGCAACAGGAGCAGCTTCTTCTTTCTTGGAGCAAGCGATCAAACCGAGGGCCAGCAAAGCAACGAGCAGAAATTTTTTCATTCTATTTACCTTTTGCAAAAGGGAGTTGGATATAAAACAACCAGTGAATCAATTACATGCAGTCGACCGTTGTCGACGGCTGGAAATCTTTGTAGTAAATACAACAGCACTGGACGACCGACGGGCAGAATTCTAACACGAAATACACGTTAGGGTAGGGGCTTGGACGAAATTCCTATGTAAATATTGCTATGCGACATGAAGATGGAGTTACAAGCCAAAAATGAAGCTTCGCGCGGTTTTCAGAGCGTTAGTTGGTGCATCTCGCTAGGTGTTGATGCCTGTTCCCACCACAAATTGAAACGTTGCTCCAGTACAGCAGCCTCCTGTCGATCAATCCCGTATTCACCACGTAACCAATCAGAATGGTAGCGTTTTAGATAATGGCCTTCATCGGCAATTACATAACACTGCTGTTCATTTGCTGTTAACTCAATGGGAGTACGAATTTCAAGGCGATGGGGGAATTGATTGAATAACTGCAGTAAGCGTGGGCATTCCTGAAGCAGATACTCCGTACGGGTGAGCAGAATACGTATTGTGCTGGTGGCAGATGCACGTAAAAAATGTACAAGCATGTCATGTTGCATGCGGCTACCCAATCCACTTTCTCTTAATGTCTGCTCACAAAACCATAATCGTTTTTGAGCACCAGCAATCAATACTTGAATTGCCGCCTGGTAGCCTGCGAGGGTATCAAATCGTTGAAGTATCTCTGAATCGGGCATGATCTTCGCCTGATAGGGTGGGTCTTGGCTGTTTTATAGAATTACTTTGCCGGCTTGTCACGTTCTTGAAAAGAAGGTTTTCCGGACACATGCTAAGATTCGTTTTACCACCTGTTCACGCAGCTTGGCGTCGGACAGGGAGATCCACTTTCCAATACAGGATAGATACCCATGCAAATTGCTAAAAATTCTGTCGTAACGATTCACTATCGGATGTTCGATACCGAAGGGAAACTGCTCGACGAAACTGAAGAACCCATCGCATACCTGCATGGCGGTTATGACAATATTCTTCCTCCAGTTGAAGAAGCCTTGCATGGCAAGGCAGCAGGTGACAATGTCGAAGTCGTCATGGTGCCGGAAGATGCATTTGGCGAATATGAAGCCGAACTGGTTCGCATGGAAGAAAAAAGTGTCTTCCCTCAAGAAGTGTCAGTTGGCATGGTATTCGAAGCCGACGATCCTGTGTCCGGTGACGTCATGTTCTTCCGTGTCACAGAGATTAATGGAGATAAAGTCGTGGTAGACGGCAACCATCCTTTTGCGGGCATGACAATTCGCTTTGTCGCCAAGGTGGAAAGCGTTCGGGCTGCAAGCGATGAAGAAATTGGCCATGGCCATGTGCATGGCGAGCACGGTCATCATCACTGATTCGTCTTTAATTGCATGATTTTGAGAAACGGCGCCGAGTGCGCCGTTTTTTAATTTTTCGCGTCGATGTCTACCTGTTGTTTTCTCATGCACTTCTTGTAAACAAGAATAATTGTCGTTGCGTTTATCGTGATTTGGCACTAGCATTTGTGTCTAGTGATGGAGCAAAGCACAACATATGGTGTAACGCGCCCAGTGGAACAACTAACACAAGGATACGAACATGTACGCAAGCCTGGAGAGCGGTGCCGTTGCTGGCGCGGTGGAAAACCTTCAATTCGACCGTGGAAATGAAGCGCTGGTGCACTACAAGGTTATTCGCCGCGATGGAATGGTGGTGGATTTCGAGCCGGCAAAAATTTCAGTTGCTCTCTCCAAAGCTTTTATTGCAGTGCAAGGGGCTCGTTCCGGTGCCTCCGCCAGCGTACGCGAACATGTTGCGTCCTTGACAGATACGGTTGTCTCCGCACTGATGCGGCGCAAGCCTGAAGGCGGTGCTATTCATATTGAGGATATTCAGGATCAGGTTGAACTCGCACTGATGCGCTCAGGCGAACACGATGTGGCTCGTGCGTATGTACTGTATCGCGAGGAGCATGCCAAGCAACGTGCAGCCCGGCATGAACCGGAAGTGCATCATGAAATTAACGTTCGTTATGAAGATGGTAGTGCTCGTCCGCTGGATTTAGGCCGACTCAAAGCGGTGATTGCATCTTCCTGCCTGGGTTTTGAGCGCATTACTGACCCACAAGCCATTCTTGGCGAAACGCTCAAAAACCTTTACGACGGCGTGCCGGTCGAAGAAGTGCGCAAGTCAGTGATTCTTTCTGCGCGTGCTCAGATTGAAAAAGACCCGGCCTATAGCCAGGTGACGGCGCGCCTGTTGCTGGACAGCCTGCGCCATGAAGTGCTCGGCGTGGAAACCAGCCACGAAGACATGGCCAGCCGCTATGCCGAAGTCTTTCCCCGCCTGATCCGTGAAGGTATCGAAGCCGAATTGCTAGATGAAAAGCTGGCTCAATTCGATCTTGCCAAGCTAGGTGCAGCGCTCAAATTCGAACGCGATTACCAGTTTGGCTACCTTGGCTTGCAAACACTGTATGACCGTTATTTTCTGCATGTGCAAGGCACACGGATCGAACTGCCGCAAACATTCTTCATGCGCGTAGCCATGGGGCTGGCGTTGAACGAGGCTGACCGAGAAACGCGGGCTATTGAGTTTTACAACGTGCTCTCCACGTTTGACTTCATGTCTTCGACCCCCACACTGTTCAACTCTGGTACTCGCCACAGCCAGATGTCGAGCTGCTATCTAACCACGGTGGACGATGATCTGGATGGCATTTTCGAAGCCATCAAGGAAAACGCATTGCTGTCCAAATATGCCGGCGGTTTGGGAAATGATTGGACACCCGTGCGTGCGCTGGGTAGCCATATCAAGGGTACCAATGGCAAATCGCAAGGTGTGGTGCCGTTCCTCAAGGTGGTGAACGATACTGCCGTGGCAGTGAACCAGGGCGGCAAGCGCAAGGGTGCAGTCTGCGCTTATCTGGAAACCTGGCATGCCGATATCGAGGAGTTTCTCGAGTTGCGCAAGAACACTGGCGATGACCGTCGCCGCACACATGACATGAACACAGCCAACTGGATTCCCGATCTCTTTATGCGCCGGGTAATGGAAGGCGGTGACTGGACCTTGTTCAGTCCTTCCGAAGTGCCTGATTTGCACGACCTGACCGGCAAAAAATTCGAAGCCGCCTACAAGCGCTATGAAGAAAAAGCGGCACGCGGCGAAATGCGCATCGCCAAGAAACTGCCTGCACTGAGCTTGTGGCGCAAGATATTGACCATGTTGTTTGAAACCGGTCATCCGTGGATTGCCTTCAAGGACCCATGCAACATCCGCAGCCCGCAACAGCATGTCGGAGTTGTGCATAGCTCCAACCTGTGTACTGAAATCACATTGAACACGAATGATGACGAAATAGCGGTGTGTAATCTGGGTTCGGTCAACTTGGTCAATCACATCAAGGATGGCCGGATTGATAGTGAAAAACTGGCCAAGACCGTGAAAACGGCAATGCGCATGCTGGATAACGTCATCGACATCAATTTTTATCCGGTGCGCAAGGCACGTACTGCCAATTTGAAACATCGCCCAGTAGGCCTGGGCATCATGGGATTCCAGGAAGCGCTGTACCAGTTGCGCCTGCCATATGCCTCGGATGCCGCAGTCGAGTTTGCCGATGTCTCGATGGAACAGGTTTGTTATTACGCCTACTGGGCTTCGACTGAGTTGGCGGCGGAACGAGGTACTTATTCTTCGTTTGCTGGCAGCCTGTGGGACAAAGGCATCTTGCCCAAGGATTCGCTCAAACTACTCAAGGAAGAGCGCGGCGGATATCTGGAGTATGACGACAGCGAACGGCTTGACTGGGCTGCGCTGCGTACACGCATCAAGCAATATGGCATGCGCAATTCCAACTGTGTGGCCATTGCGCCCACCGCGACTATCTCCAATATTGTGGGTGTGTCCGCATCAATCGAGCCGACGTACCAAAACCTGTTTGTGAAATCGAACTTGTCGGGCGAATTCACCGTGATCAACGATTACTTGGTGAATGATCTGAAATCACGCGGGCTTTGGGATGAAGTGATGATCTCTGATCTCAAATATTTTGATGGCTCGGTATCCAAAATCGACCGTATCCCGCAAGACCTGCGCGATATCTATGCCACCGCTTTCGAGATGGAGCCGCGCTGGCTGGTGGAAGCGGCTTCTCGCCGCCAGAAGTGGATTGACCAGGCCCAAAGTCTGAATATTTATATGGCTGGCGCATCTGGCAAGAAGCTGGACGAACTCTACAAGCATGCCTGGATTCGTGGCCTGAAAACCACTTATTACCTGCGAACGATGGCAGCGACTGCGGCAGAAAAATCTACTGGCCGTGGAGGCGAGCTTAACGCTGTGGCGATAGATGGCGGAGCGACGACGAGTACTGAGCCGGCAACAGATGCCAAGTTTTGCTCGATAGACAATCCTGAATGTGAGGCTTGCCAATAAAAGTGAGCGAAGCATTAGTCGTGTTTAAGGCAACCATCAAAGACTGTTTTCAATCAAATGTATGGATGGTTAGTAAATAAGCAACATTAAATAAGTAAGCAAAAGAAATAGTTCTGGAAGCCTTGCTGTAAAGTACGGTTTCCAGCAGTACCCACGGCGCGGGCTTGGGTCTACACTGGATCTATCCCTATACCGAGGAAATAAACATGAATCCGCTTGCAATTGATGAATTGATATGTGTCCTGCCCAAAGCAGAGCTGCATGTACATATCGAAGGCACGTTGGAGCCAGAAATGATGTTCCAACTAGCCGAGCGCAACAGAATCAAGTTGCCCTATGCCAATGTTGAAGCCCTTCGTGCCGCTTATCACTTTGAAGATTTGCAAGCTTTTCTGGATTTGTACTATAGCGGTGCCAGCGTATTGGTTACAGAGCAAGATTTTTACGATCTGACCTTGGCCTACTGCGAACGTGCTCATGCCGATAATGTGGTGCATGCGGAAATATTCTTTGATCCGCAAACGCATACCGCCCGCGGTGTTGCATTTGTCACTGTGCTTGATGGGATTACACGCGCGCTGGCTGATGCTCATCACAAGTTTGGAATGACCTCGCGCCTGATCATGTGTTTTTTGCGCCATTTATCGGAAGTCGAAGGTTTTGCAACGCTTGAAACGGCTTTCCCGTATCTGGGCAGATTACACGGCGTAGGACTGGATTCAGGTGAAAAAGGCAATCCACCGGAAAAATTTGCCAGACTTTTTGCTCGTTGCCGGGCCCTCGGACTGCCTGCCGTGGCGCATGCAGGCGAAGAAGGTCCAGCAAGCTACATCGTTGATGCGCTGGATATCTTGAAAGTTAAACGGATTGATCACGGTGTTCGTTGCACGGAAGAACCCGATTTGGTCCATCGTCTGGCTCAAGAAAAAACTCCGCTGACAATTTGCCCGCTTTCCAACTTGAAACTGAACGTGGTGACTCGGCTTGATGCCCATAACCTGCTAGACCTGTTGCATACCGGGGTTTGCGTAACCGTGAATTCCGATGATCCTGCCTATTTTGGGGGGTACCTGAACGACAATCTACTGGCCTGTCGCGAAGCTTTGAACCTGAATGATGATGACGTAGTCACACTCGTCATGAATAGTTTTGAAGCCAGTTGGCTGCGCGATGTCGACAAGACCCGCTGGCAAGATGAAGTCGGCCGCATTGCGCTGGAATGGGAAAATCGGCAGGAGGCGCAATAATGCGTACCTTGATTATCTGCTTTGCAGCGTTCCTGCTTGCAGCCTGTGCCGCGCCGTTACATGTTGAAAATGGCAGGCTTGTTCCGCCTCCTGGGCAGGGCTACGTGATTGCAGCTGTTACGTTGGATACGCTGAATTACCAAGGAGCAGACGCCGGTATTCTCTTGCATGGGCAGACTAGCGAAATGCACTTGGATGCACAGACCAACACAAGTCTTATCCGCGCACCAGACAAAGAAAAAGACGGAGTTGGTAAGTTGCATGTGGTCGCTCTGCCTGTGGGTAGTTATCGTGTCACTGAGCTATATGGTAGTTGGATTGATGATTCTTTCAGTGGAATGAGTTTTCGCAGTCGTTCCAGCTTTGCCCTGGATGAGGGTTTTGACCTGGCCGATGGCGAAGTGCTATATCTCGGCGATTATCACGTATCACTCAATTTTGAACCTAGCTTCAGTCGCACCGATACTCGGCGACGCGATTTCAACGATCTAACTGAAAGACAGAGCGTTCATGATTTTTCCAATATCACTGTAAAGTTGCCGCCGGCACGCACTACAACCAATTAGTTTTAAGGGAGACAACATCACCATGCTCAGTTTTGATGACGATATCGCAACCGCTGCCGCGCCAGCCGTGGCACCGCACCTTGATGCCCCTCAGTCCGGTTCAATGATTGCTGCGGTGGCTAATCGCGTGAACGTGGTCGACAAGCGCATCATTAATGGCACGACCGATGTAAACCAGTTGGTGCCCTTTAAATACAAATGGGCTTGGGAAAAATATCTCGCTACTTGTGCAAATCACTGGATGCCACAAGAAGTGAACATGCAACGTGATATCGAATTGTGGAAAAGCCCCAACGGCCTGACTGAAGACGAGCGCCGGTTGGTGATGCGCAACCTGGGTTTCTTTGTGACTGCCGACAGCCTGGCCGCCAATAACATCGTGCTGGGCACCTATCGCCAGATCACTGCACCTGAATGCCGCCAGTTCCTGCTGCGTCAAGCCTTTGAAGAAGCAATTCACACCCACGCTTACCAGTACATCGTCGAAAGCCTGGGGCTGGATGAAGGTGAAATTTTCAACGCTTATCACGAGATAAAATCCATCCGTGACAAGGATGAATTTCTGATCCCATTTATTGATGCGCTGACCGATCCGCAATTCAAGACCGGCACACTGGAAACCGATCAGAAATTATTGCGCTCGATTATCGTATTTGCTTGCCTGATGGAAGGGTTGTTCTTCTATGTGGGCTTTGTGCAGATTCTGGCGCTGGGGCGCCAGAACAAAATGACCGGTGCGGCAGAACAATACCAATACATCCTGCGCGATGAATCCATGCACTGTAATTTCGGCATTGATCTGATCAACACCATCAAGCTGGAAAATCCGCAACTTTGGACGGAAGCTTTCAAGGCTGAACTGTATGATTTGTTCCGCAAAGCGGTAGACCTCGAATATGCCTACGCTGAAGACACAATGCCTCGTGGCGTATTGGGCTTGAATGCCGCCCAGTTCAAGGAATACCTGCGCTTTATTGCGAACCGCCGTTTGCAACAGATCGGACTGGAGCCATTGTTTCCCGGCGTTTCAAATCCGTTTCCTTGGATGAGTGAGATGATTGACCTGAAAAAGGAAAAGAATTTTTTTGAAACGCGGGTCACGGAATACCAGACGGGCGGGGCGCTGAACTGGGATTAATAGCTACTGTTGTTTATCGGAAAGATTGAAATTTCAAAGTCAAAAGTTGAAATTGTTGTTAGCCAAAAGATGAAATCTGCGTCCAACGACACATAAAGCTGCATTTCTTAGGATGAAACGAACAAAAAAGGCCTTGCAATTGCGAGGCCTTTTTACGATGAGAGGTAGACTGCTATGTGCGCGCGTCTATCCGCCAGGCGCCATTCCCCTGGTTGGGCGCTTCGACAAATAGTTTTTGCAAGTGGCATCACCCAGTAAAACCAAACGGCCAGTCTATGATGTCAGTACGAATATTGCGCTGGCGTTTTCATGAGTTTGATCTTCGTGTGGTATTACCGATATTGCTTCCCAAGGCAATCGCGTGTGCCTAACTGTTCGGCTGAAAGCCATTTCAAACGTGTTTGAGCTTTCTTTTATGGGGGGGATATTGCCCCACACATTGCCCGGCCAGTACGCCTTGCAACTCTTCATCACCCCCCTCGGGGCGAACGGACAAAGATGCACGGAAGCTTGGGCGAGTTTTCTTCGCATATGCCAAGAGACGAACGCGCAACGCTTCGCTTGGCTCTTGCTCTTTAAGCTTGCCAGTCGAAACAATGACGAATTTGTGTGGGCTCTTGGTTTTCATGAAAATCTCCTTGATATTGTCGTGTGAACCCCAAATCCCGATAAAAGTTCACAAGCCCGGCAACAGGGTTTGCCATTCCGATAATTTGACACTCCAGCGCGAAGGCATGTAGCTCAAGGTAGCGAATGGCAATTTGAGCGATCACCCCGCGCAACGGAGTTTGCAGCTCTGGATTGCTTTCAATGTAGTGGATCGTAGCCATCAGACGCCCATTACTTACCCGGCCGGCAACCAGCCCACAAAGTATCTTTTCTGGATCTACAGACCAAATAGCAGCTTCTATCCTCTCCCACGAGCGCGAGGGGGATCAGCTTGCGTTCGAGCATTGGCCGGGAAAGCCCGGTGAATTCTGTGTCGAGAAATAACTTCATGGCGCATCGTCCTGCGTTTATTTAGCGCGCGACTTGATATGAATGCGCATTACTTGCTCACATTGAGTTGGCTATCAATCCAGCCGGCGCGATGGGCCTGTGCATCGTACAGGGCATGGTGCCAAGGTTTGTCTGGTGTGTGGTAATGCGCGATCGCTCGATTGAAGATGCCGACATCAATCATTGGGCGAAAATCAAACCAGCCCTGTAAATTCTCAGGCCATTCACCATCCAGGGCATCGGCCAGTAAATCACGGTCATGCTGAGAATCGCAGGCCAAAGTCACATGGCATGGCAAGGTAGCGAACCAGCTACGCAGCCGGGATTGCAGTTCTGCCTTGGTCACTTTCGCATCATTCATTCTGCCTAGCTGTGGCCAGACTGCAGACTGGACGAAAGAGTTGCACTTCGATCGGTCGAAATCCTGCACTTCAAGGTACAGCTCATGCTGACCGTCCTCACTCACCATGCCGATGCTGATGAGTTCGAAGTCGATGAAGTCCGTGAATTCAGTGTCCAGGAAAACCAACATTTTGTCGCTCTGTCTCCATCAATCCGATTCAACGCACTTGATCAAATTTCTTCTTTTCCAACGGGAGGCATATCTAGCCAAGCTTTATCTTCCGCAGTGGGCTTGGCGTTTTGTGGCATTTGAGCCAACAAATCCTCTAACTTGTATTTCGGCTTGTGTGGAGTTTCAAGTTCAGAAATAGGAGTAGACAGGCTTGCACTCGGTTCAATTTTCTTGGTCATGGCTAAACCTGATCTGTTTGACCGCTGTTTACTTTGAGTGTTTTGATCAATTCCATTTCGCGCTCAGAGATCAGTGACAGCTCCATACGTTCTAGCGCGGTCATTACTGAAAAATATTGGGCGCTAGTGCAAACAATTCCTTCTTGTTCGACTGCATAGGGAAATTTCGCGATTTTCTTGGCCTCCAGAGGCCACCCCCATTGAGCACAGATACCAACGATTCGCGAAACTTCAGCTTTTGATAGAACCTTCCGAACAGAGGGATTCACATCGCCGATTGGCGCTGCGGCCATCGCATGCAAGTGCAACGTTCGCGATAGCTGTTGGCCCAGACTGTGTAAAAACAAAATTCAAACCGACATTTTCAGTCGGCCTCTGCCTGCCAAACTTGGCGGCGATGAAGTTAACGCTTGAATGTTGTCATTCAGAAGCAAAAAAAGCCCTTTCAGGCCTTCATTGCCGCTATTAATCCTGCATTTCCCATCAAGCTCATCATTCGTTTCAAATTATAGGCGAGGATATGCAGGCTCATTTCCGTTCGGACTCGTTCCAATCCTCGCGTTAAGAAGTGCGTAG
>JARLJJ010000543.1 GCA_031291275.1 Formivibrio sp.
ACCGCCCATCGCAAAAAGCACAAGAGTTGTGTTCCTCGAGCCGGGACCTCAGCATGGGAGGATCAGACCGTTATTATACGATAGTGCTCAAATTGCTTCGAGAATGAATTTGGATAAACCCAATCCACGATTCTTGCATGAAAATGCGAGAATATTGCAGTATAGAATTCGCTCAAATGATCCGTGGAGTAAAGCATATAACCATGTGACGCAAGCGCATCTATATTAGCTGCCTTATCGTCATTTGCAGTATATTACCACAACAAAATGGGTTCTATCCAATTGCTAATCCTCACCGCCGCACTCTTCAGTCTTGCCAGCGCCCGCGCCACGCGCTTCATGTACGAGGCCTCGGAAAAGATCGTCGATGCCTCCTGTCTCGCCGCAAACCAGACCGACGTCATAATCAGAGGCAACCTCAAGTTGGGCATGGTCGATCCGAACCTTCGCGAGAACGCCGCAAAACTCCGTGCCGCTGGCATCGCTCCGCTCCCCTACATGACTCCGTGCGTGAGGTGCGACAACGCTAAGGAGGAGGTGGCCACTGTGCTCAATGCCATGGGAACGCAGCCGCAGGCCGCCATCATACATGTCACTCCATAATAGAGAGGTATTGCAGAGGTCTCAGACTATATAGGCAGAACCTCAACGCCCAGCATCAACGGCAGAGTTCCGTATAGACTGATGGGATGACACACCTGGTCACGGGGGATCAATGGGACAAAAACACGGCTGTAAACCTCCGATTCCTGAGGATCATGATCGATTCGTTTACGTCGAGGCAGATCAAGGTGTTTGTGGAAAGCAACAAGTACTACTGGGACAAGATCGTGGGCGTGGGACAATGGATCGAGGGTGTCGAGGCGACGATCTGTCTGAGCGTTGACCACAAACCTTCTTGCGCTGGACTGCAGCCGTTCGGCGGGTGGAAGCAGCACGCGGCCAAGTCGTTTGAGGCTTTGCAGCATATATGTGGGAGCTCCTTCAATGTGCTTTCCTACTGCATCACAGAAGCGTAATTCGATATGCGCGAGTCGATGTTGACCCCCTGAAAACTTCGATAATGGTGCGCAATTTAGAAAGATATTTAGGTGAATTTGCGTATATACAGGTTGAGGGCATGCATTGCGTGGGGATTTGATTTCGGAATCATGTGGCACTCTGGGGTTTTGGGGTTTTGGGGTTTTGGGGTTTTG
>JARLJJ010000544.1 GCA_031291275.1 Formivibrio sp.
AGCAAGTCTTCCGGCCTCCATTGCCGAAGAAATGATAACGGTCTAGCCTCGCTGTAGGCCTTGAATAGGCTGGCGAGAAATTCTTGCCGGGTTGTTGCTGACTCACTTGGCTGATTTTTCATAAATCTGGCTCGATTTCGCCGGGTGACGGTGGACAGGCCGCATGACGGCTCGAATCATAATCGCAACGGCCCGTGCATACGGATCTTGTTTTCGGCGCGGGCGGTTTGTGTCGTTTTTGCCATAGTTAGTGAAATTTCAGCGAATCACGGTTTTTTTGCGCTGCGTGCGTTAAATGTCGACGGTTTTGTAACTAGACTGGTGCCTGCGAGGCTGATAGCTTTCATGTGACGTACCCCCTCCTTGCCACCCCCCGTCGGCCCCGCTTCGTCGTGTGCGTCGCCGGGTGCCCCATTTGCGACCTGCTCATGGCGGCCCGGCCCGCCGCGCTCCGAGTTTGCGGAAGCTTAAGGTTAAAATGGTTCTGAAATCGCGTGGTATGGAAACTTATCGACTGTTTCGACATTCGAAGCTCTTTGCCAATCTCAGAAAACGTCCTGCGATTTACGAGTTCCGGGTTTAGGGCTGTCGCAATTACGCAAAGCCGCGCGACTGCGGTCTTAAGCTTAATTTTGTCACTAAACGCCCACCGGAATATCGTGCCGATCAGCTCTGCTGCGTCGCGTCGCGCGTCTGTAGATGCTTCTTTCAGATCTCCATCGACGGCGGTCCAGTCGAAATCCACGACGCCTTCGAGCTCGCCGCCATCAGCAAATGCGACGTGGTCATCAATGATTGAAAGATTGTGATGCTTTTCAATGACGGATGGTGTCTCAACTTTTTGGCCCGTTAACAAGGTCCTGTTGTGGGCGCGAAAAGCGGCGGCACACTTTGAGCAAATGCCCTTGTTGGCCTTCAGCTCGGCAGCGGGCGCAAAGTGCAATTCGCTTTCATCGCTAAGCGGGCTTCTCATGGCTCGGCTGGCTGGACAGGCCATGTTTCCTTTTTCGTCTGTAATTGTATCGGATGGCATCATATCCAGAGGCGCTCAGAGTCCATTTGCCGCTACCATGTTCGCCTGTGCGGGGCGTTTCGCTTCCACTTGGTGCAATGTGGCTTCACGCTGGAACGTCAGCCTATAGCCGCCCCGGATGCACACCATGAGGCTTGCGTGGTATCCGGCTGCCTTGGCCTTGGCCAGCACGGCGGACAACTGAAAAAAGCGGCATTCAATGCCTTGTGACCAGTCGATAGGTCTGGCGGATACAATTGGTTGGTCTGGCTGGCTGGTGTTCATTTTGTGCATTGAGGTTTGCAACATTCATCTGCATAGGTTTTCCAATCATTCAGCGGTATGCCATTAGTGTCCCTCCATCCTCGTTTCTTCATCACTCCGAGCCATATCCTTGCGTACATAACCGGGTCCGCGATTTTTCCTTCCATGTGGTGTTCCACGTCTCTTAGAGTCGGTTCTGAAAAAGGAAGTATGCGCTCCGCATTTAAAGGAGCATTCTCTGTAGCATTCAGAGCAGCATTCAGAGCAGCATTAAGTGGCGACTGGGTGGCGATCAGGTGGTGATCGGGAGGCGACTGGGTGGAGGCTTCCCCATTATGTGGCGAACTTGTATTATGTGGCGACGCTTCGGAAAAGTCGCCACTTAATAGAACATCGCCACTTAATAGGGGTTTGCCTTGCTTCGCCTGCCTGATCTGCTCACCCAAGATTTGCAACTTTGGATTCTGGCTGGTGCGTTGGGCGCGAGCCAACAGGGCGGCCCCGATTTTTTCCGCCGTCATGTTGGCGGGGTCCTCGGGATTGTTTTTCGAGTAATAGGTGAAGCTGCCCCGATAGGGCGTGAAGCGGTTCAGCAACCTTGTCTTGACGAAGTTGTCCAACAAGGTCCGCGCCTGACTTGTGCTGATCGGTTGCCGCTGCTGATCGGCGCGGCTTTCCAGCAAAGTGCGACCCTCTGCCGTGAGATTCCCGCCATCGCCAAAGAGAAGCTTCCCGCTGGCGTAACCAAGCATCCCGGCACGGATGCGGTTGCGGGTGACGACCGCGAACAGTTTTGAGCCAATGGCGGCATTGACTGCGCACAGAGCCGCAAACCGATGGTAAGTTTTTTCGGTACCATCGCGGGCCTCAAAAACCATGTCTTTCCGGACACGCGTCCAAGGAATGGTGCGGCCGGCCGCCTTCCATGAGTGCAGAAAATTTTCCACCGCTTGGTATCGCTCCCAGCGCCACACCGCTTGGCTGGCGGTTTCCGGGCGGCAAATTCCGCACCACTTACAACCGAGCGCTATGATTCTGATCTGTTCGTCGCTGACTTCGCGGTTTCGTTTCGGCAGATTTTCGCCGTCCAGCTCCTGCTCAATCTGCGGCGGTGAAAGAACCCCCAAGCGGTGCATCCCCGTCGCGATGGTGGCATAGGTGATAATCGCCTCGCATCGGTCGTGGTGGTTCTCTTTGTACGCGAGTAGGGGCAGCGGGAATTGAAGGGTATCATTCACTTTCGACCGCCTCCTGTCGGCTGGCGCGTCGTTTTTTACGCCGGTAAAAATCGCTTGGTGGTAATCCTGGTTGCCAACCATTGCGGATGGCCCTTTCAATTTTCCGCCGACCGCTGGCGTTTAAGGGGTGGGATCTCATACGGTCCCCTTTGTGATTGCCACCTGATGCCGGGAAAGCCACTTGTCCAAGTCGGCCCGGCGGATTCGGCACACCTTCGCCGTAATTCGGATGAATGGAAGCCCGCGCCGAGTCCGCCAATCGCGAATTGCGCGCGGTTTAATCCCGCCGACGTAAGCGGCGGCCTGTGTGTCGTCGAAGATTTCGACGCCCTGTGATAAGTCAGATTGCGTATTAAGCATGCCGCATCATGGCGCGACAAGACTTATCCGTGCAAAGGGCTCAACTCTGACAACTCAATCTTCTGCGGTTCCGCTCCTCTATCTTGTGGTTTCTTTCTGGCAGCGTTCGCAAATCCATTCACCGTTGATTTTCTGCGTGGCTGGATTACCGCAATCGCATTCGTGGATTTTGGCCTTTTTGTGCGGGTCTTTGGCAAGATTCAAGAAGCTCACCTTGATTTGGTCAAGGATTGCGGCGCGGCGCTGGCTTGGAAATCTACGTTTTGTTTTCGCTGTTATTAGTGCATCGAGTTCGGCGACTTCTTCCAGCTTAGGATAACGCGCGAGTAAAATCACTTTGCCTTTTTCCCACCATTGATCATGGGTATCTTTGTTGAATGGCGGCAGAAATTCCTGGGATTGAAGGCGTCGACGCTCCAAGTATTGTATCAGGCTGGAAGCGGCCAAGCTGAATCGATTGGGCTTCCACTTCTTGGAATTATCAAGCGCGATACCAGTATTCTTTCCAAGTTCAATTTTTTCCAGCAAGGCGTCATCGTCACAAAGATGGGGTTGCGTGCTTCGGAACATCGGCCAATTGACAATTTTCCGCGCGAAGGGTTTGACCGCCTCTGGTTTCGTTTCGGCAATCTGATTCAACATGTCGGCCGCGTCGCTTACAATTTTCGCAAACTCCCACAAAGCCTTGCCATCCCCTGCGCAGGCAAGAAGCGCCAGCGAATTGATTGCTTTGGCCGCGACAGCGGAATTCTTCACGACGCTTTTTTCATTTGGCAATTGTTTGAACAGCGCTTCACGCTCAAGCCATTCCCGGCCGACAAGAGGCGCGGCGGGCGCGGGATCAATGCTAACATATTTCTTGCGGCAACGGTTTTCATCGTGGCCCGGCAGCACAAATGGGAAGTCCTCCAAAGAGGATAGACTTTCTGGCTTGGAAATTTTCTTTTTCATGGCGTTAGTACTGAATTAACCAACTTGTGGCAGTGTCCTTGCAAATTCTTGGTTCGCGGATAAGCCCGCTCCGGTGCAATCCGAAGCCTTCAACTTTTACCACACTGCCAACGCGTACCTGGTCGGCACGACCGCCGAACAAAGGCAGGTTGCCGCGCGCCTGCCCGCTGATGTTGTCCACAATGCGAACCGATTGCCCGCTGTTGAATCCGACTATGCGACCAACCCAAGTTTCAATCCGCTTCGCCGCCAGCATCGGAGTGAAATAGCTTGAATCCCAAGACTTGATTACGACCCCTTCGCCGCCAGCATCCAAAACGGATTGAAGAAACTCGCCACCGCGTTCGGTGGTTTCCGGCACAATCGGAATTTGTCCGGCGCGGCAAAGCTCGTTTCGCATCGCCAGCCGTTCACGCAATGGCACAAGCCGCACGTCTTGACGCTGCCAGCCGACGCAATCAAAGGCCGTGAACATGTCGCCAACGGTTTCACCGGCAAGGATTCCACCTAGCGTTTCCTGCGTTGTAAAGCTGCCATCAAGTTTCTGTTGAATTAGTCCGCCACCAGTCCAAGCCAAACCTGCGGCCAGCGGAATAATCTGCTTTACTGGTTTTGTGTTCATTGTGCGGCCTTCGGTTGAATCGCAAACCATTTCTTTGCATCGTCCGGCGTGACCAGTTCGCGGTAGTGGCTGAATATCATTGCCGGGCTGTTGCCGGCCTCAAGCGCAACCTGGGCGACGTTTTGAGTATCGGCCACCCGGTAGGAAATAAAGGAGTGACGGAGCGCATTTTCCTTGCGCGTTACGCCCGCCGGCTCAAATGCCTCGGCATTCATGCGCCGGTCAAATGCCGTCAAATTGTTTGGCGTGAAAATCAGCCCTTTCTTTTTCTTCGTTCCTTTGAGCCATGCCGCTAGATTCGGCAAGATCGGCACAATGCGACGGCTAGCGGTCTTTGCCTTGTCAGCGGCAAGTTCAATGTGCCCCCGGGCGCGTTTGATGTCCCCCCATTCAAGCCGCAAAATCTCCTGCGACCGGATGCCGGCAAACGCCTGCAAGGCGATGATGATGCGAATATCTGCGGATGCCGATTGCAGCAACTTTTCCATTTCATCCGGCGAATAAATTTGAATCGGATTGCCGTTTTTCGCTTTGATTCCTTCGGTGCCAGTGACCGGGTTTTTCCCTTTGGCAATGTAGCCGCGTGCCTCGGCAAACTTGAAAAGTGCGCTAGCGGTCTGCCGGAAGTTGCGGACGGTGCGGGGGGCGGCGTCCATGCCGTCAAACCAGGTCTGCAAATCCTTGGTAGTCACCATGTCGGCGGTTACCGGGAATTGCTTGGCGATGGTGTTCAACCGGGCGCGAAGATCGCCAACGTAGCGGTCGCTGGCCTGCCGATTTTCTTTGAGCGCGACCAGTTCATCCGCGATTTGTTGCAGGCTTGCCGGGGTGATATTGTCCGGCTTGTGTTCCTTGGCGACCTCAACAGCTTTGATGACATCCTCAGAGCCGTAAATCTCAACCATGCGGGCGTAGCGGTCGGCAACAGTCTGCAAGGATGTTTCAATGTTGGCGTTGCGGAGGATGGCAATGGCGTTGCCATATTCGGCCGCCTCGCTCGCCCGGAGCCCGGCAGCGACGGCCTGCCCACTGGAAAGCAGTTCGGCAATGCGCTTGGCCTCCTTGTGGGCGCTGGCGGCGTCGCTAAAGCTGGTGAGCCGGCGGCGTCCGTTGACATAGTTGGCCACCTCCCAAATGGTCCGCGTCTCCCCTTTGGCGGTGGGGCGCTGCCGGCTGTAAATTTTGACCGTCACATTGCCGGAAGATTCTTTTTCAAACCGTTCGTCTCGGCTCTTTGATGTGTCCGAATTCATGCCTGTAGTGTAGGCATAGCGTCGGCATATGTCAAATCGTGGCTAATTTCGGGTGATGAAAATCCTCGGTAAGGCCTTTGTTTTAAGGGGTTTAACCGGGGTTGTGAAGATTGGTAGCGCGCACGGGAATCGAACCCGTCTTTCAGCCTTGAGAGGGCCGTGTCCTAACCAATAGACGAGCACGCCAACCGGACCAAAATGCTAGCGCGTTCCACGCCAATGTCAATCGGGCTGTTGCACGCAAAACGGTTC
>JARLJJ010000545.1 GCA_031291275.1 Formivibrio sp.
CGAAAACCCGCCTTCCCGGGCACAGGCATCGCTGCGACGCTTGATAGCCGTATATGCCGCATCCAGCATGCCGTAGTTGGAAAAAGCGCGGACACAATTATAATAGGATTCCTCCCAGCAACCTCCGGGAATGCCGCCGTGATACGGATAATTCGTGCAGGTCCAATAGTAGGTAGGATAGCTAAGAGCCTGTTTAAAAAGTATGTCAAAGGGTCAAGCGGCGAAGCATGAGCCGAGTCATCGCGAGATAAGCCATGACTTCACCGCTCGAAGCGAGTCGTTCGTAGTCGCGACTCAACCGGCGATAGCGCCCGAACCATCCAAAGGTTCGTTCCACAACCCAGCGCCGTGGCAGGACTTTGAATCCACGCACATCGTCAGAGCGTTTGACGATTCCAAGCAGGCAACCCATGTGCCCTTTGACCCAACTGACCAACTGTCCGGCGTAGCCACCATCGGCCCAGATGAGCCGAAGAGCTTTGTAAATCCCAGAGAAACGATTCAGCATTTGGCGTGCGCCATCACGGTCCTGCACGTTGGCTGGCAGGACCATAACCATCAGCATCAATCCCATCGTATCGACCAGGAGGTGTCGCTTACGTCCGTTAATCTTCTTGCCGGCATCATAACCGCGCTCGCTGCTGGTCTCACTGCTCTTAATGGTTTGACTGTCGAGAATGGCCGCGGTCGGCTGTCGCTTTTTGCCAGCTTCGAGTCTGACCTGTTCGCGTAAATGCGCATGGATCTGCGGCAACAGCGCACTGCGTGTCCAAGTGCGGTAGTAATGATAGACGCTGCCCCACGGCGGCAAATCCTTTGGAACATTGCGCCATTGACAGCCGGTCTTGGTGACGTAAAGAATCCCATTGAAGATTTCCAAATACGAGTATTCTCGGGGGCGACCAAAGTTCGAGGCTTTGGGGAAACAGTAGGAAATGAGGTCCCATTCGGACGGGGTGAGATCAGAGGTATATCGCATCCCAAGGTTAATAGGGGAACGCAAACCCTTGTACAATTGCAAAATGCACGATTCGTCGTCTTTCAGCCACAAAGCCCACTTTTTAAACAGGCTCTTACAGTTTCGAGCAAAGAGAAAATGAACGAGAGACCCGAAGAAAACTCAGTGGTGACAGCTAGGCGCAATCTCAACGGATCGTACGACGAATGCCCTTCAGCCTTCGCAACATCTTCGGTGGATAGTGAAACGCAGCAAATATGGGATGGCTAATAAACCGCTGAAACCAGGACCGATAGGGGTTGTTGATCAGCCTGCGTCCTTCATAATTCCGGAACTGGCCGAAATAACTGAATGGCAAACCAACAGGAAGTGGTCGTCTGTCTTTGCCCCTGTGACGTGAAGAAATGCCCTGACTGTACACGATTGGCGCCTGGTCCATCCGACGAACTTGCTTTTCCCTTTGCCGGTCCAATCGCTTCAGGA
>JARLJJ010000546.1 GCA_031291275.1 Formivibrio sp.
TGCCGGTGCTTTGGTGGTCGCGTTCTTCTGCCAGTCCTGCATTTACCATGACAAGGTAGAATTGAGCCGAAAGCCAAGCCGCTTTTTTGCCGTGCAGGGATGGACACAAAGGCGCGGTTGGATTGTCGCCAGCCAAAGTTTGCAAGTGTCGGCTTAAAGGTTCTGCAATGGGCAGGACTTGGCGACGTTTCGTTTTTTCTGTCAATACATTGATTGTGCCGGTGTGCAATTCAATGTTCTGCCATGTCAGGTTTGCACAATCGCGCAAGCGCAAGCCGGTGTAAAACGCGGCTAAAATCATGGTCTGCCATTCGGCATTTGCAGCCTGCAAAACCTTTTTCAATTCATCACTGGTGAACGGACGGCGATTGCATTCTTCAACTTCTATGCTTTCAATGTGTTCGGCTGGAGAGAATTCAAGCTGACGTTTGGCAACGGCGTTGTTGAATGATGCCTTTAGAACCTTGATTGATTTATTGACGGTGGACGGGCCGACACGCTCGCCAATGTGCAATTTGAAATCTTCAATCTGTTTAGGCTGCAAGATGGTTAGCGGCTTGTCTGCCCTTGCGCCCAGATATTTTAGGAACAGATCAATTATGCGCTTGTATTCAATCTGTGTGGCTTTGCTGGCGTCTGTGCGCCCTGCAATCCATGACACCAGCCAACTTCGCACGGTGTAGGCTGTCAACTCTCCACCGGCAATCTTTATGAATTCTTCAACGGCTGCTTTCAACACCGTTTCGGCACGGTCTGCGGCCAGTTTGCCGTGTGTCTCGCCAATAGCCGCGCACGTTTCACGAATCAGCTTTAATCCCTTTTCATTGGAGAATTTGCCTTGTCGTGTGAGGATTGCCGCACGTTCAATGTTGACACAGATTGTGCGGGCAACTTTTGCGTTTTCTGTGCCAGTGCTACGCTTGCGCCGATACCCTTCCGGGTCGTAATAATGACAGAACCAGTTTGGTTTGTTTTCGCTCTTATGTATGCTTGCCATAACGGGGTAACGATAGCGGGTAACGTGCATATCTGTCAAGCATGTCATATATGTTGGCTTTTATTGGCATTTATGCAAATAAGCACACGGGAAAAGTCGTGTTGGTTCGAGTCCCACCACCGGCACCAATTTGATAAATCGCCCGTAAATAGTGTGGCAAATGCATTCCACGCAGGGTTTAAAAATGCGGATTGCATTTGCGTTGTTCGGAATTGAA
>JARLJJ010000547.1 GCA_031291275.1 Formivibrio sp.
AGGCGGGCATGCAAGTGGTGGAAAACGTGGATCTGAAGCCATTCGCCGAAGCCACCAAGGGCGTGCGTCAGATGTTCATCTCCCAGTTTGGCGGTGCAGAAGAGATGAAGCAGATCGATGCGGTACGCGATACCAAGTAAGCAGCAGACATGATACGTTTGGCCCGGAGAGCAACCTGCTCGCCGGGCCATTTTTCCAACCATGCATTTGAATTCTTATCACTTAATCGAACAGGAGTTTCATCGTGCAATACAGCCTGCAAGACATGTATGGTCTGCACGACAAGGTATGCATCATCACCGGAGCGAGTCGTGGCATCGGCCTGGAAATTGCGATCGGATTATCCGGCTTGGGCGCGATACCGGTATTGGTGGCAACATCCTCCAAATTGCTGGATGAGGCGCTTGAACTGTTCAAAAAACAGAATAAACCGGCATTGGCGATTGCAGCTGATATCACCAATGAACAGGATGTTGACCGCATGACGGCCAAAGTCATGGCCCAATATGGCCGGATTGATGGCTTGGTCAACTGCGCCGGCGTGAGTTATATCGAAGATCAAGTGAACTTTGATATCGAAAAATTCCGCTGGGTGCTCGACGTGAACCTGACCGGCACCATGATCTGCTGCAAATCTGTCAGCAAGTACATGCTGCAGCAAAAATCAGGCCGGATCGTAAACATTTCCTCGGTACGCGGCGCACAGGGCAAGGCCGGCTATTCGGCCTACGCGGCCAGCAAAGGTGCAATCAATACGCTCACCAAATCGCTGGCAGTCGAATTCGCTACTCAAGGCATCAATGTCAATGCCGTTGCACCGATCTTCACGCTAACCGATATCAACAAGGACATGCTCGACGACAAGGCTGCGTACGACTGGATCATCAGCCGTATTCCCAAGGGCAAGCTGTGCGAAAAACATTTGCTCGTGGGGCCGGTCGCGTTTCTGCTTTCTCCCTGCTCGGAGTTTGTCACCGGTGACATCATGTATGTCGACGGGGGTTGGACAGCAGGCTGAGCAAACGCGTCAAAAATAAAGCCCGCATAGCTTGCGGGCTTTATCGTTTATGGTTGCAGAGAGATCAGGCCGCTTTACGCACCTGAACCTTGGCATAGGCAGTCAGCAGTTTTTGGTGCATGGCGCTTGCCTCGAAATTGGCCCCCAGCGCACCCAAACCAAAGAAATACGTATCGCCATTCAGCAGTGCCAAGGCTTGTTGCAGCGTCTCTTCACCGTAAAGCAATTTCAGCATCGGCAGATAGGCTTCGTAATCTTCCAGACCAACCACACTCTCCACGCAACGATACACACGCAATCGAGTTTCATCGAGCTGGCCGAAATGACGAATCCATTCGCATCCTGTGGCAATCTCTTCCATATCGCCAATAGCCAGCGCAAGCAGGGTTTTCAACTCCCCCACGCGCAAGGATTCCCACAAAGAACCGACATCCGGTGCAAGTCCGATCAACGCAGCAACCGGGCGCTGGTTATCCAGATCCAGATCATTCAGGTTGAACAGCAGCTCGGTGCAACCTTCCTGGTCCAGCGACTGCAGGTCCAGAATTGCCGGACGAACCAGATTGCCCACGCTATTGTTTTCCCATTCCAAGTCATCCACAGGGTAAATTTCCGACATGCCCGGCACGATGGCGCGGCAGGCATACACCCCCAAATGCGTAAACTCAGCTTGGTAGATATCAAGCCCTTCGCCATGGAGATGCTCGACCAGCCAATCGCAATCTTGCTTGGTTGCACCACCAAAATCCCAATCATTGAATGCAAAGTCAGGTTCAGCGCTCAGGAAATTCCAGCCCACCACGCCACTTGAATCCACAAAATGGATTTCCAGATTCGGCGTGCTGGATACTTCTTCCATATCGAAGATCGGTGCCGGAAAGCCATCGAGCGCCGCCAAGGCACGGCCTTGCAGCAATTCGGTCAGCGCGCGTTCCAGCGCAATTTCAAAATGCGGATGTGCACCAAAGCTAACGAAGCAGCCTTGATCGCGCGGGTTCAGCAAGGTGACATTCATTACCGGATACTGCCCGCCCAAGGAAGCATCTTTCACCAGAATGCCAAAACCGGCCGCACGCAGCGCCGCAAGATCGGCTGCGATCTGCGGATAACGAGCGATCACCGTCTCAGGAACATCAGGCAGGCACAGGCCGTCGCGGATCACGCGGAACTTCACATAGCGTTCGACCACTTCCGATAGCGCCTGTGCACGCGCCTCGGCTGGCGTGTTGCCTGCTGCCATGCCGTTGCTCACATACAGGTTGCCGATGATATTGACCGGGAAATGCACCGTCGCACCATCACGCAAGCGAGTATAGGGAATAGCACAGATACCGCGCTCGTCATTGCCGGAGTTCAAATCGACCAGCATTCCGGCACTCACTTCACCGTCCGGATTGTAAAAACTTTGCAGCTCTGGCGTTAAGACCTCTTTCGGCCAGCTACCGCGCTTGCCGGGCCCAAACCATTTTTCTTGAGGAAAATGCACAAACGATGACTTGGCTACAGCCTCGCCCAGGTGGTAATGAGTCCAGAAATAGTTGTTGCTGACCCGCTCAAAAAATTCGCCCAGCGCACTCGCACGTGCTGCCAGCTCCGAAGCACCCTTGCCATTGGTATACAGCAACGGACAATCACTATCGCGCAGATGCACCGACCAGATGTTTTCCACCGGGTGCAGCCAGGAACGCTCCTCCACAGCAAAACCCAGCGCCACCAATTTTTGTTGCATGGTGCTGATTGTGGATTCGAGCGAGGCATCCTTGCCCGCGATGAAGTGTTCTAGCATTTTAAAGACCTTGTATTATGGTGGGCAATTGCACTCAATATTATGTTTTTAAACATTTTATATTTTCACACCTTCCAAATCATTCCAGCTCATTCTCGCCATCGGCGGCTACCAAGTGGCTACCATGGAAACGACCATTCTGAAAAGCTGCGAGAACTTCATCAGACCAAATGAAACACATGGAGTTGTTCATGGCTAGCGTAAAAACATTAACGTTTGCTGGCATTAAGGCGGCAAAGACAGACAAGCCGCAAGGAGAATGGCTATCAGATAATCTGAATGGACTTACTCTACGAGTGCTACCAACCAGGTTAAAAATCTGGTACGTGCGGCTATGGTACGCGAGTCAAGCAAAAGACGCTCAAGATCGGTACATATTACAGAGACGAGCCTAGAGGAAGCGCGATCGCAAGCCGCTGATGTGGCAAAACAGCTTCTGGACGGCAAGGATCCAGCGAGAGATCGC
Organism: Formivibrio sp.; assembly: GCA_031291275.1. Classification (GTDB taxonomy): domain Bacteria; phylum Pseudomonadota; class Gammaproteobacteria; order Burkholderiales; family Chitinibacteraceae; genus Formivibrio. Next base: position 3,271 of record JARLJJ010000547.1, read on the forward strand.
GAAGAGGCAAAACGAAGGCGGGATGACGCCATAACGGTAAGCGATCTCGAGAATAAATTTCTGGCAACCCAGGTCGAACCTCGACGTAAGAAAAACAAATCATTCGGAAAATCAGACTGATTTTATAAAAACAAAGTTTGTGAATGAACAAGTTTTTGCATACCCCAACAAACATGCTCTAGTTCATCAACATTCCGTCTACGAATTGGACAGTGCTCCGAATATTGAAGACACGGCGCAGAAAAGCAGCAGGCTTGTTAACTAGGAAATTCATTCGCCAAATTGGCCAACTCTGGCAAGTGTGATTCAATCAAAGCCAGTTGGCGCATCACGCGACGTTCAACTCCCTCAATATCATCAGACGGGGAAGCTGCTTCCAGTGAAACATGGGGGAAATGTGCGTCCGCGACCATTTGAGTGTGCGTAGCAAGCGCGGTGGCAATTTCTGTCAACCGGTCTTGAATCCGAGTTTCTTGAGCGCGAATAGCTTCCTCATGCTGCCACACAAGAACCCGTTCGCGATGTGCCCCCAAGGCCGATACGTAACCAAGAAGCGTATGGCTGCTGCACAGGAATCGGTAGGCGGCATCAGGCGCGAGCTTATACCGCCCCGGCTCCCCCAACATGCTGGTCAGTGTATTGGAGAGTTCGGCATCCGCGTTGTGGGCCTCACGGCGCACGATGCGGTAGGACATGTCATCGATCTTTCCGCTATGGTATTGGCGCAGGATTTCACTCAGATACACAGCGGTGGAATCGAGGGCATGTGCCATGACACGATGCAGACGGCGGCTCTGCCAATCCGGCAGAATAAACGCCACCACACCAACCGCCAGCAAACATCCCAGCAACGTATCAAGCAGGCGCGGCCAGATCAAGGCATAACTACTGCCAAACTGGTTGAAACACAGCAGAACGAGCGCAGTGATGCATGCGGTAGCAAAGGCATACCGTTCCGCACGGGTAGCGAAAAAAGCGACTCCTGCAGCCAAAAGCAGTGCGAGTTGTGCCAGAGGATGAGGAAAAGCTGAAATAAACAAAGTGGTGACAAGCAGGCCCACCACAGTTCCGCTAATGCGCTGGCCAAGACGCGCCCAAGTGCTGCTAAAGTTGGGCTGGCACACAAATACGGTCGTCAACATCACCCAATAGCCTTGAGGCAAATTCAGCAAATGAAGCAGCACATAACCTAAAAACAAACCAATGGATAAGCGCAACCCGTGCCTGAACCGTCGCGAGGCGGGCGTGAACTGATGACGAAGGCGCAACCACATGTCTGATAAGTTCTGGGGTTCGGAATCCCGCAATGTGCTATCGGCAAGTTCTGCAAGTTCCTCAGGATTACCGGCTCGCGAAAGGCTTGTTTCAATGGCACTGATGTTGCGGCACAAATCGGCCAGTGAATTGATCAACTCCTTGCTTTGTTTACCTTCAGACTGAACTTCTGCCAGTGAAGCATTAAGCTCCTCAAATGCCACCGTCCCTTCATGCTCATAATGGAATGCTTCACCCTGTGCGATTGCTTCACTGAGTTGCCTACACGTCTTTGCCTGCAGATTCAGTAAACGCTGGCAGCGAAATAATACATCGCTGCGCGCGAATGCATCTGCAAGTTCAGAATAAGGATGGTGTGCCGAACTGGCCCGCTCATGGACGTCTTGTGCCAGGAAATACCACAGCAAAAAACGGCGGCTACCTCGCGCGGGATGGCGGGATTGCGCCCATTGCACCAGGATTTGCCGAGCCAGATTCATCAGCCCGACCAAACGGCCATTCTGCGTTGCCAGTGTGATGCGCAAAGTATTTATATCGCGACCGCGCACCGGCTCCAGCAAGCCAGCCTTGATTTCCAGATAACCAGAGAGCGCTTCAAATACTCGGGCAACGGCTTGGCGCACGGGTTGATCCCGAAACAGAGTCACCGCCAAAAGTGAAATGCAGCCATACCATGCCGCGCCGGAGAGCAAGAGCACCGGTTCCTGCCAGAAAAAACCGCTATTACCCACATGCTGCGAGATTCCCAGCATTGTATAGATTGCCAAAATAACCGAGGCGGTAGCGATCGTGGCATAGCGCTCGCCGAGCGCCCCCAGCATCACGAATAAAAAAGTCGAGACAGCAAGTCCGAAAGCAAACAGCCAAGGATAGGGAAACAGCAAACGCACTGAAAATGCGACAACGGCGAAACAGAGCAGCATCACCAGCAATGCTTTGACGCGACCAATAAAACGGTCTTGCGTTTCTGCCAAGGCGGCAGCGATCACGCCAAGGATCAAGCCGACTAACCAGTGTTTGTGATCCAGTCCAAAACAAAACACCAATACGCCGCCGAAACCCAACGCAACTTTCAGGCTATCGAGGGTTTTGTTATGCGACCAGAGGCGCCGCAGCAGCAGTGAATTAATCTGCATGTTTGAAACTCCACACAAAATCTGCAACGTCATTTTCCAGACGTTTTATTGCTCGTGTCCTCGAACTTAACCAAAAGATCGAATCTTTGCAGACACAGTTCAAGAAGGACACCTCACAGAGCGATATAAATCGAGCCGACACCTGAATGCAGCATTGCCTTCTCTATCCGCGGAGGCGGTGCGCGAGGATACAGGATTTAAACCCACTAGCGTCATGGTATTAGCGCATGCAGTTGAGGACGACACAATGGCTGGGCTTATTGCCAAGGTTTCCATAACCGCCTGTACTTGGAAAAAACACCGCACGAAAGTCGACTACAGCATAAGCGCTCCTTTCGTGATCCGCGCACATTCCTGTTTCCACCACCCGTAAAAAAACCGGCAGTGCCGGTTTTTTTACGGGTTCAGTTAATCAGTGCACCAAGAAACTGAATTCAGCGAATCGCTTAGTGCTTTTTTGCCACTTCCTTGGCTTGCGGAATAAACCCAGCAGCCGGTGCAACTGGCACCTTTTCTTTCTTGGGTTTCTTTGCTTCCTTGTTGCCGTGCATCTGACCTTTTGCCATGATATTTTCCTTTTCTTGCATTTTGCAATACTGCCTGCAGTTGCAGGTTTATCCCTGCGGTTATGCCGCCCAAGAACCAGTCTCGGTAAAACATAACGTACCCCAGTATAGGCCGTTACCAAAAAAACTGTAGCCAAAATCATGTGCATTCCGGCACCAGGAGACATGCCCAAATACCCTTAGCCAGGTTAATTTCCAAAACAAAAAGCCTGCTCATTTCGAACAGGCTTTTGCTTATACCGACATGGAGCTTAACTACGGGGCGGCGTTTTGGGCGGCAGGAACAGCGCAGCGATTTGTTGCGGGCGTTTAGGCAACGGTGGAAGCTGGGGTATTTCAACCTGCACATCCCCCATCAATGCCGGGCCCGGCCGGGAACGCGTAGGAAGCGGCAGTGCATGTGTTCCAGGCGAAAAGCCGGGAACCGGGGTCAACTGCAGGTCTTTCTTGATCAGCTTCTTGATCGCTTCGAAATACTTGTCATCTTCCGGCGTCACAAATGAAATAGCAACACCACTGGCACCCGCTCGGCCGGTACGACCGATCCGGTGCACGTAGTCCTCTGCATTGTGCGGCAAATCGTAATTCACCACGAAAGGCAGATCGTTGATATCCAGGCCGCGCGCCGCCACATCGGTGGCCACCAGCACTTGCACCTTGCCATCTTTGAACGCAGCCAAGGTTTCCATCCGCGCGGACTGCAGCCGGTCTCCGTGAATGGCTTCGACCGAGAACCGCTCACGCTTCAGATCACGAGCCAGCTGGTCAGCGCCCTGCTTGGTCCGGCAAAAAGCAATGACCTGGGTCATGCCATGAGTGCGAATCAAGTGTGCCAGCAGTTTTTGCTTGCGGTGGTTTTCAACCGGATGCAACTCCTGTTTGACCATTTCGCTGGTCGCATTTTGCTGAGCGACTTCAATGGTTTCCGGATTGTTCAGGAACTCGGCTGCCAGCTTTTTAATCTCGGGCGAAAACGTGGCCGAGAACATCAAGGTTTGCTTGCGGCTGGTCAATAAATCCAGAATGCGGCGAATATCCGGGATAAAACCCATGTCGAGCATGCGATCGGCTTCATCAAGTACCAGGATTTCTACCTGACCGAGCGAGATGGATTTTTGCTGGACGTGATCGAGCAAGCGGCCGGGCGTGGCGACGACGATTTCCACCCCGTTGCGCAAGATCTTGCTCTGCTCGTCCATGTTCACGCCACCGAACACTACGGTGGAGCGCAGGGGCAAATGCTTGCTGTAGGTAGTGACGCTGGCAGAAACCTGATCAGCCAGTTCGCGCGTCGGAGTCAGAAACAGGGCCCGCACCGGATGGCGTGCTGGAGAAACGCTGTTGCTGGCCATTGGTGCAAGCTTGGTCAAGATAGGCAGGGTAAAGGCGGCCGTCTTGCCAGTACCGGTTTGAGCCGCTCCCAGTACATCGCGACCGGCCAGCACCACAGGAATGGCTTTGGACTGAATCGGTGTCGGGGTTTCGTAGCCTTGATCGGCAACCGCCTTGAGCACATTAGGGTCCAGCCCAAGATCGGCAAAACTGATGTTCATTCAATTCCTTGGCATAAAAAACGCAGCCCAGAATTCGGGACTACTGAAAGATGCGGATTCTACACCAAGCTGGAATTGCCCATACCATAAATCACGAATCAGCTAAACTAGCGCCATCCGCAAATCAAGGTTCCACCATGTACGATCACGCCGCCCAACACCTTTTCACCATTCGCGACCTGCTGCGCTTTGGCGTCAGTCGCTTTAATGAAGCCCGCCTGCATTTCGGTCACGGCTGCACCAATGCGCACGACGAAGCCACCTATCTGATCCTGCACACCCTGCACCTGCCGCATGACGAGCTCGAACCGTACCTGGATGCACGCCTGCTGCCGCAAGAGCTTAACGCCGTCCTGGCGCTGCTCCGAGAACGCGTTGAAACCCGCAAGCCATCTGCCTACCTGACACACGAAGCCTGGCTCGGCAACTACCGTTTCTTTGTAGACGAGCGCGTGATCGTTCCACGGTCATTCATCGCCGAAATCATGTTGAATGACGGTCTGGCACCGTGGATTGAATACCCGGAACTGATTCATCACGCACTGGACTTATGCACGGGATCCGGTTGCCTGGCCATTCTGGCGGCACATCATTTCCCGGATGCTACGGTCGATGCCGTGGATATTTCGGACGACGCGCTGGACGTGGCACAAATCAACGTGGGCGAGTATGCCCTGGATGAGCAGGTGCGCTTGTTGCAATCGGACGTGTTTTCAGCCGTGGAAGGCGAAACCTACGACCTGATCATTTCCAACCCGCCCTATGTCGATGCGCCGTCGGTTGCCGATCTGCCCAAAGAATATCTGCACGAACCACCGGAATCGCTGGGAAGCGGTGAAGATGGCCTGGACGTGACCCGCATCATCCTGGAACGGGCGACGGAATTCCTCAACCCGTACGGCGTCCTGGTGGTGGAAATCGGCCACAACCGCGATGTACTTGAAGCCAACTACCCGCAGCTGCCGTTCGTGTGGCTTGATAC
>JARLJJ010000548.1 GCA_031291275.1 Formivibrio sp.
GGAATGCGGTGGTCCAGTGCAATCAGCTCGGACGGGCAAACGAAGGTGAAGTCCAGCGGGTAGAAGAACACCAGGCCGAACTTTCCTTTGATGGCTTCGGACAGGGTGAAGCTTTCGACGATCTCGCCAGTGCCCAGTACAGCGGCAACGGTGAAGTCCGGGGCTTTTTTGCCTACGAGTACGCTCATTCGATATCTCCTGATGTCGGTGGAATGAAGGGCGTCCATCATACACCCTCCACCGCCGATCGCACTCGCGCAGAAGCGAATGACCGTTCATCGACCGTCACGAAATCCCCACGCTCTTGTTTTGACAAGCATTCTCATTACCATTAAGCTCCACCTCATCGAAACCTAACAGCGACGGTTTTTTCATATGTATGTTTGCCTCTGCCATGGTGTGACCGACGGTCAAATCCGCGACGCCATCTATGAAGGGTGCTGCAGCTACAAGGACGTGCGCCAGACCCTCGGTGTCGGCTCGCAATGTGGCAAATGTGCATGCCTGGCCAAGGAAGTGGTTCGCGAAACCCTGACCAAACTGCAATCCGCTCAAGCCGCCCTGCCCTACCCGGTAGAATTTACCGCCGCTTGAAACCGTCTTTTTAAAGAACCGGGCCCTGCGCCCGGTTTTTTTATGCCCGTAATTCAACTAGTTAAGAGCAAGACGCGGAACTCAAACATTCTTATTCCGATTAATTTTTATATATTATTCAACAACTTAGGTTTGACAGAGATAGTTGGCAGGATCAAACTCCTGCTCATAGGCATTCCGCTAACTGGACAGGACCCCCACCATGAAAGGCGATATCAGCGTCATCCAGCATCTCAACAAGATCCTCGGAAACGAGCTGGTCGCCATCAACCAATACTTCCTGCATGCACGCATGTATGAAAACTGGGGCCTGAACAAGCTCGGCAAGCACGAGTACAAGGAATCCATCGATGAGATGAAGCACGCTGACAAATTGATCAAGCGTATTCTGTTTCTCGAAGGCATCCCGAACCTGCAGGAACTGGGCAAGATCCTGATCGGCGAGCACACCAAGGAAATGCTTGAGTGCGACCTGAAGATCGAACAGAAAGCCCTGATCGACCTCAAAGCCGCCATTGCCCATTGCGAGACGGTGGGCGACTTCGGCAGCCGTGAAATGCTCGAAGACATA
>JARLJJ010000079.1 GCA_031291275.1 Formivibrio sp.
ATGGATCCCAAACCATGCAATACGCCAACGGAAAATCCAGGGAGTTCTATCAAATCGGTATAAGTGCAAACACTACCGGCATCTCCGTCTACATCATGGGAATAGAGGACAAGAAGCACCTGGCACAGAAATTTGGGAAAGAACTCGGCAAAGCAAGCGTCACCGGATATTGCATTAAATTCAAAACCCTGGCAGACATAAAAATCGACGTACTGAAAGCGGCAATACAATATGGAATCGGACAGACAAGCATTCAACACCGGTAGGCCGGGGATTCTTAACGCGCCGTATGCGCAGTGTTTGTTAGCCCAGCGCTTCAGCGCTGGGAAAGGCGCCCGAAATGGTCCGTCAGCCCTGTAGGGGCGGTGCGAAGGGTCAATAGCCATCAAAAGGCATGCATGAAGCATGCATGCAATTGCCCTGCCCGCCGCCCTATCTCATGCGTCGAAGCGCCAATTGGGTGGTAATGTCCGATTAGGCAACCGACACAGGCACAACTGCGACTCCGGAACTTGCGGCGTACGGCGGGCCGTCTTGGTGCGGCGAGCGACTGAGGGACTGGTTGTAGAATCACCGAATGCGTGCATTAGCGATCACTCTGGCAATCTTGGCGACGTCGATGCTCGTCGAAGCGGCCTCGGCAGTTCATACGTTTCGTGTGTGGGGCACGGAATCGGCGACGCGAAAAAGTACGGACGGCGAGAAGCTTTCGATGTATATCGGCTGGTCAAACGGGTACTTTTCAGGGCGCGGCGCACAAGCGTTTCCGCTTCGCTTGTGCATCGAAGACAAAATACCATACGACCAAGCGATCGCGATGATCGATAAGTACTACAACGACCACCCTGAGAAATGGGGCAACGATCTCAGCGACGAGATCGTCCAGGCGCTGACAGTCAATGGCGGTCCTTGCGGTGGCAAGGCACCTAAATAAACCGACCTCTCCACCTGTAGGGGACTCGCCCATGAAGAAGCGCGTTTACAAATTCACAAGGGCAAAGTACGGCATCGGCAACCTAGAGAAGAAGCGGCTCAAGCTGTCAACGATTAAGGACCTGAACGATCCATTCGACCTTTGTCCCCTCGACACGACTGATCCGGCGGTTTCGATGGCAGCGAATGCTGTCACCTTGGGAGTCTGGAAGACAACAGCAATCTTGTGCTTCAGCCGGAATTGGGACAACTTGCTGCTTTGGAGCCATTACGGCGATTCTCATACAGGCATCTGTCTGGGCTTCGACATTCCTGTCGGCGATCCCGGCTCCAACTACGACACCGATGTCCTCTATCAGCCGAGTCTCCTTCAAATCCGTGGTCCGGAGGATTTGAACTTCGACCTTGCAAATCGTCTGCTTCGCACGAAGCACGAGAGTTGGAGCTATGAACAAGAGGTGCGGATGTTTGTGCCGCTTAACGATCCGCCGGATGCGAAGGGCCTCAACTGGATTGAGTTTGGACCGGACCTCGCGCTTAAGGAGGTCATCATTGGTGCGCAGTGCGATCCGACATTGAGCAAGATGGCAGAAGAAGCAGTAAAACAATATGGCGACGCCGTGAAGTGCTGGTGGGCAGGCATGCGTACCGATGCCTTTCTGTTGGTCAAGCAAGCCCATCCGCCAGATTGGCATGCGATAGTCAAGTAACCCCGGCTATCCAGAAGCTAGTTTTTCAGTTAAACCTCGAAGCAAATTCCGCCCCCCCTCAAATCCCCTGCCAATCCAAAATCACCTTACCCGAATTCCCCGACCGCATCGCGTCAAACCCCTCTTCAAACTGATCCCACTTCAGCCGATGCGTAATTACCTTGCTGATATCCAGTCCCGATTGCAGCATCACCGTCATCTTGTACCAGGTCTCGTACATCTCGCGCCCATAAATCCCGCGAATCGTGTACTGGTTAAAGATCACTTTGGCCCAGTCAATTGACATCTCTGAGGGCGAGGGAATCCCCAGCATCGCCACCTTGCCGCCGTGGCTCATGTTGGCCAGCATGTCTCGGAAGGCGTGCGCATTCCCCGACATCTCAAAGCCCACATCAAACCCTTCCTGCATGCCCAGTTCCTTCTGAACATCCTGCAGTGACTTCTCCCGCGGATTCACCGCCTGCGTCACATTGGCCGCCGTCCTGGCCAGTTCCAGCCGGAAGGGATTCAGGTCGGTGATTACCACGTGCCGTGCCGCCGCG
>JARLJJ010000549.1 GCA_031291275.1 Formivibrio sp.
ACCGCATCGGTTCATCCCGCGGTTTCCTCCCTCGGGGCTTGTCCGACGCCTGCCCGGTGAGTACCGTTGCCTGTTCGCAGGTCAGTGGTTAAGGGCAGGCATCTGACAACCCTTAACAAAAGCTGCCATTGCAATACAACTTTAGAAATGACTGGTTTACACAGAATTCCGGAAGGCCACATTGGGGCTCACTCAACGTTTCTAACACGCCGAAAACGAATTCAATATCCGGGGGGTTGTCCCCCATTTCCCTCGTCTTTAACCTTTACAGGGAAATGTCATCGTGACTTGAGTGTTGGCTGCTGACTTAACAATAAAGGACTGGACACCGCCACCCATTACCAATTTGCGCACAGTGCAACTGGTATGCAGGCGGTGACCACCCAATTCCGGCTATCGCCGGAACAAGTGGCCCACGCTTATTCGTCTCCTTTATCCAGCGACATCAGCACGGCATTGCCGCCGGACGCCGTCATGTCGACCGAGATCGTCCGTTCGCAGGCAAAGCGATACAGGTAGTGCGGCCCGCCGGCCTTCGGCCCAGTTCCGGACAAGCCTTCACCGCCGAACGGCTGCACGCCGACCACCGCGCCAATCACGTTGCGGTTCACGTAGGTGTTGCCGACGTGCAGGCGCTGTGTGATGCGCGCGATGGTTTCGTCGATGCGGCTATGGATGCCGAGCGTCAGGCCATAGCCGGTGTTGGCGATAGCATCGCAGACCTTGTCGAGTTCGTCCGAGCGCCAACGTACGACGTGCAGGATCGGCCCGAACACCTCATGCTCCAAGCGCGAGATATCATCGATCTCGTAGGCACGCGGGGCGAAGAAACTTCCGTGGGCAGTCAGTTCCTCGTCGAGCTTGCAGGTATAGATCGGCGTCGCGAAGCTATCGAGTTTGCGTGCATGGCGCTCCAGCATGTCGCGCGCGTCGTCGTCGATGACCGGACCGACGTCGGTGCGGATGTCAGCCGGATTGCCGATGCGCAGCGTCTGCATCGCGCCGCAGAGCATCATCGCCACCTTGTCGGCAATGTCCTCCTGCAAGAACAGTACGCGCAGTGCCGAGCAACGCTGTCCGGCGGAATTGAACGCCGAGGCGACGACGTCGCGTACGACCTGCTCGGAAAGCGCCGACGAGTCGACGATCATCGCATTCTGCCCGCCCGTTTCGGCGATCAGCGGCACGATCGGGCCGGGTTTGGCAGCCAAGGCCTGGGCAATCATCCGTGCCACTTCGATCGAACCGGTGAAGGCCACCCCGGCACAGTGACGGTCGGCCACCAGCGCCGCGCCGATACGGCCACTGCCGGGAAGGAAGCCAAGCGCATCAGCCGGCACGCCGGCCGCATGCAGGAAACTGACGGCCAGCGAAGCAACCAGCGGCGTCTGCTCAGCCGGCTTGGCGACGACGGCGTTGCCGGCGGCCAACGCCGCAGCGATCTGCCCGACGAAAATCGCCAGTGGAAAATTCCATGGGCTGATGCAGACGAACACGCCGCGCCCGTGCAGCGACAGCGTATTGCGTTCGCCGGTCGGACCCGGCAGAAGAATCGGCTCGGCGAACTTCTCGCGTGCCTGTGCCGCGTAATAGCGACAGAAGTCGATCGCTTCGCGCACTTCGGAAACCGCATCACCCTGCGTTCGCCCACCCTCGCGCACGATCAACGCAACGAGTTCCGGCAGGCGCAATTGCAACATATCCGCGGCGCGGTCGAGGATCGCCGCGCGCTCCCCTGCCGACGTGTCGGACCAAGCGAGGAAGGCGCCCGCAGCCTTGGCCATCGCCTCGGCGGCATTCTCACTGCTCGCCTCGGTCACATAGCCGACGATGTCACGCCGGTCGGCCGGTGCGCAGACCTTGTTGCTCTCGCCCTTCACAGGCTTGCCTCCAATCAGCGGGACGGCTTCGTAAGGTTCCGTGGTGCTGTGTTCGATGGCTCGACGCAGGCTGTCGAGCGTAGGTTTGTCACTCATATCCAGTCCTTCACTGTTGGCGCGCTCGGCGCCGTAGAGGTTGCGCGGAAGCGGGATGCCGGGGTGCGGCTTGACCGCCAGCGCGGCGGCCTTCTCGACCGGATCGGCGACCAGTTCCTCAATGGATAGGCGCTCGTCGGCAATGCGATTGACGAACGAGGAATTAGCACCGTTTTCCAGCAATCGGCGCACAAGGTAGGACAGCAGTTCCTCGTGGCTGCCGACTGGCGCATACACGCGGCAGGCGCGCCCCCATTTCTGCGGCCCAACGACCTCGTCATACAACGCCTCGCCCATCCCATGCAGACGCTGGTATTCCCACTCGTTGCTGTCTCCGGCGATTTCCGCGATTGCCGCCAGCGTGTGCGCGTTGTGCGTGGCGAAGGCCGGATAAAAAGCCACCGGGTCGGCGAACAGACGCTTGGCGCAGGCGAGGTACGACACGTCGGTATTCAGTTTGCGGGTGAAGACCGGATAGTCGGAAAGACCACGCTCCTGCGTTGCCTTGATCTCAGCATCCCAGTACGCTCCCTTGACGAGGCGCAGGCCGAAACGGTGGCCGGAACGGTGCGCCAGATCGCCGAGCCATTCGACCGTCGCATAGGCGCGTTTCTGATAGGCCTGCACGGCCATGCCCAGCCCGTCCCAGCCGGCCAGTTCGGGATCCAGCGCGAGGAACTCGATCAGGTCGAGCGACATTTCCAAGCGATCCATTTCCTCTGCGTCGATGGTAAAGCCGATGTTGTGCTTCTTCGCCTTCAGCGCGAGTTCCCTGACGACCGGCCACAGTTCGTGGCGCACGCCTTCCTCATTGGCTACTTCGTAACGCGGATGCAAGGCGGAGAGCTTGATCGATACCGACGGCGCCTCCAGCGTTGGGCGTCCGCCACCGGCTGCGCCGATGGCATCGATGGCCATGCTGTAGAGTGCGAAGTAGCACAGTGCATCGTCGGCGGTGCGTGCCGCCTCGCCGAGCATGTCGAAGGTGTAGCGGTAGCCGTGTTTTTCTGCTCCGGCGGCACGCTCGATCGCCTCCGTGATCGTCCGCCCCATGACGAATTGTTTGCCGAGGATGCGCATGGCGGTAATGATCGCCTGACGGATCACCGGTTCGCCGACGCGAGCAATCAAACGCTTCAAGGTGCCTCCGAGGTTCTTCTCGGCGCCGTCGAGACTGACGAGGTGGCCGGTGAGCATCAACGCCCAGGTGCTGGCATTGACAAAGGTGCTGTGCGAGGCGCCGAGGCGATTGGCCCACTCGGTGTTGCCGACCTTGTCTCGGATCAGCAGGTCGACGGTCTCCGGATCAGGGATGCGCAACAGGGCTTCGGCCATGCACATCAAAACGCTCCCCTCGCGTGACGAGAGGTCGTAGGTATTCAGGAAGGTGTCGATGCCGGAGGCTTTCAGTCGCTTGTTGCGGATGGTCTGCACCAGCAGCCGTGCCCGCTCGAAAATCCGTTGTTGCTGCTCCGGCGTAAAGCGTGCTTTGTCGATCAACGCCTCGACAATTTGCGTTTCGTCGGCGCGATAAGCCTCACGTAGCGCCGCACGAAGCGCGCTACTGTTGGATTCGCTCATGTTTTTCCTTTGGCTCAAGTCATTGCGACAAGAAGGGGAAATTGCGACAACTTAGGTGCACATTTCCAACAATGGGGACACTAAACGGCTCACCGGTCATTGAAAATCTGCCATTCCCATATACGTCGAATAATCAGATTCCGATCCACAATCTAGGAGTCTGTCATGGAAGCGACCTCAAAGCGCGAATCATGGAATAAGGGCAAGCTGGTTGGCCAGAAGCCCCCACTCAAGCTGAAGGATATTTGGGCGATCCGAATACACCTTCAGAACAGGCATGCAGTTCGCGACCTGGCCATGTTCAATTTGGCTATCGATAGCAAACTACGTGGCTGCGATCTAGTCAGCTTGCGTGTGCGCGACGTTACCCACGGAAACCAGATTCTTTCTCGGACCATGGTTGTCCAGCGGAAAACGCAGCGGCCAGTGCAGTTCGAGTTGACCGAGCCAACGCGATTGGCGGTTGCAGCCTGGTTAGAAATGGCACATCTACGGGGCGATCAGTACCTATTCCCGAGCCGAGTTGTGAGTTCACCCCATGTCTCGACGCGCCAATATGCACGTATTGTGCATCATTGGATCGAAGCAGCCGGGTTGGATTCATCAGCCTATGGGACACACTCGATGCGACGTACCAAAGCGACGCTAATCTACAAGCGGACCAAGAACCTCAGGGCTGTTCAGATATTGCTCGGCCATACCAAGCTCGAAAGTACTGTCCGATACCTCGGCATCGAAGTAGACGACGCGCTGGAGATTTCCGAGCAGACTGAAATCTAGCATGTTCTCAGCGGCCACTTGCGTCCAGCTTTGTGGCTGCTCCACTTTGAAACCCGCCAGACAGCCAAGGCGAGTAACTCGGCCAAAGTGGTCATAGGCTCAGTCCATCATCAACGACCGCTTCGTGCTGCAAAGTTGTCAGCATTCCATATTCCTTATATAGCGCAATTCCCTTCAGTCATTGGCTGCCTACACGCTACGTCGTAGACGGTGGCAGTGCACATGAAATTTTTCCATCATTTCGAATTTCAATCACCTGAACTGCTAGCTGTTGACCAAGCGAATACTGTTTCGGAATATCAGTATTGGGCAATAGCTGGCTGACATGAAGTAACCCACTATAAGTACCGACTCGTATAAATACGCCGTAATCTTTAAGGCCTGTTACGCAAGCTTCGTAGATTCCCCCAACTGCCAGAGAACGATCAGAATTCAGTTTGGAGCCGGCATAGCGCAATACTGGCCCCTTGTCGTTAAAGGCAAGAATCTCGACACTAACCTGACTATTCACCGGAAACTCTCTGGCAAGGCTTGCCCAGTCAGGACATTTACTCTGATGGAGTAGTCCGATCTGCCCTGCGATGTTGACCAACAGGCCACACTTCAGTTGCTTAACGACGGATCCTTGGTAAGCCCCATTTACTTCGAGCGTGACTGGTTTTTCAGAGCCGACTATGACGCGCCCCCTGTCTGGTTCCAATTGCAGAACGAAAAAAGAACGTTCAAGTCCCTTCGTTCGCCGGATGCCATCGCGTTCATTAGGCCAGATTGCTTGCAGGCCGATTTCCAGTTCGACCGTACACTCCTTGTCGCGGACAGCGATTACCCGACCGTTGACCGGCAGCCCTTCTTCCCAATGACGCCGCACATCCGCCCATGCCGGTAATTCGCTGCGCGCATGCAAGGTTTGCAACCATTCCCGCACCTCCGGCGGAAGAATACTGTCAGTCGACAGGTTGCATACCAGAGTGACTGTCTTGAACCAGCGAGGATGGTTTGCGCAGGCCTTGATACGCGTCACCAGATCCCGCGCGAATTCTACCGAAGCTGCATGTAGAGGGGCTGCAACAATGAATTTGGCCGCCAGTAACGGCCACTCGGGCTTAGCGCCGCTGCGCTTCAACCATGCGGCGGCCTGTTCAATAAAAGCACCCGCTTGGAAATGCTGATCCAGCAGTGCCTCACAGACAAAGCTCCATTCCTTGAGATTCTCGCTCCCAGCCAGCCACCTTGCACCAAGCTGCAAAAGTGTGCCGAGCGTCAGATCTTCCGGCAGAGCGTCGCGTTGTGCCAGCAAAGCTTGCCAGATATGTGCCCACTCGGCCCGGTCTTCGCGCCCGGCCAGCCATTGCACGCCGAGGCGCAAGAGTTCGCCGAGCGTTGGATCTTCCGGCAGGGCGTCGCGCTGTGCCAGCAAAGCTTGCCAGATATGCGCCCACTCGGCCCGGTCTTCGCGCCCGACCAGCCATCGCGCGCCGAGGCCCAAGAGCTCGGCGAACGCCAGATCTTCCGGAAGGACGTCGCGCTGCGCCAGCAAGTCTTGCCAGACATGCGCCCAATCGGCCCGATCTTCGCGCCCGGCCAGCCATTGCGCACCGAGGCCCAAGAGTTCGCCGAGCGTTGGATCTTCCGGCAGGGCGTCGCGCTGCGCCAGCAAAGCTTGCCAGATATGCGCCCACTCGGCCCGGTCTTCGCGCCCGACCAGCCATTGCGCGCCGAGGCCCAAGAGTTCGCCGAACGTCGGATCTTCCAGCAGGGCGTCGCGCTGTGCCAGCAAAGCTTGCCAGACATGCGTCCACTCGGCCCGGTCTTCGCGCCCGGCCAGCCATTGCGCGCCGAGGCCCAAGAGTTCGCCGAGCGTCGGATCTTCCAGCAGGGCGTCGCGCTGTGCCAGCAAAGCTTGCCAGACATGCGTCCACTCGGCCCGGTCTTCGCGCCCGGCCAGCCATTGCGCGCCGAGGACCAAGAGTTCGCCGAACGTTGGATCTTCCGACAGAGCGTCGCACTGCGCCAGCAAAGCTCGCCAGACATGCGTCCACTCGGCCCGGTCTTCGCGCCCGGCCAGCCATTGCGCGCCGAGGACCAAGAGTTCGCCGAACGTTGGATCTTCCGGCAGAGCGTCGCACTGCGCCAGCAAAGCTCGCCAGACATGCGTCCACTCGGCCCGGTCTTCGCGCCCGGCTAACCAGGCTCGCGCCAGGGGCGCCAGCTCGCTCGCCTGAGGGCTACGAGGAGTTGCCAAGGCGTAAAGATCTTCGAAGACATAGGCCCAATCGGGGCCATCACTCTCCGCATGCAAACGGCGCAAGCCGAGAATCAGGACTGGATCGTTTTTCCAGTCTGGAGCCTCATCATTAGGCAGCAGTTTTTTCCAGGCGATGTGCCAATCAGGCCGACGAACGTGGTTTTGCAGCCACCCCAGTCCCATGTCGCGCCACTCGGCGTGGTGGCGGGGATCATGTTGCAGGCAGTGTTCCCAAGGAAAAGACCAGGTGGGGTGGGATATCTTGAGTGGATCAGCGAACTGTTCGGCAGCCCAGACAAATAGCTCGTCACGCTTTGGGTAGCACTCGACCAGGCGGCTCCAGCATCCCGGCCAGACCTTGTAAGCCGAACTCAGGCGAACCAGCGCAGTACCCAGCAAATCATCTCCCAGCACTTCGGCTATGCAGGGCATGGCCGTAGACCAGCAGGCCCAACAGGTAGCGGCATCCGCCAAACCATCGGGATCAAGCGCCAGTTGCGTATGCTCTTTGGCCCATATCTTGGCGCACTCCTGCGCGAGACGATGGCGATTGACGATATGCAGTCGTTCGCTCGCCAACCCTTCGTCGACTGCAGAAAACACCCGCAGTAACTGAATAACCAAGCCCTTATCGTGTTCGGCCAACGCGCGCCGGAACACCGCCACCAGATCATTGGTGAACGCTTCGGCATTGGCAGGTTTGCGCAATGCACGGTACAGGGCATCGGCCAGATGCGGATGGGTGAGGCGAACGATTTGCCCTTCCTCACCAGCTTCCAGCAGGCTGAAATCGCCTTCGCAATTCAGCGTAGCCAGTCTTTCGCGGTCGTTATCAGTCAGCCAGTCATACGGTGCGCGCAGGTAGAGCCGGTTTAGCGCCAGCGGCTGCCGCAGCGCTTCGTCCAGATCATTGAGGCGAACCCGTTCACCAAAGCGTTGTGCAAAGGCGTTGAGATCGCCATGAGCGAGCTCTACCGCCAGCGAGACGAAGAGGCCGTTATCGTCTTGTGCAGCTTGGGAGAACGCGGTGCCGCGCTGTGAGCTTTGACCTGTTCGTTGCTGATACCAAGCTGCGATCTCATCGGCTTCGTTCGCGGCGATGGTCTCGACGGTTTCGAGGTGTAGATCGAAACCACGGTACGTGGAGGCTTCTTTGAAAGCCTCGGCGAACTCAGCGGGACCACAGCTCAGGATCATCGGCCAGGCCTGGTGGCCACGTTCGTCGATGAATTCGCCCAAACGGCCTAAGTCGAGCCGAGTACGGGCATCGCGATCGTAAAGATCATCGATGGCGATGAAGTCTGGCCGCCACTCGATTGGCGCGTCAGCTATCGCCCTGAGCGCAGGCTCCAGTAACTCGGCCTGCCCCTTTAGCCAGAGCACGCGCCAGCCATCGCTGACAAGTCGCGCAACAGCCTGAAGCAACAGCACACTCTTACCGACGCCGGAACGTCCGCTCAGCCAGAAGACGCGAGCCTCGCTTCGGAGATCACGTTGGCTGAGATCCTTGCGTTCAATCAGCTTGGGGTACAGAGCATCCAGTCGATGGGGCCGCGGCATGTACTGCTTATCACGCAGCCGCGCTAGCGTGATTTCACGCCCGATATCCAGCGAGGCGCTAGGATGGGCTGTGTGTTGAAAGTCTGCGGGGGTCAGAAGCTGGCCCGGTAGATCATGCGTCTGCCGGGCTTGCACAAAGCGTTCACAGATATCGTCCCGAATGCGCTGCGCATCTGCAGCCGTCGGCGCACGACTCAAGGCACGATCCAGCGCAAAGCGCAGGAAACCGTAGGGGTCTTTCAGGTGCTTCCAAACTGCAACAATCGCGCGCCACCACGGATCGGGCTCAATACGGGGTGACAAAAGTCGCCCTTGCTGGATAAGCGCTTGAATCGTCGGATATGTCGGGTGTGTGTCCGGAACATCGCCCCATTGCAACGCGGCATCGTCTTTTGAGGCGACAAGCTCGAATCTCACCTCACTACGCGAGCCTGGATAGTGCTTTGCCAGGAAACCGTCGATTGCCACGACTTCGGCTGCAGCGCCCTTGAGCGTCTCGCGCGTCAAAGTGCGCTTGACCTGGATGCACACCAGTTGGGCGTCCCCTGTTTGTTTGGTCAGATCTGAAAGCGCTTCCAGAAACAACCGGCCGGCTTCATCAAGTGCTTGCCCTTCGCCGGCAAGGGACTCTGCCAACTCAGCCAGATAGAGACGCAACTGGTAGTCAAAGCCGGCTAAAGCATAAATACCGCCCAGTGCTCGCCGATTTTCCTGTCTCTCATAATCCGAGAGGATTGATGTTATGTTGTTCATGCAAAGAATGGTCACAGAAATACCGAAGAAACGCCATTACCTGATAGCATTCTGAAGAAGATCATGTTGTACGCCAAACTAGCACTTATTCAGAACATGCTTTGGTGGCACACATAGAGCGAATAGGGTGAAAAATAAGTCCCGGATCTTGCGGCGGCTACGGGATAAATAGCTGCCGGTTTCCAGCTGATCATGTTTTGTCCGCTTTGGCCGAGAAGCGGGCAAAAGTCAGCAGCTGTGTTTGGCCAAATGTCTGTGGCATCATGTTGCCCAGAAAATAACATGGGGAAAACCATGAGTATGCAACAAGGGGGATGGCAGCCCCTCTCGACTTATGACGCGCTGGAAGTCAAACCTCGGTACGCCGTGTTTTTCTTCCCCGCAGTTCAGACTGAAGGATGCTCATTGCCTGAAGAGATTAAGACTGTACGAGAATTCGCTTCGCGCGAATGTACACTCTGGCATCCGATTCAGGCCCCAAGCATCATTGCCGCAAAAGAAATACCAAACGCCCAAACCAAAAAGTTAACCGCGAACCAGATGACTGCACTTTCATTGTTGGCAAAAGGCAAGGCCGATTTCCATGCCACGGTTAAGGCTGGCGCCAACTTATCAACGATGTCCGCGCTTGTTAAATCAGGACTCGCCAGAACAACGCAGAGCAGCGGTGTAAAACAATGGGAAATTACAGATTTTGGAATGACTGTTTTACACGCAACTGAAAATGCAGGATCTAGATCGATGTGATTCCCACCCACCCGAGAACTGCGGCCGTTCAGCAATCAATCTACTATTTCCCCTAAACGCCCTCCCTGTCGAGGGCGTTTTCTTTTCCACCCCAAGGCGCTCTGAGATTTAGTAGTCTCATTTTTACGACCAAGCCCCGACCAGTTTCTACTGGCGGGGCTTTATGCTTTTTGGAGGTTTACATGAGTAGAAGTAACGTGGTTCGCCTGGTATCAACCCAAGGCATGAGCCGGGAGCAATGGCTAGCGGTACGCCAAGGTGGCATTGGCAGTAGCGATGCGGCGGTGGCCGCTGGCTTGTCGCCGTATAAAAGCCCGTTGGAATTGTGGCTGGAGAAAACAGGCCGTAAACCGGCGGAGGATCTCAGCCAATCGGAAGCGGTGTTCTGGGGTTCGACGCTGGAGGCCATCATTGCCAATGTGTATGCCAACCGCTCTGGCAATAAAGTCCGGCGCGTGAATGCCGTCCTGCAGCATTCTGAGCATCTGTTCATGCTCGCCAATCTGGATCGGGCTGTGGGTAGTGATGGCGTACTGGAAGTTAAAACCGCAGGGGGTCACTCCGCACAATTCTGGGAAGACGGGGTGCCCGAGCATTACCAGTGCCAGGTACTGCATCAGCTGGCCGTGACCGGCAAAGCCTGGGCCGATGTGGCGGTGCTGATCGGCGGGCAGGATTTTCGGATCTACCGCATTGAGCGCGACGAATCCCAGATTGCCGACCTGATCGAACGTGAGCAGGTTTTCTGGGGCATGGTCGAATCGGATGTTCAACCTGCGGTCGATGGCTCGGAATCGTCAGGGTCTGCGCTGTCCTTTCTCTATCCGCGTGACTCCGGCATGGAACTCGACTGCACGGAATCTCCAGAGCTCAACTCGACGTTCCATCGCTTACTTCAGGTGCGCTCCGAACTAGGTGAATTGGAGCAATCCGAATCGTTGTTGCGCCAGCAGTTGCAATCCGCCATGGGCGAAGCGACAGCGGCACGGTTTGCCGGTGGCCGGATTAGTTGGAAGTGCGCCAAAGACAGCATTCGTTTTGATCTTCCTCGTTTCCAGGCTGAGCATTCAGATCTTGTCGCCCAGTATCAGCAGATCAGTCCTGGTTTCCGACGATTTTTAGTTCAGATCGACAAACCCAAACAACAGGCCGCCTAAGTGCGGCCTGTTTGCTTTTAAGCCCTCGGTTTTTCATCTGCAGTTTTCTGTGCCGGATTCCCGGTGTTGGTTTCCATGAGTTTTTTCTACGTGTTGGAGGATTTACCATGATCAAAGGTCTCGCCATAACCCCGCCTGTCATCGGGCGGATTTCCATCGGTCGTGTGGTCGAGAAGAACGGCAAACGCCTGCCCGAGAAGGACGACTGTTTCACCATCACCAGCCAGGTGCAAGGTCGCGATGGCTGGCTGTTACATCCCTTGCACGCCCAGTACGCCGAAGCCACGGATAACAAACTGCGCGCCATTCCAGTGAAGATGCTGTTCAACGACACCGATCTGAATCTGCGTGCCGAGTACTCGGCGTTTGATCGCAGCACAGGTCGACCCATCTGTGTCGGTAATGGACAGACCGCCAAGCGCAGTGAAGACGATGGCGTCAATGAAGTGACCTGTCCAGGTCCGCAGGCTTGCCCCTTTGGACAGCAGGCTGGCTGCAAGCTCTATGGCCGATTAAATGTCCAGATCGAGGGGCAGGAAGACGAGCTGGGCAGTTTTATCTTCCGCACCACCGGCTACAACTCGGTCCGGACCCTAGCTGCGCGACTGCGTTACTTCGAAGCGGTCAGCGGCGGCAACACCAAACATCTGCGGCTGGTGCTAAAACTGCGTGCCAAAAGCACGACGCAATCGCATCGCGCCCCCGTGTTCTATGTCGATCTGACGCTGCGCAAAGATGAGCCCCTGGCCGATGCCGTGGCCTTTGCCCGCTCGGAAGCGCAACGCTATGCCGACGCTGGAGTGGAAACCGCTTTGCTGGAAGAAGCTGCGCGCCAAGCGTTATCCAATGGGGTGTTTGAAGATAGCGAAGAAGAAGCGCCGGCCATCGTCGAAGAGTTTTTTACCGAAACGAATGGCGATGGGGATCTGGGGGAGGCACCAGAAACCCAGGGGCGAACGCAACCGTCTGCAACAGCATCCGCAGCACAAGCATCCGTGCAAGCAGCCGTTGGTCGTCAGTCAACGCCACCCACCCACGCCCGAACCAATCGCATCACGCCGCGTTTGGGCCAAGGCAGTCCGGACAAGAGAAACCAAGCCGCAGGGAGTCCATCATGAATACGCACACCCAGTCCCTGCAAACCGATCTGCGCGAGGTGGCCATTCATGCTTCGTCACTCTGGGATGGCTTTGTGTTCCGGCGTGACTCGGATGACCTGTTTCAACTCTGGGGAATGGGGGGCATTGAACTGCATACCCACATGGCCGAACTTGCCATGGTGGATGCACAACTGTGCAATGCGCTCTATGCCGCTACTGAATCTGGCTTTCCGGGCGTTTATACCTATGAGGTGACTGAGGAGCTGGGCAATGCCGTGGCACTGCACCTGATTTCAACGGAAAGTTTCCCTACGGATCCGGAATGGCAGCACACCCTGGGCGAACTGGCCTATGACTTTTTTGCCCAAGGGGCCGTCGAAGACCTGCCTGCTATCGGGACTGTTTTGCACCAGTGTCTGCCGGGCTGGCGAATGGAAGCTGAAGCTATCATTCCCACCGTCACTCTCTCCGTCATTTCCACCATCACCCCCAGCATCACCCTGGATCGATCACTCAATTCACAGCTCAATCCATCACCCAATTCACTCCCAAGCCCCACAGCACCACACCAGCCATTCAGGCCAAGCGCATAACGCCCCGATTCGTCGGGGCTTCTTTTTTGTATTTACTCTTTACTGGAAAGGAACAACACATGGAACGCGGTGATCATCTGATCTCACCCCGGACAGGCTACAGCCATCATGGTCTGTACCTGGGCAGGAACAAGGTCATTCATTACAGCGGTTTTAGTCGTGGTCGGCATAAGGGCGAAATCGCCATCACCAATCTGGACGAGTTTTGCCAAGGCGAAGGATTTTCGATCCAGACCTACCCCTTCCGGGTGTATTCCCATGAAGAAAGCGCACAACGTGCCGCTACCCGTCTAGGGGAGGACTGGTACGACCTCCTGTTGATCAACAGCGAGCACTTTGTGACCTGGTGCATTCAGGGCTTGCATTCGAGCCCACCGCTCAACCGTCCCCTGGTTATGACCTTGGTCAGGACAGCTACCGTCCCCGTCCCCGTCATCCGGCCTTCGTACACTTAACGCACGGCAAGTCGGGCAACCAGTTTCTCAACCATCTCCAACACCATCTCCCGATCAGCACCATTCAGCCGGGACAGCAATTGCGCCAGGTGATGCGCCTGATCTGTTACCCGGTTGCTGGCTTCCAGCAGCAAGTCTGACGTGTCGCACTGAAAGATGTTGGCCAATTCGGCCAGACGGCCAACGGTCGGCATCACGATGCCCCGCTCGATGCGAGAGACCGCTTCATTCCCAATGCCCAACTGCTCGGCCACCGCTTCCTGGGTGAGGTCCTTCGCCAAGCGATGCCGGGAAATGGCTTTCCCGATCGTTTTTGCAAGTTGTTCCACTTCCCCATCGGTCTTTGGTGTCACGGGTGACTTTGGCATCGCGCTCTCCTTTCAACCTAGATAGTTGTGCATCACCTCCTTGACATGAAGAGCCTATAAAGTCGATATTCACCTTTATAGGTTGTTTGTGCCTTATCTTTCCACCCGATGACGTCGACTCTCCCTTAACAAGAAGGAAACCAACCATGAATACCACTCCAACCTGGCTCTATGAAAAAAATGGCCACCGCAAAGAAGCCCTCTCCGAAACCCACGTGCGGGATCTCATTGCCTCGGGCGTGATCGATGGCAAAACCCTGGTGTGGTCACAAGGATTCCCCAACTGGACGCCTTTGGCTGAAACGGCCCTGGCCATGCACCTGCCGGTCATCCAGGAACCGCCCCCTTTGCCCAGTGCCCTGATCGGCAACGGGGTGGTGTGGGTACTGGCTTTTGCCCCGCTGATTGGCTTGCTGCTGCGGGCCATGATTGCCGGCGCCATGTCGAGCAGTGAATACACCGTGGAATATGAAACCGCGCAAGCCATCAACAGCGGGCAGTACTGGTATGTGACGGCATTGCTCAATGTCGGATTGAGTTGCTGGGATCTGAACCGCCTGAAGCATGCCGGGGTGGCGACCGCGTCATTTGGCCGTCTGGTGTTTATCGTGCCGGTCTACCTATGGAAGCGCGCAAAAACACTGCATCTCAGCCCCGCCTGTTTCTGGGTCTGGATCGTGACCTTCCTGATCTCGATCTTCGTAAAAATGTAGGCGCATCGTCCGATCCAGCGGGATGCCTGCATCCATGACGCATCCCCTGTTCGGCATAGCCAAGAAGAGGTACCGCCCCTATGAATGATTCAACGATACAACCCGATGCCAGCGCCCGCGCGCGCATCGATTATTTGTTTGAGCTGCTCAGGCAAGACCTGTGCATCAACGCGGCACAACGGAACACGCTGCGGGAGCGTGTTGACGGTGTCATCAACTATCACGCCCAGGTCGGCATTCTGGGGAAAACCGGTTCCGGTAAATCGACGCTGTGCAATGCCTTGTTCGGTCAGGACGTGGCACCGGTCAGCGACATCGATGCCTGTACCCGGCAACCGCAGGAAATCACCCTGGCACTCAAGAATGGCAAAGGCATTTCGCTGATTGACGTGCCCGGGGTGGGCGAGAACGAAACGCGCGATGCCGAATACGCCACGCTGTACCGCAATCTGCTGCCGAAACTTGATCTGCTGCTGTGGGTGATCAAAGGGGATGATCGGGCGCTAAGTGTTGATCTGCGTTTCTTCACGCAAATCGTTCACCCTCAAATCATGGCCACGGATCTGCCAGTGATCTTTGTGATCAACCAGGCCGACAAGATTGAGCCATCCACCGAGTGGGACTGGAAGCGTTGTGTTCCTGGGCCAGAACAAGGCAGGAATATTGAACGCAAGCTGGCGAGTATCAGCCATGCCTTCGCGTTTCCCTTGTCCCGCATCTGTGCCGTTTCCGCTGGGCAGAACTACGGTCTGATCGCCCTCGTTGAAAACATCGTGCGGCATCTTCCCAATGAAAAGAAGTGGGGATTTACCCGGGAAACGAAAGAAGAAAACGTCTCGGATAAAGCACGAGAGGAGTCAGAAAAGGGCGTGTGGGAAACGATCAAGGCTGCCCTCGCTGAGATCGTGAACGACGGAACGGAATGGTTAGCGGCCAAGCTGGCATTGATCGCCAAACGTTTCTTTGGCGAGGTTCGGTTTTAGCAAACGACAAGGTACGCGAGTGTCATCTACCTCCAAGTCCAACACGACCTGGAGGCTGGACCTGCTCTTGGGCGGATTCAATCCAATTCAAATCCAATTCAACAATGCAAAGATACAGGGAGTGTAGTTTCATGAACAAGAGACGATTTCAAACCGATCCATCCCGAATGCAGTGGTGCTTTCGTGCGATCGCCATGCTTGCCGCGCTGTCCTTGGTCGCCTGCGGAAAGTCAATTCTTGACTACAGAAATGCGCAAGTTATCAATGGCCGGATCTATGCAGGTAATGCCAATACACCTTTTACGGGTCAACTGACCAATGTGCCTGGCAAGTTGGTGTTGGGCTCACCGTCCCCCGGTGAGGTACTACTATCAAGCTTCGTGCAATTCAGGAATGTTATACGTACTGTTGGCCTGAAGGTACCTGTCGCCGAGTTCACCGTCTGCGATGCCCAGATCAGTGATGGCTTGCTGGATGGCAAAACGAACTGCAATGCTGAACAATCCGATATTCCGATGTTGCAGATGGCATTCAAGAAGGGTGTCTTGGACGGCAAGCTGGAATATGACAATCCAGGCAGCAAGAACCAGGTGATTTCCACTGTCATGTTCAAAGCGGGCCTGCTGGATAGCAAGCAGGAAATCTTCAGCCCAAAGACCCAGAAACTGATCCATGTCTTGACCTGGAAGAACGGCGTACCAGATGGCGAGGAGGCGGGATTCAACGAAGACTCGGGCAAGCAAATCATGCATGCCACCCTGGTCAATGGGAAATACGATGGCGAGTTTATTCAGTATGCCCCGGACGGAGAGCGTGTCATTTACAAAGCCACCCTGGTCCAGGGAGTCAAAAACGGTGACGAGGACCAGTACAGCCCCGATACCGGAAAACCGGTCGGGCATGGGCAATGGTCAAACGGCATTGCACAGGGTGTTTTCCGGCAATGGGATGCAAGCGGCAAACTGGTCAGCGACAAAACGTATGAAAATGGCGTAGAAGTTACATCCGCCAGCAATGGCCAAGTCTCGCCCACGCCAGCTAGTATCGATGCTTGTGTGGCGACATGGAGCGCGGCATTCCACAAGGAGAAAGGCGACGATGCTTTGGTTAACTATGACCAAATAAGCGAATGGGAGCAATGGTGCAAGGCTGGGAAACATCCGGGATGACCGAGGACTGATTCGGGCACATTCACCTTCACCGGTACGCAATTTGCGTCAAGACGGAGTTTTAAGCCTATTCCCCACTGGGTCGCTTTGCGGCCTGGTGGGGGATTTACGCCATCGTGATTTATTGCTGGAATGACGGTGATATGCGAAATATTATCCCGACCAAACCACGTATTTATTACTTGGCCATATGCAATCTAAGGTTGGAAACTTGACACCATCAACGTCCGGGAATTGCCCTGTACTGTGCATACTACGGTTAAAAAAGTGCGGTCGGTCAAATAAGATAAGAGTGGGAAGTCAAGTTGGGCAATATATTGCCGTTGCTCTCTGACATTGCTGTTCCTGTTCCGCCAATTTAGCTTCAAATACCTCGCGAGCAGCAACAGCTAACTTAAAGGCCTGCTCTGCGCCATACTTCTGAATTGAAAAGCTGCGACTTTTGAAAGGTTTCATGCCTTCCGGTGTCTGGGCTTGCCATATCTGATAACGCAGGGCTTTACCCCTTCGGACGCGCTCAACCTTGCGCAGAAAAACGCCTGGCCGCCCGGAGGTATTGTTCTTGCGAACATGCGTGGCTTGAAACAATTTTCCGTTGGCCGGATAGGCTTCAAAAATATGATCCCGCCATTGCAAGGCCGCGTGGAGTGCCGCTTCGTTGCCGTCATGCAGACGATCGGAGAATGTCTTCTGATAGAATTTTCCCTGTCTCATGATGCACACTCGCCAGTACGGCTTGCCATCGCGAAAGTAACGCCCAATGCAACGGTGTTTCTGCTGCTCAAGCTGTGAAATAGCCAGGGTTTCCTCAAGAATAGCTGTGCTCATCATTGGCTGATCAGGACTTGTTGCAATTACCTGAAGATGAAATCAACGAAGCACCACAGGAAGTTTTATGCCCTTCCAGCGCGACAGGAACTCCATCAATAGTCCAGTTGGAATCGCCCTCGGCAATGACACAACCACCATGTCCTTTTATCGGGCAGGTGCATCGATCACCGAGACGGGCGATGGGTTTTTCCATCGCCGAATAGGTTCCACTGGCGCTAACTACAACACCACCATGGCTGGTAGCGTCACCAAGACGGATCACGTTAGGCATAAGACCTTCTTGTTCGAATTGGGGTTCAGTTCACCGGCTAATGTCTACCGCGAAAGCCACATGAATCACGCTTCTGTCGTGTTTGTGGTTAGGCGCAGTCCGGGGCTGCAATCCCCGGACTGCGCCGCTCCGATCAATTTACCTGCTTGACGGTGCAAGATTTTTATTGCACTTGCCAGCGGCTTTCAGCAAGGCATTGCAAGACTGTGTTGTTGTCCCAGTCGTTTGCTTGGCGGGTTTGCCAACTTCATTACAAACGGCATCGGATACCACACGCCCAACTACTGAAACCGTCCCGGTCACATAGCAAGTGTATTTTTTGCCCGCGTTGGTGTTTACCAAATAGGATGATTTAACACCGTGATCTTCACGATTTGAAATCGTGAAAGTGCCTTTTTCAATGCCGAGGGAAAAGGCGGTATTTTTTTCGATTGCATCATTGGAAACGGCAACGGATGCGCAGCCAGCGACAAGTCCGGCCAACATGACAACGAATGTGGCAACGGTACGACGAAGGTGAATTGTTTTCATAAAGCTCTTTGGTATTAAATTTAATTTCGGATAAATATTTCAGTCCAGCCCTTTTGGTTCCCAGCCAAGACTCGTCAATTTAACGCCGCCTTGTTGTTCTTTTTTTCCTGCCGCGTCAATTATTTGAGTGATATAAGGGAATGCAGTTTGGAACTCTGGTTTTTTAGTCCAATCGGCAAGACCGTCAATCTTGTAAAGGTATTTCACGTTCGCTTCTTGGTAGTCGCCGACCACCTTAGCGACAATGCCATAAAGCGCTCTCCGCCTCATTGACTTATTGGCCGCAAGCGAACGGAATTCACCACAGCGTCAAACAAAGCCATCGCCTGCTCGTTATTCAGAGACGAGTTGGCATATTCAACTTGACCTGCCTTGGCGGCAGTTTCTAATTCGACCACGATCATCGGATGTGTAGCTGTGCCTAGTTGCCCCTCGGTTTCCCAGCGTGCTACATGAGAGATGCCACCGTTATCAGTTTTGATGGCATCCATGACTTCTTCTCCCGGCATGTCTTTGACATTGCGCTTGCCTGATCGCAGGTGCTTGATGCGCCAAAGATCCCCACTGAACAGAGAGAGCAATCCAGCACTGGGTTTGCGTTCCAACAAGGATTTCTCTTCCTTTTTGTAGTGTGTTTCTGTGGAAATGGTGATTAACACATCAGGATTGCTGCGAGGCCGAAATGACATGTAGGCGTATTCATATTGATCTACCTCTTGCGGGGGGCCGGGAATGAATGCGCCAGTGATGCAGAATCCGTGATCAGAAGGAACTTCCTTTGGTTTCAGCCGACGCATGTTGTTGAGCACACGCTGTACGCTAGAGAACGCTCGATCCAATTTATCTACCGAAGCACCGTGTTTAACAATGTATTGTTTCCCCTCCCAAGCATATCCAAAGATGTCAAACCCTATTTCTTCTCCATGGAAACCTTGGTAATCCTTGGGCCTGACAGCAATAATTCCACCACTTTTTAATTTCACTTCTTTGTGAATATAATTATCACTTTTAGGAGACATTAATTCGCTTCTTTTTTTCTCGTAAGCCTTTTCTGCTTCATCTGCCGTTGCTAGATTAACAGTAAATTTATTACCTACGTAGTTGAAGCTCTTCCCCCAAGGTTCTGAATCCACAGGTATATCTACCAGATAGCGACCGATACAGAGAGGTTGTGTATTTTTCATGAGTGGGCCTTCATCTTGTCCGTGGGCAGCCAGGGCGGCAAAAGCCATGGCAAAGGATGTCAGTGTCTTGCTAATATATTGATTCATGGGGATTCCTTAAACAGGGAGATCCTGTGCCAGTTTGCCCAAAGCGTGTAGCACAGTCTGTTGGGCGTACGGATTTTCATAACTAAGTTGATGATCAAATCCCTTGAGGCGGAAGCAGTCAGCGACATGCTCCAGTTGCCCCCCCATCTCTCCAGAAGACGTCGGCACCGTACCATCGCCTGGTCCATTTTTACCTTCCAGAGTGAAGGTGTACTGTTTGCCCTTGATCTCCACGACCGTTTCGCCTGTCGTTGATGTTTCTTTCAATGTTCCTTCCTGAATATCGGCCAAAGACAACTCTGAAATATCTTGTTTGCAATGCCACGCCACGAAAGGAAATGACTGCTGTTTCTCGTCATCACCGAAATATACATAGGTCTTTTCATGGCTAGTATTCTTAATAGTGTCGTGAAATTTTTTTGCAATTTTTAGCTGGGTCTTGAAATAATCTTCGGGCGTTTTATCCGGTTCTTTTTTCTTATCAAGACCAGAAGGATCAATCAGATTTGAATTGACCATGCCCCACCATTTCTTTTCGGTCGTATAACTATAAATTTCTTCATAGGGATCACTTGTTTTCATCTGATGAGTTGTCTTTCCATCAGTGAAATGCAACCACCCTGTCGGGTAACCTTTGGTCGGAAGCAACTCCAACGGACCAGGGGCATTAGCCATCACCGAGGTGACATCAGCTGCGGTATAACCCATGATTTTGGCAACCACATAGTCCGTTAAGCTCAAAAAACCTACTTCGGTTCCAGCGCGAAAACGCCGGTAAACGACCGGAGCCCCTCCCACTGGCTGGACACCGTGAATCACGCCCAGCACTTTATCGCCCAAATCTTGCACGGCTCGCCGCGCGACGAGTCCCCCCATCGAGTGGGTAACCAGAATGACTTTGCCGCTGTATTTGAAATAAGTGTGATTTTCGAGGCGTTTTTCGATTTCTTCTATACGCTCGATTACTCGCTTTGCGCCCTCTTCATTGCTTTGCAGCCAGTTGTAGCCGCAGGCATAGACTGGAAAATAGATTCCCCCCATGCGGTCCTTGAATTCATCCTCGGTCAGCGGTGACTTGGGTTTCCAGATATTTTCATCGGGGTTCATCACGCTCTTCCAGATTTCTTCTGGAACGGGGTTATTAGACTCCACGCTGGAAAAAGGATAGTTCAACCGGTCTTCCAACGTTTTCAGGATGTTCAGGTAGCTGTCGGCATGAATCTCTCCCCAATGGCGTCGCTTGGCTTCCTCGGGATTCATTGCCAGAAAATCGGACAGATCGCCCAGTGGGCCATTAACCTCATCGACAACACAGGCGTCTGGGTTTAGTTCGTTCTGCCGACTGGCAGGCGTTTGCCAGGCTCGAGCAATACCTTCCCTCAAACCCGCTATTTTCCCATTGGGGACAGACCAGGCCGGTTTGTTGGTCTCAGTGTTTTTCAGATTCGTTCCCATAATGCCGGGAACGAAAATAACAGGAACCGTTATATGCGCAGGGCACAAAACCAATGCACGGGTCGTGAAAGTTTCCGGGCTCACGGACGATTCCGAGGAGGGGTGCATGTTCTCATTAAACTGAACGCCGACACGGCGCAGGGGTTCTTGGCTCATCTCAATTTACCTGGTTCGTATTAGTCGGGAAGAAAGTCAATCCGGAGCCCATTGGGTAAATCCTTGCTGAGTAGTTCTGAATGGCCTTGGTCATTGGTTTTTCCTTGCCAGAGTACTTTGTTGTCAGCATCCTTGACCTTGGCGTTGACGTCGGCCATGGGCTTGCCATTGGGGTAGCGCAAGACAAATTTCTCGTCGTAGCTGGCTTTGCTTTGCTGGAATTTTGGCAAGGTGGGGCTGCATCCGCCGCCGCCCGACATGCTGTGACTGGCCGCTTTCTGGGTATGCGTTCCACTGCACTGCGTGGTGATACTGCCACCGGCCAATTCAATCTTGGCGTTTTGGGCGATGTGAGTGATCTTGGGTGCTTGCAGGACAATTTCTTCCAAGGAAGTCAGAATCAGTTTCTTGGCTGAGGTTATTTCAATAGCCTCGTTTTGAGCCTGTATCTCGATCTTGCCGCTGGCAGCAATCAGCTTCATGCCCATCTGGTGGACGAACAGACTGAGCTGTTCAGTTGCGCGCACCAGGAATTTGCGTCCAGTGGAGATCTGCGTGTTTTTGACACTGGCAATGTCGATGTGACTATTGGCCGCCAGGGCAATGCTGTCGTTACTCCCCAAGACAATGCCACAGGGTGATGAAGCAGCAATGATGGGCTGGCCTCCCGTAGCATCCGGTTTCCCGCCTTGAGTGTTGCTGCCTTTGTCCCAGTTTTCCAGATGTGTCACCAGATCAGAAAGCTTGGCCGTGTCGGTCTCTTCAGCCTGATGGGTATTGGATAATTCAGACAGGTTCTTGTGAATGCTTTCCAGTACCTTGAGCAACCCCACCAGTTCTGCGCGGTCCAGTTGGTTGCCCTTGGCCTGCTGCCGGGCATCCGTGGTCAGCAGTAGCCCTTTGGCTGCTCGAATTGTCGCCGCCGCATCGGTCCTGAGTTCCGCACCTTCGCCTCTGGGTTCGGCTTTGCCCTCAGTTCTGGGATGGGCGAGGTAACCCATATTGAGCTGGGTTTTGCCGTGCTCGCTGGAAAGCTTGGTACGAATCTGGTCAGTGCTGTCGTCAAACAAGAGTTCGTTGTAGCGACTGCCTTTGTATTCCTTGCTCTTGATACCGGAGAGGGTCTTGTTGGCCGGCAATGAGCCAACGCCACTGAATTCCGGGGGAGTGTGGCTGCCGTTGTAAAGTACGCCAGTGATCAGCGGACGATCGATGTCGCCTTCGATGAAATCGACCAGCACTTCCTGGCCAATGCGCGGCAGAAACTGATGCCCCCAGCCAGCACCGGCACTCGGGCAAGCCACGCGTACCCAACAGCTACTGCGATCATCCAGATTGGCACCGAACTCTGGATGCTCGTCAGGGCGCTGCCAGTGGAACTGGATCTTGATGCGGCCGAGGTCGTCAGTGTGGATTTCTTCTCCTGCAGGACCGACCACGATGGCCGTTTGCACCCCATTGGATTTGGGCTTGGCGTGTTCGCTGTGGGCGTAGTCAGGCGTGAGGTCTATGCCCCGGCGGATCAGCGTGAGCTGGCTTTGGAATGGCGGATTGTTGCTGGAATCATTCCCTGCACCAGATCCATTGCCGGTAATGCTGCTACGCATGGCGGACACCGAGGCCAGCAGTCCCGCCAGGCCGTTCTGTACATCCCCCGGTAGGTTGTTTTGTGCTGTCAGTGTTTCCCCGGTCACCACGAATTGACGTTGTTCAGGGGCGTCGAAGTCATGGACGGGATGATTGCTGAGCTCAAACCATTCACCCACATTCAACCCGCGAACAGTGCCGGTCGCGGTAAACGTTTTGGTCGCGCGGTCCAGGGCTTTCTGGCGCAAGGTAGCATAACGGTTCAGGTCATCCGGATCACCATAGTAGAGCGACTGCGGATCGTAATCTTCCAGGGAGGACTGGGCTTGTTCCCCTGCCGTTCCTTGGTCGATCTGGCCGCTGTCCTTGGCCTGATTGGGGCTCACGCTCTTGTAATCGAAACTGCTCAGGCTGACTTGGCTGGCGCCGATCTGTCGGCTGCTGTCCCAGCGTTGCAAACCATCTTCACTCTCGGTGCCATCGGCACGATGGAAGCGGACTCGGCCGAGCTGGCTTTGTTCCAGATTGTACGGATCATCGAACAACACCAGCGTATGCACTGGGGTATCGCCTGCAGTAAAGACAAACCGCCAGGCAATGCCTTCTTCTTTCAGTAGACGACTGATGAACGCCAGATCGCTCTCGCGGTACTGCAGACAGTAACTGCGGGCAGGATACGTTTCAGATAGCTGGGTTTCGAGTTTGAATGCAGAAGCGAAGACCGGATTGGCGGCAATGTGCTCATCCAGCACAACCTGCACAATTTCACTGACCGTAATATCTTGAAAGACCCGACTGGTGCGACGATGGGTAAGCAATGCGAGGGCGGGTTCGATGACCAAGCGATAAGCTGAGAATCCCCCATCAGCACCCAGCGTGGCAGCAGAAGTGACCACGCCGGTAATGATGCGCTCATCGCCCTTGGGATCAAGAATACCTACCTGAACCGGTAAGCCAAGCAGGTCTTTCAGTTCAAGGTAGGCATTGGACGAGAGGCAATCCAGCTCGTAGCGGTACAGGCTGGAAATCGAATGGGTACCGCGAAGAATATGGGGTAATAACGCTTCTGGCTCGAATCCATCCCCGCCAATTTGCAGGGTTAACAGCCGGTTACTTTGGGTGAAGGCGCTGGCAAAGGCATTCAACAAGCCATCAAACATGGGGGAGCCTCGGGTTAAGCGAGGCGAAATATTACTACACAAGCAAGATGGTGGTCATAAATAATGCGCAATAACAATCAGCATGTGAAATTTTACATCAGCACATGCTGATATTGCGCGTGTCAGGACAAGGGCCCCGCAAGTTTGTTGTGATCAAAATATCTGGGCGGAGATGTGGATGCTCGCCCATCACGAAGCGTGAATGTCCTTTGTCTGAAGTGCTTGAGGAGGCTGAGGGCTTAGGGATGATTCAGTACGTGGCGCGTTATGAAAACAGCCAACTTGAGGTATTCTCTGCATCGTTCCAATTGCCGATTCATGGGGCTTGTATGGTTTTTGGAAGCACGGCTCGACAAGTACGGCCTCAAGATTATTTTTTCATAAAGATAAAATCGAGACCATCACTTTCACTTTGAAATCCGACTAGCTTGTGGCTAGCAAACCGCTGCAATATCTTGGGCTCACATTTGACGGAACCCGGAAAATTCTTCGTTTTGCTGCATTCGCCAAGTTCTCGGACAATATGCGGCGGGGAGTCAGTCTTGCCGAACAGACCGCAAACAAATATAGCAAAAGACATGGCGTGACAGATGGTGTTTGGCGCAAACAGTTGTATGAACGCTATTCGCACCTTGGACAACGAAACTTCATCAGTGACAGGCTGCGCGCTGCGAAAATCATGGATTCACCAGCCATCAAGAAGCAGCTCAAGCCTTTGTGGAATAGACTCAGGCAACGAATCGAAACTGCTGATCAAGAGCTTCACAATTAAATAATCGAATAAATAGCAAAAGACAATAATGGCCATCAAGAAATCCGAACTCTATTCCTCCCTCTGGGCCTCCTGCGACGAACTGCGTGGCGGCATGGATGCCAGTCAGTACAAGGATTACGTGCTGGTGATGCTGTTCATCAAGTACGTCAGCGATAAATACGCCGGGCAGCCGTTTGCGCCGATCACGATTCCGGCCGGGGCATCGTTTGCGGATATGGTGGCGCTGAAGGGTCAGACCGACATTGGCGACCAGATCTAACAAGAAGATCATCGGCCCACTGGCGAATGCCAACAAGCTGGCCGATATGCCGGATTTCAACGATGCCACCAAGCTGGGCACCGGCAAGGAGATGGCTGATAAGCTCACCAACCTGATCGCCATCTTTGAAAACCCTGCGCTGGATTTTTCCAAGAACCGCGCCGATGGCGACGATATTCTGGGCGATGCCTACGAATACCTGATGCGCCACTTTGCTACCGAATCCGGTAAGAGCAAAGGCCAGTTCTACACACCAGCCGAAGTCAGCCGCATCATGGCCAAGATCATCGGCATTGGGCATGCTGTGACCACCAGCAGCACTACGGTGTACGACCCGACTTGCGGCTCGGGATCGCTTTTACTCAAAGTGGGCGAAGAAGCTGCGGCGAATGTCACGCTCTATGGGCAGGAGAAAGATTCTGCCACCAGCGGACTGGCGCGCATGAACATGATTCTGCACAACAACCCCACCGCGCTGATCGCGCAGGGCAACACACTGGCCGACCCCAAGTTTAAAGATGGCGAAGCGCTCAAGACCTTTGATTACGTCGTCGCCAATCCGCCGTTTTCGGATAAACGCTGGAGCACCGGATTCGATCCGCTGAATGATGCGTTCGAGCGCTTTGATACTTTCGGCGCGCCGCCAGCCAAGCAGGGCGATTATGCCTACCTGCTGCACATCGTCCGCTCGCTCAAAAGCAGCGGCAAGGGTGCGTGCATTCTGCCGCATGGCGTGTTGTTCCGGGGCAATGCCGAAGCCGATATTCGCCGCAACCTGATTCGGCGCGGCTATATCAAAGGCATTATCGGCCTGCCGGCCAATCTGTTTTATGGCACCGGCATCCCGGCTTGTATCGTCGTCATCGACAAAGCCGAAGCCCACGCGCGCAAGCGCATCTTCATGATCGATGCCAGCCAGGGCTACATGAAAGATGGCCCCAAAAACCGCCTGCGTGAGCAAGACCTGCACAAGATCGTCGATGCCTTCACCCGGCTGGACGACAGTGATCCGAAGTACGCGCGCACCGTGGGCCTTGAAGAAATCGAGAAGAACGATTTCAACCTCAACCTGCCGCGCTACATAGACTCCACCAACGCCGAAGACCGCCAAGACATTGAAGGACACCTGAAAGGCGGTATTCCTGTCGCCGATGTAGAAGCCCTTGCCGACTACTGGGCCGTCTGCCCGGAGTTGCGTGCCACATTGTTCAAGCCTAGCCGTGCCGGATACGTTGATCTGGCCGTAGAAAAATCCACCATCAAAACCAGCATCTACCAGCACCCGCAGTTCGCCGCCTTTATTACCGGTATGAACGCCCACTTCGCCAGTTGGCGCGATCAAAGTGCCACGCGACTGAAAACCCTGCAAACCGGTTTCCATCCGAAAGAGCTGATCGTCGAACTGGCCGAAGGGCTACTCACACATTACGCCGATAAAGCCCTGATCGACGCCTACGACATCTACCAGCACTTGATGGATTACTGGGCTGAAACCCTGCAGGACGATGCCTACCTGATCGCCGCCGATGGCTGGAAAGCGCCCACCTACCGCGTGATCGAGACCAAAAAAGGCAAAGACGGCAAACCGGGCAAGTCGGTCGATAAAGGCTGGGCCTGCGATCTGTTGCCCAAATCCTTAATCGTGTCGCGCTACTTTGCAGCCGAGCAAGCCGCCATCGACCAGCTTAATACCGATCTGGAAAGCACCGCCGCCAAGCTCACTGAGCTGGAAGAAGAATTCGGTGGCGAGGATGACGTGTTCTCCGGTTTCGACAAGATCAACGCTGCGGCGGTGAAAGAACGCATCAAGGAAATCGGCAAAGATAAAACCGCCGCCGACGAACTGGCCGTGCTCAAGCAATGGCTTGATCTGGCCGCCGACGAAACCGCGCTAAAGAAAAAACTCAAAGAAGCCGAAGCGGAACTCGATGCCAAGGCGCTGGCGCAATACCCAAAACTGACCGAAGCCGAGATCAAAACGCTGGCGGTGGATGATAAATGGCTGGCCTCGCTGGACGCGATGATCCACGGCGAAATGGATCGCGTCAGTCAGGCGCTGACTCAGCGCGTGAAGGAACTGGCCGAGCGCTACGAAGCCCCGTTGCCGCAGATGGCGGATCGTGTGAACGAGCTGGAAGCCAAGGTGGCTGAACACCTGAAGAGGATGGGGTTCGCATGGAACTGAAGGTGGGTTATAAGCAGACGGAAGTTGGGGTCATTCCGGAGGATTGGAATGTTTATTCTTTGGATGAAATGACCGATTCGAAACGGCCAATTTCTTATGGCATCGTTCAAACTGGCCCAGGAATACAGAATGGTATTAGGTGCTTGCGAGTTGTGGATATTGATGATGGTCGCATCCGGAAAGATGATCTCATCACAACCAGTCAGGAAATCAGTAACGCATACAAGCGGACTATTTTAAAGAAAGACGATTTGGTTATGCCTCTTCGGGGCAAGGTTGGTGAGACTGCTATTGTTGATGAAGAAATTGAAGGCAGTAATCTGACAAGAGGCGTTGCTCTAATTTCAATTCGGCGTTGCTTTGATAGCTATTATTGCAAATATTATATTTCTTCAGATGCAACTCGAACACGCTTAGCTCAGGTGATGAATGGTTCCGCACTCCAAGAAATTCCTATCGCTCCGCTTAGGGCATTCAAGATTGCAGTTCCTGTTTTTTTGGAAGAGCAACAAGCCATCGCCACCGCCCTGAGCGATGCCGATGCGCTGATTGAAGCGCTGGAGCAATTGCTCGCCAAGAAGCGCCAGATCAAGCAAGGCGCGATGCAGGAACTCCTCACCGGCCAGCGCCGTCTGCCGGGGTTTGCGGGGGAGTGGGAAACCAAGGCCCTTGGAGCGCTTGCGAGTGTTCAACGAGGCGCATCACCTCGTCCCATCGACTGCCCGATCTGGTTCGATGAAAACTCGTCAGTGGGTTGGGTTCGTATTTCCGACGTGACTCAGGCTGGCCTATTCCTTCGCGAGACCACGCAACGTTTGTCTGCGGAAGGTATTCGGCATAGCCGGCCAGTTGCAAGCGGAAGCCTGATCATGAGCATTTGTGCAACTGTCGGAAGGCCGGTGATTACCAAGCTTGATACCTGCATTCACGATGGCTTTGTAGTGTTCGATCAGTTGGCAGTAGACCAGATGTACTTGTATTACACGCTACGGTTCATTGAGCAGGATTGGTCTCGGCATGGTCAGACGGGATCGCAAATGAACTTGAATACGGGGCTGATCAACTCAACGCATGTTTCTGTTCCTCCAACGCAAGAAGAGCAAACAGCCATCGCCACCGTCCTCTCCGACATGGACGCCGACATCGCCACACTCGAAGCCAAGCTCGCCAAGGCCCGCAGCGTGAAGCAAGGCATGATGCAGGAATTGCTGACCGGTAGGATTCGGCTGGTTTGAACAACAAGGACAGGCCCATGGCATTGCCGCCCCCCTCAGACAGAAGCGTTTACTGGAAAGACTATGAGATAGACACGCCAGCCTTCCGGTTGTCTCCGCTGGAAAAGCCGGATATGTCACCCTATCTGCTGCACATGACAGGGAAGCAAGCCATCTATGGAATTCTGGCGGCAGGCGATACCGGGCACGGCAAGATCAATGCAGCCATTCCCAGCCAAACGAAATCAAAGTGGTATGAAGCACCTGTTGTGTGTTTTACAGAGTCGCCCTTATTTGCAGTAGATGCGTTTCGCTACATCAAATTCGACCGCTGGAAGCAGGATCTGCGCTACGGACTTTGCTTTTCGAAAGAGCGCCTTGTCGCACATGGTGTACGCCCTGTGTTCTATGCAGGGTCGGCGCTGGTGACCGAGATTAAGGCTTTGAACGACGCTGTTGGTGAAATCCAACCGGCGCAGCAACAGGAGCAGGTTGCGAAGGTGTTGTCTTCGGTTATTCCCATCATGAACTCGTTGATGGAGTACGAGCAAAAACAAGGCTTCATTTGGGAGCGAGAGTGGCGTCATCCAGATTCAGAGGGGCTTACTTTTGACTATGAGGATATTGAGGTCATCTGTTGTCCAGATGAAGAGTGCGAAGCAATCGCACAATTGCTTGGCGAGCAGGCGAAGCGGATTCAGTTTGTTAATTCGTGGGATCAATACGATGACGTTGTGTCATTTTTGAAAAGCCGGTCGGAATCTTGGAAAAGCCAGGTAATCCCTGCTGAGGATGATCTGGTCAAACATCTGCGTGAAGCCAAGCAGGAGCGCAGCAAGCTGGCGGCGTACAAGGCTTACGCTGAACGCCTTAATGCCGAAATGGCACTCATCGAAGAATGCACGGCTGCGCTTGAAACAAAGATCGACCTTCTTTCTACTGCAATGGGCGATGACGTTGAAGAATATTGCTGCGTATGTGGCAACCCATTTGACGAGGAAGTCGCTCCGATTCTGTGGAATGAGGATGAAGGTGATTACATTTGTTCTGGATGCTATGGGGAATTTGCCCATAAGTGTCAGGCTGACGATTGAATGAGTTGTCCACGCATCGACAATTTTCGCTATGACCGGACACATGAAAATGGAAAGGTGAATGAAAAACTACTATCGCGTGATGTTGGGCAAAGGCAGCCAGTATGCCGCCGAATGCTTGACAAACGGTTTTATCGGTGCCGATTTTGGGATTGAAGAAAACCTGAACGGCAAGCTGCCCGAAGACTGGCGCGAATTCAACCATGCCTTTGTGCCCAAATGGGAAGCGCTGAATCCAGGGAAGAGCCGCATTGCTGCCGGGCTTGCTTGCGGGTGCATCTGGACAATTGCCAAAGGGATCAAGGTTGGCGATGTCATTCTCTCGCCGGACGGTACGGGTGTTTACCGCGTTGGCGAGGTGATCAGCGAATACGTCTGGAGCAATGAAGGCGATTTTCCGCACCAGCGTAACGTCCGCTGGTTTGGCAGCATCCCCCGAGTGGCAATGAGTGAAGCGCTAAGAAATTCGGCAGGTTCGATCGGTACAGTCAGTACCCTGTCCAAGCATGCCGCTGAGATCGAATCCTTGCTGCAAGGGCAAAGCGCACCGGCCCAGTATTCCACGGACGAGAATGTTGAAGATCCAGTTGCCTTTACTATGGAAAAGTATCTGGAACATTTTTTAGTGGCGAACTGGGCACAAACCGATTTGGGCAAGGAATACGATATCTACCAAGAAGATGGTGAAATCCTTGGCCAGCAGTACCCGTCCGACACCGGACCAATGGATATTTTGGCAATCAGCAAGGATAAGAAAACCCTCTTGATTGTGGAGCTCAAGAAGGGCCGCGCCAGCGATGCGGTGGTGGGCCAGGTTTTACGCTACATGGGGTTCGCCCAGCAGGAATTGGCTGCACCGGACCAAGTCGTGCGCGGTGTGATCATTGCGCTGGAAGACGATTTGCGTCTGCGCCGGGCTTTGGCGGTAGCGCCGAATATTGAGTTTTTCCGGTATCAGATCAGTTTCAAGCTGGTAAAGTAACAACAGCATTCATGAATAAGGGGTGGGCCATGGGGCAAAAAACCGTTTTGAGCGAAAAAGCCATGCAGCGCATGGAAAAGAGCATCCCTGAATTGGCTGGGGGCGCTTTCAAGCGTGCCTATCATCACGCCTTGAGCACCAGTGGCAAGGTTGTGGAAGCTGCTAATGGCAAGCTCGTGGAAACTTCCGTGGATGGTACACAACGAGTGATCAAGAGCCTGCCTGCGCCAACCCCTGTACAGCTGGGTGCCAAACGCATCCGGAGCCGGGTTAAGTGAATAGCACAGCGCGCTTGCGAATGTTTGCCGGGCCGAATGGCTCTGGCAAAAGCACCTTCAAAGATGATCTACGCCCAGAGTGGTTGGGTGTGTATATCAACGCGGACGAGATTGAAAAACAGCTTCGCACGCAGGCCGAATTAAACCTGACTGAATTCGAGATCGCGCCAACTCAGGCCGAATTACAGACTTTTCTGGCGCAGTCCTCGCTATTGGCCAATCAGGGCTTGCTGGATGAGATTGGGAAAGTGCAGTTGGTCGATGGCAAGGTGATCTTTGGTCAGGTTAAGCCGAATTCATACTTTGCTTCCGTGTTGGCCGATTTCATCCGGCACAAGCTGCTGGATGCCCATGTTTCCTTTACCTTTGAAACAGTGATGTCCTTTCCCGACAAAGTGGCATTTCTGGAAAAGGCACAGCAGGCCGGATATCGAACCTACCTCTATTACGTTGCCACTGAAGACCCGGAGATCAATATCGACCGGGTTCGGCATCGCGTGGCTATGGGTGGCCATCCGGTGGATGAAGACAAGATCATCAGCCGCTATGCCCGTTCGCTGGCGCTACTCTTCGATGCAGTTACGCATTCTGATCGTGCCTACATTTTCGATAATTCAGGGGATGGACAGACAAAGGACTGGATTGCGGAAGTAACCAATGGCGAAGAAATAGAAATGAAAACAGATCAGATGCCCGCGTGGTTCAAGACAGCGTTGTGGGATAAATTCGGCGAGGAAGAGCCTGGTCATGAGTGACATTGGCAAACCCGAACGCGCCACACAAAATCGTGTGGTCAAATTGTTCTGCGAAGAGTTGGGTTACACCTATCAAGGCGATTGGACCGACCGTGTGGGCAATAGCAATATCGATGAAGGTTTGCTGACTAGCTATCTAACCAAA
This sequence comes from Formivibrio sp., assembly GCA_031291275.1. GTDB lineage: Bacteria > Pseudomonadota > Gammaproteobacteria > Burkholderiales > Chitinibacteraceae > Formivibrio. The sequence continues at coordinate 31,130 of JARLJJ010000549.1, forward strand.
TCCGGTTACACCCCTGCGCAAATCAGTGTGGCGCTCTACAAGCTGCGTGCCGAGGCGAACAACCACAACCGCGCGCTATACGGCAACAATCAGGCGGTGTATAGCCTGTTGCGTTATGGCGTGCCAGTGAAGATAGAGGCCGGTAAAGTCACGGAAACGGTTCACCTGATCGACTGGCGCAATCCTGATAAAAACGATTTTTCCTTGGCAGAGGAAGTCACACTCAAGGGTGGATTCGAGCGCCGCCCGGACATTGTGCTCTACATCAACGGCATCGCTATTGGCGTGCTGGAGCTGAAGAACAGCCGCGTGAGCATCGGCGACGGCATTCGCCAGAATTTGTCGAATCAGTTGCCGGAATTCAATGCGTGGTTCTTCAGTACGGTGCAGCTGGTCTTTGCCGGGAATGATTCCGAAGGTTTGCAGTACGGCAGTATCGGTACACCGGAGAAGTTTTTCCTGACCTGGAAAGAGGAAGAATCCGACAATAGCCGCTTCAAGCTGGACAAGTATCTGCTGAAGATGTGCAACAAGCAGCGGATCATCGAATTGATGCACGACTTTGTGCTCTTCGATGGTGGCGTAAAAAAGCTACCGCGTGTGCATCAGTATTTCGGCATCAAGGCGGCTCAAGATCATGTGCGCCAACGCAAGGGCGGCATCATTTGGCATACGCAGGGTGCGGGCAAGAGCATTTTGATGGTGCTGCTGGCGAAGTGGATTCTGGAAAACAATCCGAATGCTCGGGTCGTTATCATTACCGACCGCGATGAGCTGGATAAACAGATCGAGCGGGTGTTTAACGAATCCGGTGAGACGATGTTTCGCACACGCAGTGGGCGCGAACTGATGAGCCAACTAGGCCAAGCCAAACCGCGCCTGCTGTGTTCGCTGGTGCATAAGTTCGGACTGGATGCGCGCGGCAAGAAGGATCAGGAATTCGAGACTTTCATCAAAGAGCTGGAATCCCAACCCAGCCCGACCGTGGGCGAGGTATTCGTTTTCGTGGATGAATGCCATCGCACCCAGGGCGGTAAGTTAAACCGCGTAATGAAGGCGATGATGCCCAATGCGGTATTCATCGGCTTTACCGGCACCCCGCTCCTGAAAGAGGATAAGGCCACCAGCTTTGAAGTATTCGGCGGCTATATCCATACCTACAAGTTCAGCGAAGCCGTGGAAGACAAGGTGGTGCTGGATCTGGTCTACGAAGCGCGCGACATCGACCAGAAGCTGGGTTCGACCGACAAGATTGATCAGTGGTTCGAAGCCAAAACTAAGGCTCTAAACGATTGGCAGAAGGATGAACTGAAGAAACAGTGGGGCACGATGCAAAGCGTGCTCAGCTCCAAATCGCGCATGGATCGCGTGGTGGCGGACATCATCTTCGACTTCAGCGTGAAGCCACGCCTGTCCAGCGAGCGCGGCAATGCGATTCTGGTGGCATCCAGCATCTACGAGGCCAGCAAGTATTTCACGCTGTTTTCGAAAACGGTTTTTAAGGGAAAGTGCGCGGTGATTACTTCGTACAACCCGCTGGCCAGGAATGTAACGCTGGAAGAAACCGGCGCGAATACCGAGACCGATAAGCAGTTTATCTACAACACCTATACCGAGCTGCTGAAAGATGTCGATGCCAAACCCGGCATGACCAAAACCGAAACCTACGAAGATCGCGCCAAAGCGTTATTCATCAAGGAACCAGCGAACATGAAGCTGCTGGTCGTGGTGGATAAGCTGCTGACCGGCTTCGATGCTCCGCCGTGTTCTTACCTCTACATCGATAAATCCATGCAGGATCACGGCCTGTTTCAGGCTATCTGCCGCACCAACCGGCTGGATGGTGAAGACAAGGATTTCGGCTTTATCATCGATTACAAAGACCTCTTCAAGAAGGTAGAGAACGCTATCGCGGTGTATACCTCCGAACTGGACAACAGCGCAGGTGGTGCTGACTCTGCCGTGCTACTGCAAGACCGATTGAAGCTGGGGAAAGAACGTCTGGATGGCGCCATTGAAGCACTGGCGCTGTTGTGCGAGCCGGTGGCTCCGCCCAAGGGCGAACTGCAACATATCCATTATTTCTGCGGAAATACCGAAGTGCCCGCCGACCTGAAGGCGCGCGAACCGCAGCGTGTGGCGCTTTATAAAGGAATCGTGGCGTTTATCCGTGCTTATGCCAATGTGGCCGACGAGATGGCTGCCGCCGGTTATGGTATTGCCGAAGCCGAGGGCATTAAGCAAAAGCTGCAACACTATCTGGACCTGCGCGAGACCATCCGCCATGCCAGCGGAGAAACCCTGGACTTGAAGCCTTTTGAGGCGGATATGCGCCATCTGATTGATACCTATATCGAAGCCAGCGAGCCACGCAAGATTTCGCCCTTCGATAACATTGGCCTACTGGATCTGATTGTGAAAACCGGTATCGCAGAGGCGATTGCGGCGCAGTTGGGTAGCATGAAAGGCAACCGGGAAGCGATTGCCGAGACTATCGAGAACAACGTCCGCAGCAAGATCATCAAGGAAAGCCTGACTGACCCGGCCTTCTTTGCCAAGATGTCGGCGCTGCTCGATGAAATCATCAAGCTGCGCAAAGAAAAAGCCATCGAATACGAGGAATACCTGCAACGTATTGCAGATGTTGCCAAAAAGGTGCAGGCCGGCAAGTCCACAGATACACCAATCACGCTGGATAGCTCGGGTAAGCGCGCGCTATACAACAACCTGAAAAATTACGTGCCAATGAATACGGCGGCGCAGCCCGAAACGCCTTATGGCGAAAAGGATACTGTGCTGGAACTGGCGCTGAAGATTGACGAGACGGTGAAGCAGTCTCGGCCAGATGGCTGGCGTGGTGTGCAAGCCAAGGAGCAAGTCATCAAGCAGGCGCTCTACAGCGTGTTGAACGATGTGGCCGAAGTGGAACGCATTTTCCTGATCATTTTCGCCCAGCCGGAATACTGATGCGCGACACCATCGACCTTGGCGGAATCAGCGCCGATGTGGTCCGCAAGAAGATCAAGAACGTCCACCTGAGTGTGTATCCACCAGATGGCAAGGTACGCATCGCAGCGCCGCTGCACATGGAGCTGGATACCATTCGGGTATTCGCGATTTCCAAGCTGGCATGGATCAAGAGCCAGCAGCGCAAAATGCAGGCACAGGAACGCGAAACGCCGCGTGAATATCTGGATCGCGAAAGTCACTATGTCTGGGGTAAGCGCTATCTACTGAAGGTGATCGAGACAGACGCTGCCCCCGTAATTACGCTGAAGCACAGCAAAATGGTGCTACAACTGCGCCCCGGCACGAATGACGAACGCCGGCAGGAAATTCTGGATGGGTGGTATCGCGAACAGATCAAAGCCGCCGTGCCAGCTTTGTTCGCCAAGTGGGAACCGTTGATGGGCGTGAAGGCCCGCGGGCTATTCGTGCAGAAAATGAAAACCAAGTGGGGCAGCTGCAATCCCTCTTCAGGCAACATCCGCCTGAATACCGACCTCGCTAAAAAGCCACCGGAATGCCTGGAATATATCGTGGTGCATGAACTTGCCCACTTGATCGAACCCACTCACAACGCCCGTTTCACATCCTTGATGGAGCTATTCATGCCGAAGTGGCGGCACATCAAGGAAGAGCTGAACAACTTGCCGGTGCGACATGAGGCGTGGGGTTATTGAAATGCTGCGAGGGTGTGCCATATCGCGGTGTTTTGGGATTTGTGTTTGATGGTGAGATGTAAGGGTGCAGAGGCGGCTTAGGCAAGGTTACTCTTTGGCGCTTTCGCGCTGTTTCGATGAGGATTCGCACCTCTATCAAAATGGGTAACCCCACCTATCAGCAAGGCCTACTGTCAGATCAAGTCTGAACTTCTACAGTTTATTCACCCAAATCGTATCCCATGTCTTCATCGTAATTTGCGTCGTGATCTCCGATATCCTGTTCATTTTGAGCCATTGTTGCCAAGTGCTCTTCGTACAGTATGCTTTCAATATTATCTTCATAGTCCTTGTTCTCCTTGGCATCCTGGGCGGCATACGCAAGTTCTTCCAAGTATTCCTGATGTTTTTGTTCCCATTCATCTGGTTCATCTGGTTCATCTGGTTCATCTGGTTCATCTGGTTCATCTGGTTCATCTGGTTCATCTGGTTCA
>JARLJJ010000550.1 GCA_031291275.1 Formivibrio sp.
ATCCAGTTGCTGGATGGCCCTTATGTAGAAACCCGCCCGGAAATCGTCAAGGCCTTCCGCCCCAAAGACGCCATCCGCCCGACCTCAATATGAAGAAGCTGACATGGATAATCAACTACTCGATTCAATAGAACTTGCCACTGGAGAGAATCCCGTCGCCAGCGTGATCTGGTTGCATGGTCTCGGCGCTGATGGCAACGATTTTGTGCCGGTGGTACCGGAGCTGGGCCTGCCTGCCAACCTGCCTGTACGCTTTATTTTCCCCAATGCGCCCGCTATTCCGATCACCTGCAACAATGGCTATGTAATGCCAGGCTGGTACGACATCACCCATTTTGACCAGATCAGCCGGGATGTCGATGCGCTCGGCGTGGTGCGTTCTGTCCAAGCCATCCATCAGCTGATCATCAATGAAAATCAGCGCGGCATTCCTACCAATCGAATCGTCTTGGCCGGATTCTCGCAAGGGGGCGCAATTGCTTATACCGCCGGCCTGACCTATCCGGAAAAGCTCGCTGGCATTATCGCCCTATCCACCTATATTCCCGCACCGGAGTTGCTGGTTGCCGACAGCATGCAAATCAACCACGCCACGCCTATTTTTGCCGCACACGGCGGAATGGACCCGGTCGTTCCCATCGCACTAGGCAAAGCGGCCTACGAACGACTCTCTGCTGCTGGCTATCCCATTAGCTGGCAAACCTACCCCATGCAGCACTCCGTCTGCATGCCGGAAATTGTTGAGATCGGCCAATTCATCACAAACTGCCTGCAAGTCGCTCCTCATTAGCATCTGCACCGAGCCAGCTCACATCGCTTGAGCTGGCTCCAGCTTTATCATGTTGCATGATCACACCCCAATAATTTCATTCAACAAAGCACTTTCCAACTACATCTTCCGTCCGGGTCCGTTTATCACAGCAGCCAAACAGGGCATCTTCACCAGCAACAGTTCTTATGCATGCCGATAACAAGTTCGCCGAAGGGTAACGGACCGCCACTGATAAATGGGTGCTTCCAGCGCAATGCCGATGGCAGCATCATCCTGAACGGTTTCCTGCAGCACAAATAATTATCTACTCGAATCCTCCGCAGATCTAACGATCATGCGACTTGCGCCGGACTCCCTCGAAAGAGGGACTCCGGTTTTTTTCTTGTCCTCGCCAAGGATTTATCTACAGTTAAAACACTAGCTGTCAAATATCCCTCAAAGGGAAACGATCATGCAATTCAAGGATTACTACCAGGTCTTAGGGGTAACACGCGACGCCGACATCGATCACATCAAAAAATCCTTTCGCAAACTGGCGCGTAAATACCATCCTGATGTTTCCAAAGAACCCGATGCCGAAGAGCGTATGCGCGAAATCAATGAGGCTTATACCGTGCTTTCCGACCCGGAAAAACGGGTGGCTTATGATCAGCTTGGCAGCAATTACCAGCCGGGGCAGGAATTCCGGCCGCCCCCGGGTTGGGATGCTGGATTCGAATTTTCCAACCGGGGCTTTTCGCCTTCTGAAGCCGCAGATTTCAGTGATTTTTTTGCTGAATTATTTGGTCATATGGGCAAAGGACCGGATGGAACACACACTCGCAGCAGCCACTTTGCAGCACGAGGGGAAGATCATCACGCCAAGGTGATTCTGGATCTGGAAGACGCCTTTACCGGTCCGACCCGACAGATTTCCCTGCGCGTTCCAAAACAAGATGCCCAAGGGAGAATCCAGCTTGCAACCCGCACACTGAACGTCAAAATCCCCAAGGGCGTGCATGAAGGACAGATCATTCGTCTGGCCGGGCAAGGCGCACCTGGCTTCGGCAACGCAACGGCAGGCGATTTGTTGCTGGAAGTTCATTTCAACCCGCACGCCAAACTTCGCGCAGAGGGCCATGATCTGCATTTAACCTTGCCTGTCACTCCTTGGGAAGCGGCTTTGGGCAGCGTCGTCACCGTGGCGCTATTGGATGGCCCCCTCAAAGTGCGCATTCCACAAGGCGCACAGAGCGGCGCGCAGTTACGTGTCCGCGGCAAGGGCATTCCCAGCAATCCGCCTGGCGATCTTTTGCTTGAACTTCAGGTCGTTCTCCCGCCTGCAGACACGCCAAGAGCACGGCAGCTCTACGAGACAATGGCACAAGAAATGGCGTTCGATCCACGTCTGAACGGGAGGAAATAAACCATGCATGACGATGATATTTTGATCGGCAGCCTGATGGAAGACAGCTGGCTAACCCTGGAACAAGTGGCTGCCGCCTGTACTGTGGAACCCGACTGGCTGATTCTGCATATCGAAGAAGGCCTTTTCCCATGCACGGAAAGCATTGCCGGCACTTGGCGATTTTCTACGGCCAGCCTGTTGCGAGCACGACGGATGCGCCAGCTAGAGAAGAATTTCGAAGCAGCGCCTGAGTTGGCCGCCCTGGTCGCGGACATGCTGGAAGAGATTGATACACTGCGGAGCCAATTAAGCCAAAGCCGCCATGGCTGAATTCAGCATGCTGCGGTCAGCGGAGACGACATGAACGAAACATTGCATCTGGTTTGCCCCCATTGCCATGCCATCAATCGGGTTCCAGCCGCCAAGCTGGAACAGAATCCGAACTGCGGGCAATGTCACCAGCCACTTTTTTCAGGCCATCCGGTTGAATTGAACGCCGCCACCTTTGCCAAGCAGATTGGCCGCAACGAGATACCCGTCCTGGTCGATTTCTGGGCTCCCTGGTGCGGCCCATGCAAAATGATGGCGTCACAGTTTATTCAGGCGGCCAATCTGCTGGAACCACAGGTGCGCCTGGCCAAAGTCAACACCGAAGCAGAACCGCAACTTGGCGCCCAATATGGCATTCGCAGCATCCCGACCCTGGTGCTGTTTCGCGCGGGGCAAGAAATCGCCCGGCAATCCGGCGCCATGGGGGCCAATGACATCGTTCGCTGGGTGAAAAGTCAGCTTTGACAGGCACCCGTATTTTTTCGGCACAGCCAGGCGTCGAACGATAAGTTGCCTGCGCCATGAAACAGCAGCATGGCGAGCAGTACGCCCCACATCAGATGGTCCTTCAAACCCAGTTCACCCATTGCCGGATAGTAGGAAATCACCGCGACCGTATTCAGGATGAACAGCCCCAGCGCGGCGAAGCGCGCACGCCAACCGAGTACAAGCAAAACGGGGAAAGCCAGTTCGGCAGACGTTGCCATCACGGCAGCCAACAAAGGCGGCAGCAAGGGAACATGATATTCGCTGGTGAACAGATACAAGGTCCCGTCCCAACTCCGGATCTTGGTCAGCCCCGACAGGAAAAAGACCCGGGCCAGGTACAGCCGCACCAGCAGATCAAACAGCGGAGCAAGTCTGCCCACAAATACCGCCACAGTCCTGCAGAACGCAGCAAAAGGTAAGTGACCATTACAAAGACACTTGCGCATGTTTTTCTCCCAATCGAATATCCGTGATCAACCCGTTGCCCAATAACTGTGTCAGCAGCGGTGCGGAATCAAATTCCGCATCCACATCACTCGCTGCCAATAGCCCTTCTTCAATGCGCTGGCCGCCCAACCAGCGCAACAGGCATGCCGCTTCTGCCGGCGTGACGCATTGCCAATGGTCGCGCCACACCCAGACCGCTTCCCCGCCTTTGGACCCACCGGGCAAAGGTCCGCCATGGTGATAATCCAGGATGCTGCCAATCGGCCACTCCCATGATTGCACCAAGGTCATCGCCGGATGCAAAACCGGCGTGGCGTTGGCGAAATCGGCCAGCGGGAGTGAGGCCAATGCTTCGCCGGGCAGTGCGGCTACATCCGGCGCGTAGTGCGAGCGGTGCAAGGCCCAGTCCAGACGCGCCACGTCCGGCAGATAAGGCAGATCGGACACAGGCGGAAATGAAGCAAGAAAAGCAGGAAAGGGCTCGCCATCTTCGTGCAGATTGGCCGATGCACTGGGGTTCCTCTCGCAATAAACCCGCGCAGTGGCCTCAAAGAACTCGTTTCCCACCAAGGCGCAGACCGTGGGATAGCTGCTCGCCAAACTGGTTACGCGGTTTTCGCGGACGTTGTTGCGATAAGCGCTCAGCGCAGGCCGAGTTTTCTCGCTGATGCATTCCGGCATGAATCCGCCACTTTCCAGCCCGCAGCTGAATTCAGCCAATGCTTTTGCATAGTTCATGCGACGGCCCCTTCCCTCGCCACCGCATTGACATGCGCTGACAACGTTCGGCACTCCTGCAGAAGATCGGGCAACGCCGGCAGATGGGTATCGCGTTCCAGCAACACCGGTCTGGGGCCGGTACGCGCCAGTGTCCATGCCAATAGCTCGTAAACTTCGGCATGGATCGGTGCTCCATGCGTATCGATGACCAGCGACTCGAATACCTCGAAGCCGGCGACATGAATTTCTTCCACGGCAGCGAGTGGCAAGCGCGAAATCTCGTCCCTTGCATCGAGGCGATGATTGAGTTGGTTGACATACAGGTTGTTCACATCCAGCAATAAGCCGCAGCCTGTACGCTTCACCAATTCAGTCAGCAACTCGGCTTCAGTCATGATTTCATCGCGAAACTGGACGTAGGCCGAGATATTTTCCAGCAAGACTTTCCGGTTCAGCCGCTGTTGAAGCCGATCAATATTGCGGGTCAAAACGTCGAGCACGCCGGCGTGACGCGGCACCGGCAGCAGATCGTTGTACCAGTGCGATCCGTGCCGGTTCCAGCAGACATGTTCGGAAACGGCAGCCGGCTGGATGGTTTCAACCAGAAAGGCAAGCTGATCCAAGTGCCGGTCATCCAATCCTTCCGGATTACCCAAGCCCAGTCCGACCCCATGCAAACTGACCGGATAGTGCTCGCGCACCTTGTGCAAGGCGGCCAGCGGCGCACCACCGCCGAAATAGTTTTCGCTATGGACTTCCCACCAGGCAACCGGCGGTTTCGTGGCCAGCACCTCGGCCAGATGTGGCGAACGCAGGCCCAGACCCGTAGCTAATGGCAAGGTAGTGGTGCGCATGATGCTCTCCGTTCAGGGTGTCATCGGCGCAAGCTTGCCACCCATCTGCGTACATGTTCCCGCCTTCACCGCCTTGAATTCGCCCGGATCGTTATCCTTGGTACCCTGCCCGGCACAGGCGTGGTTATTGCCGGCACAATCGTTCATGCCCGCCTTGGCAACGCCATAGCACTTTTCCATTTTATCGGCGGCGAAAGTAGGGGAAATCATCCCTGCGGACAGCACCGCAGCCAGGGCGGTAGAGAGCAGAATTTGCTTGTTCATGTTGATTCTCCAGTGCAAGTTGAAATGATTGTCAGGGGCTGTGTCATTTACAGCAGCCTCCCAAACACTCAGTCGTGCGGAGAGAAACATCCATTACAAACAATCTGAAAATATTTATTGAATAACTGAAAAGCCGCCAGAAGGCGGCTTTTCGATCAATCAAATGGCTTCGTGGAGGATTGCGCACCAAGGCGGATGATTTTCAATTGCCGGTTAAAATTGCGGCATGCACCGCACATGGCAAGATGAAAGCGCAGCTTGACCGTTTCGCCGGTAGTCAACGGGCGATCCTGCGCCATGGATAACAGGCGGGAAGCTTCCTTGCAGCTAAGCATCATGGCATCACTCCAAACCAATTCTTGTCCAGGCAAAGCCGCAAACTCATGCGCGCCCGATACAACATCACCGAACAGTTAGTCGCCGTAACATCCAATTGCTGACAGATTTCCGCAATTTCAAGCCCGCTGATTTCACGCATGGCAAAAATCATGGCCGTTCGGCGAGGCATCAATCGGCAGCAATTTTCGTAAACCCGCCAGAACTCGCGATCTTCCAGGCTCTGTTCTGGTTTTTGCCAGCGGCGCGGTGCTTCGGTGCCCCAGTGACCGGTGCGATCAAATAATGTATCGAAATCCGAAAGGTCTTCTTCATCCAGATTCGGATTGAGCAAGAGAGGATCACGATACAGCCGACGCTGCACATCCAGCACTTTGTGCTTGAGAATGGCGGTCAGCCAGGTTTTCAACGACGATGTGCCGGCGAAACTATCGGGTTTCTCCAAGGCGGCCAAAAATGTTTCCTGGACCACATCATGCGCAACAACCTCATCACCCAACTGGAAAAGTGCATAGCGAAAAAGCGCGTTGCGGTGTAATTCTAAATCGGCACTCTCTTCCATGGCTTAGATCGCATACCAGAGCACAGCAAAGAAATGGCATACCGTCCCGGTCAGCACGAACAGATGCCAAATCAGATGGCCAAAACGTAATTTGGAATCCGTGGCGTAAAATGCCACACCCAAAGAATAAGCCAAGCCGCCAGCCAGCAACCACAGCAAACCTGGCAGTGGCATGCGGGAAAGCAATGGGACCACTGCAATCAACACCAGCCAGCCCATGGCAAGATAGAGCCCATTCGAAAGCCACTGATTGGTGAGCCGATCAAAGACCATCAACACCAGACCAAACACGGCTATCGACCAGATCAGTCCAAATAGTGTCCAACCCCAAATTCCATTGAGTACGCCCAAGGTAAACGGGGTATAGGTGCCCGCGATCAACAAAAAAATCGCAGCATGATCCAATTTTCGCGCCACATGCTTGATCCGCCCCGCAGGCAGGATGTGATAAAAAGCCGAGGTGAAATACATCAACACCATGCTCGCAGCAAACACACAAGCAGCCACCAGATTGATCGTCGTACCCAGTTTGAGCGTGACTATCACCAGCACAGGAACTGCGGCTAATGCAGCCACCAAACCCACACCGTGACTGATACTGTTGGCAATTTCTTCGGCAAGCGTTTGCTCGCGAGTGCTCATGATGATTCAACTCCTAGTGTGACCATCCTGAAAGATGGCACTGAAGAACGAGGATACAAGCTTTAGTGGCAGGGATGGGTATTGCTGACAATTTTCTGGATTGCGCCCGTTTTATGCCCACGCTCAATGGCAAGGTTTAGCTCGGCTAGCAAATTATGGCTCCAGCTTTTCCCCATTTGCATCGCCTTGCGACCCAAAGCAAAACGAATCTGCATTTCCTCTATGGGGTGAGGAAGAATTTCCAGTGCTTGTAACTCCGGCAGACTTTTGATGGAAGTACTTTTTACAGTATCCGCAGAAGGGTATCGGCTATGCATCAGGGATATATCGACTCGTCCCAGCAGCAATTTTTGCAGTCGGGCCGTTTCTGAGTCGGGCTCTTCCTCAACCTCGAAAAGCTTGCCCCGTTGCCGCTCAAATTCCGATGAATAAGTTACCCCGTAAAACGTGGAGAGTTTCAAACCCTGCAAATCACTTACTTGCTTGATCCGGGGTTTGAAATCCTTGCGTACGACCATCCAAGCATAGGTTGAATACACGGGATCAGAAAAAAGATACATCCCTGCCCGATCATTTTCCGGCGGAATGGCCGGCATGCCCCAGAGTAGTCCTCCCCCTTGTGCCGTCAGTTGCTCGGCACGCCTGAATGGGAGAGATTGAATCGCGAAATGGATATTCATTTCCTGTTCAAAATAGGAAAGCAGCCTTTTCTTGAAGCAACTCAGCCCCTTAACCTTTCCGTCCTCGATCTGCTCACGCACCAGCAAAGGAACCGTCCGGGTGGCAGGATCAGCCTTCGCAAGCAGCGGGGAAAACAGGATGACCACCAGCAGAAATTCACTTATGCGCATATTTCATCCCGACATTCTTCATGTTTCCGCAGAATGCCAGAAATGTAGTTTTACACATAGAAAAATACATGTCTTAACAAAAATTTTCACTTCGCAGATTGAAATGCGACCAGAGGTATTGCTAAGGCATAGCGCTTAATCCTTCAATCAACAAGTTCTTTCCATCAATTGACAATAGATAATATCGCAACCAATAATAAACTTATCACATTGAATTAATTACTATTTTTAAAAATACATCCCCAAATACCAACAAGTAATTTCGCATCAAAAACCAGAGCATTCACAACCAAGTTGCCCGGACTGCCCGGCTTGAGCCGTAGCACTGCCATACCACTTTATTTGTAATATCGCTGCAGTCTTTGACCTCGTCAAAGTTCAGATATTGATCAATAAACTCCATCAGACCCGTATCAATCGTTGTTTTCGCACACCCATCGGCAGCATGCGTAATTGCACCGTGCCAGTTTCTAAGCGAGACAGGGCACGAGCAAAAAATTGCTACGCAGCTTATGTTTGATATGGAAAAAACAGTTTTCGGAGGTAACGCAGTATTGCGACGGAAATGTGGCTTTCGAGGTACCAGGCCGACATTGCTATATGTTGCCGACCATACTGACACCGCGCTCAGTGAAACTCATGTATCTCAAGGGCCGTAGGTACGAATAGCGAAGCGTATTCGCACGCAGGATATCGGCTGACCCGTTGCTGTATTGGACGATTACGCTTTGCTAATCGTCCCTACTCAATCAATAGCTAATTTTTCACGCGGCAAGCTATTGCAGACGGTGTTCTACCCCCTGGGCCTGCGCCGAAGGAGCGGAGCGAGACAAGCATTGGCTCGCGACCGATGGAGGGAAGCCCAGAGGGTCGCAAGACGGGGTCGCCTTTGGGGTGAAGGGAGCTTTGGCGACGCAAAGCCCCCCTTCCTGCCCGCCGTGCGGCGATGATCGGCTTGCCGATCGAGTCCCTTTTCGGAAAACGGCTCCCAAAACCGCGCCGCAGGCGCTAAAAATCACTGGATTCCGGCCTTCGCCGGAATGACGGCAAAAAAAACAGCCCGGCATAAACCGGGCTGTTTTCATTTACCAATCAATCACTGCAGCATCACTTCACCGCCACTTCCTGATAATCCGCAATCTTGTCAAAGTTCAGATATTGATAAATCTCGCCAGACTTGGCTTTAAGCACGCCCATGTCGGCAAGGTATTCGGCTACAGTCGGGATACGGCCGAGCTTGGAACAGATCGCGGCCAACTCAGCTGAACCCAGGTAAACGTTGGAGTTCTTGCCCAGGCGGTTGGGGAAATTGCGGGTGGAGGTGGACATAACAGTCGCACCCTCACGCACCTGCGCCTGGTTGCCCATGCACAGCGAGCAGCCCGGCATTTCGGTGCGCGCGCCGGCCATGCCGAACACGCCGTAATGACCTTCTTCGGTCAATTGCTTGGCATCCATCTTGGTCGGCGGCGCAATCCACAGTTTCACCGGCATATCGCGCTTGCCTTCCAGCAGCTTGGACGCGGCGCGGAAGTGGCCGATGTTGGTCATGCACGAACCGATGAACACTTCGTCGATCTTGGTGCCGGCCACTTCGGAGAGGAACTTCACGTCGTCCGGATCGTTCGGGCAGGCGACGATCGGTTCCTTGATGTCGGCCAGATCGATCTCGATCACGGCAGCATATTCGGCGTCGGCATCCGGTTGCAGCAATTCCGGCTTGGCGATCCAGGCCTGCATGGCTTGGATACGGCGTTCCAGCGTGCGCGCATCGCCGTAGCCTTCCGCGATCATCCACTTCAGCAGCGTGATGTTGGAATTGAGGTATTCGATGATCGGTTCTTTGTCGAGATGCACCGTACAGCCGGCGGCGGAGCGTTCGGCGGAGGCATCGGACAATTCAAACGCTTGCTCAACCTTGAGCTTGGGCAGGCCTTCGATTTCCAGGATGCGGCCGGAGAAAGCGTTGACCTTGCCGGCCTTGGCGACCGTCAGCAGGCCCTGTTTGATGCCGTAGAGCGGAATTGCATTCACAAGATCGCGCAAGGTAATGCCGGGCTGCATTTCCCCATTGAAGCGCACCAGCACCGATTCTGGCATGTCGAGCGGCATCACGCCGGTCGCGGCGGCAAACGCCACCAGGCCAGAGCCGGCCGGGAAGGAAATGCCTATCGGGAAACGGGTGTGGCTGTCGCCGCCGGTGCCGACGGTATCGGGCATCAGCATGCGGTTGAGCCAGGAGTGGATCACGCCATCGCCCGGCTGCAGCGAGACACCGCCACGGTTGCGGATGAATTCCGGCAGCTCGTGGTGCATCTTCACGTCCACCGGCTTCGGGTACGCTGCGGTGTGGCAGAACGACTGCATCACCAGATCAGCCGAGAAACCGAGGCAAGCCAGGTCTTTCAGCTCGTCGCGGGTCATCGGGCCGGTGGTGTCTTGCGAGCCGACCGAAGTCATCTTCGGTTCGCAGTAGGTCCCAGGACGCACGCCCTTGCCCTCTGGCAAACCACAAGCACGACCGACCATCTTTTGTGCGAGCGAGAAACCACGACTGGAGTCAGCCGGATTGTGTGGCAAGCGGAACAAAGTGGAAGCAGGCAAGCCCAAGGCTTCACGGGCTTTGGCAGTCAAACCACGACCAATGATGAGGTTAATCCGGCCACCGGCGCGCACTTCATCGAAGATCACTTCAGACTTGATCTTGAATTCGGCAGCAACGGCACCGTTCTTTTCTATTTTGCCGGCATACGGGTAGATGTCGATTACGTCGCCCATATCGAACTTGGATACATCGACCTCAATCGGCAACGCGCCGGAATCTTCCTGTGTATTGAAGAAGATCGGGGCGATCTTGCCGCCAAGGCACACGCCACCGAAGCGTTTGTTCGGCACGAACGGGATATCTTCGCCGGTCGCCCAAATCACGCTATTGGTGGCGGATTTGCGGCTGGAACCGGTACCGACCACGTCGCCGACGTAGGCGACCAGATGGCCCTTCTTCTTCAGGTCTTCCAGGAACTGCATCGGGCCGCGCTTGCCGTCTTCTTCCGGAGTAATGCCGGGACGGGCGTTTTTCAGCATGGCGAGGTAATGCAACGGAATGTCGGGGCGGCTCCAGGCATCGGGCGCAGGCGACAGGTCGTCGGTATTAGTTTCGCCGGTCACCTTGAACACGGTCACGGTGATTTTTTCGGCGACTTCCGGCCGGCTGGTGAACCATTCGGCATCGGCCCAGGACTGGATCACTTGCTTGGCGTTGGCGCTGCCCTTGTCGGCCAGCACTTTCACGTCGTGGAAGTAATCGAACATCAACAGCGTTTTGGACAAACCGGCGGCGGCAATCGCGCCGACTTCGGCATCGTCCAGCAAATCAATCATCGGCTTGATATTGAAGCCGCCGACCATGGTGCCGAGCAGTTCGGTCGCTTTGGCGCGGGAAATCAATGGCGAGCTGTCCTGACCTTTGGTCACGGCAGCCAGAAAAGCGGCCTTGACCTTGGCGGCATCGTCCACGCCCGGCGGCACGCGGTGGGTAATCAGGTCGACCAGCGTGGCCTCTTCGCCCTCGGGCGGATTCTTCAGCAGCGCAACGAGGTCAACGGTTTGCTGTGCATTGAGCGGCAGCGGCGGAATACCCAACGCGGCGCGTTCGGCAATGTGTTGGCGATAGGCTTCAAGCATGGTTGCAACCTTTATAAACGTTGGAACAAAAATTCAATCGCGCGAAACCGGCCGGGCCGGGTCTGCGCACCACTCACTCCAGGAACCGGCGTAGAGACGGCCGCCATTCATCCCGGCATGGGCAAGCGCCAGCAGGTTATGGCAGGCGGTAACGCCGGAACCGCATTGGTGAACTACTTTTTCCACAGGCCACTCGCCCAAGATCTGCGCCCATTCATCACGCAGCTCATCGGCAAATTTAAACAGGCCGGTGGCACTCAGATTGTGTTGATAAAAACGATTGGCGGCTTGAGGAATATGACCGCCGACCGGGTCAAGCGTTTCACCGATACCGCGAAAGCGCTCTGCCCCGCGAGCATCGACAACCAGGAAATCTTTCGTATCGAGGTTCGCCTGCACTTGATCCACATCGACTACCCGCTTCGCCTGTACGTTTGCACGAAATTTAACGGGTGTGGTTTGCTCAACCGCAGTAGAACCAGGCTGATTTGCCGCCAACCAGGCAGCATAACCACCATCGAGCACCTGAACCTTGTCGTGCCCAAGCCAACCCAGTAACCACCATAACCGTGCAGCACCCGGCACGCTTGCAATATCGTCATATGCCACTACACGAGTGGCATTACCAATACCCAGGCTACCTAGCTTCTGCGCCAATTTTTCAGGATCAGGCAAAGGGTGACGTCCATTGGTCCCATTCATCGGACCCGACATATCTTCGTCCAGATGCATATAAACCGCACCGGGAATATGCCCAACAGCGTAAACACCTTGACCCCAAGCGGGGTTTGCCAGTTGGTGACGGCAATCGACCACAACTAGATCGGCATCGTGCAGCGCGCCAGCCAATTCGCTCACCGAAATTAAGGGATTCATCGATTCAGATACTCCAACGCAGCCATGTGAAGTTCAGGGGTCGCGGCAGCGACCACATCGCCGCCACTGCATCGATCAAGCGCCTTGCCTTGCCAATCGGTCATCAGTCCGCCCGCGCCTATCACGACTGGCGCCAGAGCCGCGAAATCATGCAATTTGATGCCTGATTCGACAGCAATATCCATGCCGCCAGACGCCAACAAGCCGAACTGGTAGCCATCACCGCCCCAAACCGCAAAGCGGCATTTCGCTGCCAAGGCATTAAAGACTTCAAGGCCTTCCGGTTTGTAATACTGCGGACCCGTCGAGCCGATACGGGCACTGGCAAGTTCGGTAATTTGCGAAACATGAGCAGCAACGCCGTTAAGCGTCGTTCCTTCGCCAACCACACCCACCCAGCAATCATGAGTAATCGGCTGGTTGATCACGCCGAGCACCGGCTTACCAAAATGCAGCAAACCAATTAGCGTGACAAACAATGGTCGGCCGGTGATAAATGCTTTGGTGCCATCAATCGGATCGAGCACCCAAACCCACTCAGCATCTTCGTTTTCTCGCCCGTGTTCCTCGCCAATGATGCCATCCTGCGGTCGACGTGCAAAAATCAGCTTGCGCATGGCAGTTTCAGTTTCGCGATCCGCCCGCGTTACCGGGCTGGCATCGGACTTGTCGTCAATGGCCAGTCCGCTGCGGTAATAGCCTCGAATCACTTCGGCACTGACTTGAATCAGGTCATGTGCCAATTTTTTCAGTTCTGCAGGAACCATTACCGCCACCTCATTCAGTCAAATAACCGTCCGATTATGCTGCAGGGATGGCATTCGGGAAAGCCTGTATCCCGGCTGATCAAATGCCGGTCGGGTTAGACGCATCGCGTCGTAACCCGACCGGCAATGGATTACCGAAGTCCCTTGGACTGCAGCAACGCCATCAGCGTCTTGCCCAGTTCTGCCGGGTTGCGGGTATAAGCGATGCCGGCCTTCTCGAACGCCTGGAATTTCTCTTCCGCAGTGCCCTTGCCGCCAGAGATGATCGCACCGGCATGCCCCATGCGCTTGCCCTTCGGGGCAGTCACGCCGGCGATATAACCGACAACCGGCTTGGTGACATACGATTTGACAAAATCAGCCGCTTCTTCTTCGGCCGAGCCACCGATTTCACCGATCATGATGATCGATTCGGTCGCAGGATCGTCCTGGAACAGTTTCAGTGCATCAATATGGCTCAGCCCCGGAATCGGGTCGCCGCCGATGCCGATACAGGTGGATTGGCCCAAGCCCAGTACGGTGGTTTGCGCCACAGCTTCATAGGTCAACGTACCGGAACGGCTGACGATGCCGACATTGCCCGGCAGATGGATATGCCAGGGCATGATACCGATCTTGCATTCACCCGGCGTAATGATGCCGGGGCAGTTCGGGCCAATCAGGCGAGCACCGGATAATTCAACGTAGCGCTTGACGGCAAGCATATCGAGGGTTGGCACGCCTTCGGTAATGCACACCACCAGCTTCACGCCGGAATCTACCGCTTCGATGATCGAATCCATGGCAAACGGTGCCGGAACATAAATCACCGAAGCGTCTGCGCCGGTTTCGCGCACGGCATCTTTCATGGTGTTGAATACCGGCAGGCCCAGATGCAAGCTACCGCCCTTACCCGGCGTTACGCCACCAACTACCTGGGTGCCACACTTGATCGCCTGTTCGGCGTGGAAAGTACCATTCTTGCCAGTGAAGCCCTGCACCAGGATTTTGGTATCTTTGTTGACTAAAACGCTCATTTTTTGATCCTTTTCCTGTTAAGCCGCAGCAACAGCAGCAACAATTTTCTCGGCAGCATCATTCAAACCCTGTGCAGGAGTCAGCTTCAAGCCCGATTCGGACAGAATTTTAGCGCCAAGCTCAGCATTGTTGCCTTCCAGGCGCACAACGACCGGCACAGTCACATGCACTTCCTTCACGGCAGCGATAATGGCTTCGGCAATCATGTCGCAACGCACGATGCCACCGAAGATATTGATCAGCACGCCCTTGACCGACGGATCGGCCAGAATCAGTTTGAACGCTTCGATCACGCGCTCTTTGGTCGCGCCGCCGCCCACATCAAGGAAATTGGCCGGTTGCCCGCCCTTCAACTTGATGATATCCATGGTCGCCATGGCCAGGCCGGCACCGTTCACCATGCAGCCGATATTGCCTTCCAGTGCCACGTAGTTGAGTTCGTGCTCGGAAGCCTTCAGCTCGCGTTCGTTTTCCTGGCTCTTGTCGCGAATAGCGGTCAAGTGCGGCAGGCGGAACAAGGCATTGGAATCGATACCGATCTTGGCATCGACGCAAGCAAGCGAACCATCGCCACGAATCGCCAGCGGGTTGATTTCGAACAGCGCAAAATCGTTCTCGACAAACGCCTTGTAAGCCCCAGTCATCAGCTTCACAAACTGACCGATCTGGTTGCCGGACAGGCCCAGCGCAAATGCCACTTCACGCGCCTGAAATGGTTGCAGACCAACGAGCGGATCAACCGATACCTTCAGAATTTTTTCCGGCGTGTTGTGCGCCACTTCTTCAATTTCTACGCCACCTTCGGTCGAAGCCATGAAAGTCACGCGCCGGCTTGAGCGATCGACCACTGCCCCCAGATACAGCTCACGTTGTACCGGGTACATGTCCTCACAGACCAGTACCGAATTCACCGGCTGACCCAGCGCATCGGTCTGGTAGGTCACCAGATTTTTGCCGATCAAACCTTTGGTGATTTCTGCCGCATCTTCACGGGTTTTTACCACTTTCACACCACCGGCTTTGCCACGGCCGCCGGCATGTACTTGCGCCTTGATCACGGCAAACTTGCCGCCCAACTGATCGAACGCGGCTGCAGCTTCTTCCGGGGTCTTGGCCAGTACGCCCTGTTGTACAGGCAATCCATATTTGGCCAGCAAATCCTTGGCCTGGTATTCATGCAGATTCATTGTTGTTCCTTTTAATTCGTAGGGCGGATTAGCGCAGCAACCCGCCGAAAACAGTTTGGCGGGTTACGACCAAAGGTCTAACCCGCCCTACATTCCACGTTAAGAATGCACACCGCGTTTTTCGCAGCCAAGTGCTGCCTCATGCATCGCTTCGGAAAGCGATGGGTGGGCGTGGATAATCCGAGCGATGTCTTCACTGGAAGCCTTGAATTCCATGGCCACCACTGCCTCGGCAATCAACTCGGAAGCAAACGGGCCAATGATATGCACGCCCAGAATGCGATCGGTCTTGGCACAAGCCAACATCTTCACAAAACCGCCGAGTTCTCCCAAACCCATGGCGCGGCCATTCGGACTGAACGGGAATTGGCCCTTCTTGTATTCGATACCTTCAGCCTTGAGTGCCTGTTCGGTCTTGCCGACCCAAGCAATTTCCGGACTGGTGTAAATCACGTAGGGAATACACTCGAAATCGAGATGCGGCTGCTGACCGGCAATTCGTTCAGCCACGGCGGAGCCTTCTTCACTGGCCTTGTGCGCCAGCATCGGTCCCGGCGCCACATCGCCCACTGCCCAGACATTGGGCAAGCTGGTCTGGCCAAAGGCATTGGTATCGATAAAGCCGCGGTCGGTCATGCGCAATTCAAGCCCATCACCAAGCACTCCTTCAACATTCGGCTGCCGGCCTACGCAAACGATCAGCTTGTCGAAAACAGAAGTGGTTTCCTTGCCTTCGGCATCGGTCCAAACCACTTTCACGTCCTTGCGACTGGTCTTGACCGACTGGATAGTGATACCAATCTGAATCTTCAAACCCAGATCTCGGGTAAAGATGCGATTGGCCTCTCGCGCAACGGCTTCGTCCGCAGCCATCAGGAAGGTAGGCGCGGCTTCAAGCAGCGTCACATCCGAGCCGAGGCGCTTCCAGACCGAACCCATTTCAAGGCCAATTACGCCAGCGCCAATCACTCCCAGTCGCTTGGGAATCTCGGGGATTTCCAGTGCGCCGGTGTTGTCCAGAACCAGCTTGTTATCGATAGCGGCATGTACGAAATCGCGTGGCCGGGAACCCGTGGCCAGAATCACGTGACGGCTTTGCACCACTTCTTTTTTCTCGCCATCAGAGACTTCGACCTGCCACAGATCATTTTCGCGGCCAAGAATCTTGCCATGACCGTGCAAGCTGGCGACCTTGTTTTTCTTGAACAGGTAAGCAATGCCCTGGGTAAGCTTGGTAACAATGCCATCCTTGCGCGCCAGCATCTGGCCTACATCGAATTTCAACTCAGACACGGTGATTCCGTGTGCAGCAAATTTGTGTTCAATCCGCTCGTAGTTTTCGGAAGATTCCAGCAATGCCTTTGATGGAATACAGCCAACATTCAGACAAGTCCCGCCCAGACTTGCTTCGCCAGCCTTGTTTTTGAATTCATCGATACAGCCAGTATTCAAACCCAATTGCGCCGCACGAATCGCAGCGACATACCCACCGGGGCCTGCACCAATCACCAATACATCAAACTGTTGAGACATGTTTTTTATCCTGTGAGGTGTGAGGTGTGAGGGGTAATCCACACTCACCAAGTTGCTCATCAAGGGTCAGAAGCAAAGAGCAAGATCACCTCGCCCTTCACTCCTCACTTCATTACAGATCGAGAATCAAGCGCGCCGGATCTTCGATAGCTTCCTTGATCGCCACCAGAGAGAGCACAGCCTCGCGGCCATCAACCAAGCGGTGATCATAGGACTGGGCCAGGTACATCATCGGGCGGATCACGATCTGCCCATCTTCAACCACGGCACGATCCTTGATGCCATGCATGCCAAGAATCGCCGATTGCGGCGGGTTGATAATCGGCGTGGACATCATTGAGCCAAAAGAGCCTCCGTTAGAAATCGTATAGGTTCCGCCAGTCAACTCATGTACACCCAGTTTGCCGTCTTGAGCACGCTTGCCGAAGTCTGCAATCTGCTTTTCGATATCTGCCAAGCTCAACAGGTCGGCATTGCGAATGATCGGCACCACCAAACCACGCGGGCTGCCTACCGCCACGCCGATATCATAGAAACCGTGATAGACGATATCGCTGCCATCAACAGAGGCATTGACCACGGGATACTTGCGCAGGGCATGGACCACGGCTTTGACAAAGAAAGACATGAAACCAAGACGCACGCCGTGTTCTTTTTCGAAGCGGTCACGGTATTTGTTGCGAAGTTCCGTTACCGGCTTCATGTTCACTTCATTGAAGGTAGTGAGCATGGCGTTTTCCGACTGCGATTGCAGCAAACGCTCAGCCACACGCAAACGCAACCGGCTCATCGGCACACGTTGTTCCGGTCGATCACTCGTGCCCGTCTGCATCGCTGGCGCTGCAGCGGGTGCCGCTGGAGCAGCCGGCATGGCTGGAACGGCAGACTTCGCAGCGTGCGTGGCCACGTCTTCCTTGAGGATGCGACCGCCACGACCGCTACCCTGTACATCAGCAATATTGACGCCGGTTTCACTCGCCAGCTTCAAGGCAGCTGGCATTGCCAGCGAGCTTGGTGTTGATACCTCTGCGGCGGCAGTTGGTTGGCTGGTTTTTTCAGACACGGCAGCGACTGCATTGGTATCAATCGTGGCAATCAGATCAAGGCTTTTAACCGTATCACCTTGATGATGCAGGATGGAAACCAGTACGCCGGCCTGCGGTGCCGGAATTTCCAGGACCACCTTATCAGTTTCGATATCAATCAGATTCTCGTCGCGGGCAACCGCTTCACCAACCTTCTTTTTCCAGGCCAGTAAAGTAGCTTCAGCAACTGATTCCGGTAACTGCGGCACTTTCACTTCGATAATCATGTGAATTTCTCCAGTTTTACTCTTGGTTATGTCGGGAGGCTGCAGTTCCCGGTTAAATATTCATAGCGTCGTCAAGGAATGCCTTGAGTTGTGCATTGTGCTTGCTCATGTAACCCACCGCTGGAGAGGCCGAAGATGGCCGGCCTGCATATAGCAATGTCTGGCGTGGGCTCAGGAAACTTTGCAAGCGATGCCATATCTGGTTACAGGCTCCTTGATTGCGCGGCTCTTCCTGCGCCCACATCAACTCGCGTGCATTGGGGTATTTTTCCATTTCCGCCTTGAGTTCATCGGTTGGGAACGGATAGAGCTGCTCCAGGCGCACAATGGCTATCTCTTTGACATCACGCTCCTTGCGCGCATTGTCCAGATCGTAATAAACCTGCCCCGAACACAGAATCATCCGTTTGACCTTGCGCGCATCCGGTTCAACCGGATCACTGATCACGGAACGGAAACCACCTTTGGTAAAGTGATCCAGCGAGCTCATCGCAGCCTTGTGGCGCAACAATTTCTTGCTCATGATGATGATCAGTGGTTTGCGTACCGGCCGAAGCATCTGCCGACGCAACACATGGAACATCTGCGCGGCTTCGGACAGCATGACTACCTGGATATTGTGCTCAGCACACATCTGCAGATAACGCTCGACACGTGCAGACGAATGTTCTGGACCTTGGCCATCGTAACCGTGCGGCAACATCATGGTCAGACCGCAGAGCCGGCCCCATTTGGCTTCGCCTGAAGTAATGAACTGGTCAATCACAACCTGTGCGCCATTGGCAAAATCGCCGAATTGCGCTTCCCAGATCACAAGTTCATCTGGTGCAGAAGTGGCATAACCATATTCAAAGGCCAGCACCGCTTCTTCGTTCAGAATCGAATCGATCACCAGGAAATTAGCTTGGTTGTCGGACAGATGCTGTAAAGGAATAAACGCACCTTGGTCCCATTTTTCCCGATTCTGGTCATGCAACACAGCATGACGATGGGTAAAGGTACCGCGCCCTGAATCTTCGCCAGAAATACGTACCGGGTAACCTTCAGTCAACAAGGTAGCGTAAGCCAGATGCTCTGCCATGCCCCAATCCACAGGCAGATTCCCGCGAACCATCTCGCAACGATCGGCCACGACCTTGTCTACGCTGGAACGAAGTTTGAAACCTTCCGGTACACGAGTGAATTTATCGGCCAAGCGCATCAGATCGGCCTGTGGAACCGCCGTATTGGCAGGGTGACGCCAGTGCGTGCCCGTAAAGCGGTTGAAATCAACGGCAAACATGCGCCGATACTCAGTCAGTGCAGTCTGTTCAACATGCTCGCCCCGATCCAGAGCCGCCCGATAGGCATCGATCATGGCATCCGCATCGGCACTCGTGACTGCATTTTCAGCAACCAATCGGTCGGCATATTTACGCCGCACGCCAGGATGCTGGGCAATCTTTTTGTACATCATCGGCTGTGTGATAAACGGATCATCCGCCTCGTTATGGCCATAACGACGGAAGCACACCATATCCACGACCACATCCTTGCGGAATTTCATGCGGAATTCGAGTGCTGCCTGCACTACCAGACACACCGCTTCAGGATCGTCGCCATTCACATGGAAAATCGGCGCTTCGATTATCTTGGCAATGTCGGTGCTGTAAATCGTCGAACGGGCATCACGCAGATCCGAGGTGGTAAAGCCGATCTGGTTGTTGATCACAATATGCAGGGTACCGCCCGTGCGATAGCCCCGAGTCTGTGACAGGTTGAACGTGCCCTGATTGGTGCCCAGACCAATGAAAGCTGCGTCTCCGTGAATCAGGACAGCCATGACCTCGTTACCGTTGCGATCACCACGCCGTTGTTGGCGTGCACGCACCGAGCCTTCGACCACCGGATTGACAATTTCCAGGTGCGAAGGATTGAAAGCGAGGTTAAGGTGGATCGGACCATTGTCAGTTGCAATGTCGGACGAGAAGCCCATGTGGTATTTCACGTCGCCGGAAGAGAGCTGGGTACTGGTTCGCCCTTCGAATTCGCTGAACAGATCGCGCGGCTGCTTGCCCAAAATATTGACCAGCATATTCAGGCGACCGCGGTGCGCCATGCCGATGACCAGTTCGTGCAAACCTTGCTCTGTGGCAGAATGAACCAGCCAATTCATCGCAGGAATCAGCGAATCGCCCCCTTCCAGCGAGAAGCGTTTCTGACCTACATATTTCTTGTGCAGGTATTGTTCAAGCGTTTCTGCCGCAGTCACTTGTTTAAGGATGCTGAGTTTTTTGTCGAGCGGAAAATCCGGGGTGGAACAACGACTTTCAAACCAGTCCTGCACCCACTTTCGCTGGTCCGAATTGGTGATGTGCATGTATTCAATGCCGATATTGCCGCTATAGGTCTGCTTGAGGAAACCAAGCACCTTGGACAAGGTGGCGCGTTCCATGCCGGTAATGTTGGTCCCGAAAGTGACCGCCATGTCGGCATCGGTAAATCCATGCGTCGCCGGATCCAACTCGGGCAGCAGCGTCTGATCCATGCGCTGCAATGGATCGATTGCTGAATGTCGGCAGCCCAAAACACGATAGGCAGAAATCAATCGCAATAGATTGATTTGTTTACGAGTTAAATCCGAAGTTTCTGCACGTTGTGGCGCAACGCGTGGTTGCTTTGCCAACTCACGAAAGGACGCTTCGATGGGGGCACGTGGAATATCGCGACCGATATTCGATGTTGCTTGTTGCAGCTTGTCGAAATACTCGCGCCATTCCTGAGCTACCAGCGCAGGGTCGGTCAGGTATTGTTCGTAGAGTTCTTCTACGAAAGGCGCATTGCCGCCGAACAGGTATGAGTTCGTTTCAAAATCTTTCATCATCGCCGTCACCGCTCCTTGTATCTCCAGTTTTTATATGGGAAGCGCCCGGGGCTAGCGGGCGATCCGGCGGATGTTTATTTGCGCTGATCAATCGGCATAAATGCACGGCGTTGTGCACCGGTATACAGCTGACGTGGCCGACCAATCTTTTGGTGTGGATCGGAAATCATTTCATTCCAGTGGCTGACCCAGCCCACTGTGCGAGCCATGGCGAAAATAGCGGTAAACATCGACACAGGAATTCCCAACGCAGAAAGCACGATGCCCGAGTAGAAATCCACGTTCGGATACAACTTGCGTTCGATGAAATACGGATCTTCCAGCGCAATTTTTTCCAGCGCCATGGCCAGCTTGAATTGCGGATCGTCTTGCAAACCCAATTCATCCAAGACTTCGTAGCAGGTACGACGCATGATGGATGCGCGTGGATCCATGTTTTTGTAAACGCGGTGACCGAAGCCCATCAGCTTGTGGGTCTTGGCTTTCACGCCTTCCATGAAGGCAGCCACATTTGAAACATCACCAATTTCATCCAGCATCTTGAGCACAGCTTCATTGGCGCCGCCATGAGCCGGGCCCCACAAGCAGGCAATACCGGCAGCCACACAGGCGAACGGGTTGGCACCAGAAGAACCGGCCAGACGCACGGTGGAGGTAGAAGCATTCTGTTCATGATCGGCATGCAGAATCATGATGCGATCCAGTGCGCGTTCCAGAACCGGGTTCGGCTCATAGGTCTCGCACGGGGTAGCAAACATCATGTGCATGAAGTTGGCGCTATAGGAAAGATCATTGCGCGGATACATGAATGGCAAACCATTGGTGTAGCGGTAACACATCGCCGCAATGGTTGGCATTTTTGAAATCAGCCGATATGCCGCGACAGAACGATCATTCTCTTTGGTGTAATCCATGCTGTCTTGATAGAACGCAGACAGTGCACCGGTGACGCCCACCATCATGGCCATTGGGTGAGAATCGCGACGGAAGCCTTTGAAGAACGCTGCCAGTTGTTCGTGCACCATGGTGTGGTGCGACACGATATAAACAAACTCTTTCTTTTGTTCACTCGTGGGCAACTCGCCATAGATCAGCAGATAACAAGTTTCGAGATAATCCGCGCCTTCCGCCAGCTCTTCAATCGGATAACCGCGGTAATACAGCTGACCAAGATCACCATCAATGAACGTAATCTTTGATTCACAAGAAGCGGTGGCCAAAAAACCTGGATCGAAGGTAAACATACCGGTTTTGGCAAAACTGCGAATATCGACTACATTCGGGCCAAGGGTACCGTCAAGTACCGGCAGATCAATCGCATCCTGTCCTTCGTTGTAGGTCAAAGTGACATTACGGTTTTTTTCTTCCATCGTCAGACTCCTAGGTATGGCTGCATCTCAGACAGCCGGTAATTTTTAAGCAATACGTCGAGTAGCGCGGATGCGTTCAATCATGGAGGCCAAACGTGTATCGGGACACACGGTTTTGCCATTCAGATATTCAAGAAAATCATTATCAGATACCAGCAAGAGATCGCGAAAAACCTCTTGCTCCTCTTCCTTCAAGGTGGGCAGCACATCACGGACAAAACCGGTCAGCTGCAGATCCAGCTCCAGTAAACCGCGACGCGAGCGCCAGACCATGCGCTTCAGTTCTACTTCATCCACCTGCATGCCCTCGCTCAGACAATCCGTTTGACCATCAAGTCTTTGATCTTGCCGATGGCCTTGGTCGGATTGAGTTCCTTCGGGCAAACATCCACGCAGTTCATGATGGTGTGACACCGGAACAACCGGTACGGATCTTCCAGATTGTCGAGCCGTTCGGCTGTCGCCTCGTCACGGGTATCCGCAATAAACCGGTATGCGGCCAAAAGACCAGCCGGACCCACAAACTTGTCAGGATTCCACCAGAACGACGGGCAAGCCGTGGAACAGCAGGCACAAAGAATGCACTCGTACAGACCGTCCAGCTCCTTGCGATCTTCCGGACTTTGCAAACGTTCACGGTCTGGTCTGGGTCCTTCATTGATCAGGTACGGTTTGATCGAATGGTATTGCTTGAAAAACTGGGTCATATCCACGATCAGATCGCGGATGACCGGCAAACCTGGCAAAGGACGAATGACTACCGGCTGCTTCAAATCCATCACATCGGTAATGCAGGCCAGGCCATTTTTGCCATTGATATTCATTGCATCCGAACCACAGACACCTTCGCGGCAGGAACGGCGGAAAGACAAAGTATCGTCCACCGTTTTCAGGCGAACCAGCGCATCCAGCAATTTCTTGTCTGAAGGTTCTAGCTCAATCTGATAGTCCTGCATATAGGGTTTCTGATCGACATCAGGATTAAAGCGGTAAATCTGGAATTGCATTTTCATCTTGGTTTCTCCGCCTCAATACACGCGTTTTTGCGGGGCAATGTATTCCACTGACAAGGGCTGGGTATGCACGGGCTTATAGGTAAGCTGACGTGCCTTGCCATCGTACAGGGTGTGTTTCATCCATTCGTCATCGTGGCGATCCGGGAAATCGTCATGGGCATGCGCACCGCGCGATTCCTTGCGTGCTTCGGCACAAACCAGGGTTGCCACGGCCACTTCAATCAGATTGTCGAGTTCCAGCGCCTCGATACGAGCCGTATTGAAGACCCGAGACTTATCCTTGATCTGCGTGCGCTTGGCACGTTCGGCAATCGCCTTGATTTCTTCCACGCCCTTGGCCATGTTTTCCGAATTGCGAAACACCCCTGCGCGCAACTGCACACATTTCTGCATATCCGCACGAACATCAGCCACTTCTTCACCGCCGGTCTGTTTTTCCAGACGAGCCAGCCGGGCCAGGGAAAATTCAGCGGCATCGGCTGGCAGCGGTTTAAGTGTCGGACGTTCATTCTTGATGAAATCGATCATGCTGTTACCGGCGGCCTTGCCGAATACCACCAAATCCAGCAGCGAATTAGTACCCAGCCGGTTGGCGCCATGCACCGAGGCACAGGCGCACTCACCGGCGGCATAGAATCCATTTACGCGCTCTTCCGGATTACCGTTCTTTGGCGCGACCACCTCACCCTTGTAGTTGGTCGGGATGCCACCCATCTGGTAATGGCAGGTAGGTACAACCGGAATCGGATCCTTGATTGGATCGACACCGGCGAACTTGATCGCAATTTCGCGGATACCCGGCAGTTTGCTCATGATCTTTTCAGGACCGATATGATCAAGTTTCAGCAGAACATGATCCTTGTCCTTACCGCAGCCCCGGCCTTCGAGGATTTCCAGCGCCATCGCTCGCGACACTACGTCACGACTGGCCAGATCCTTGGCATTGGGCGCATAGCGCTCCATGAAACGTTCACCATTGCCGTTGAGCAGAATGCCGCCTTCGCCACGTACGCCTTCAGTAATCAACACTCCGGCACCGGCCACACCGGTCGGGTGAAACTGCCAGAACTCCATGTCTTCAAGCGGAATGCCGGCACGAACCGACATGCCCAAACCATCGCCGGTATTGATGAAGGCATTAGTCGAAGCTGCAAAGATGCGCCCTGCCCCGCCCGTGGCAAACAATACCGCCTTGGCATGAATGATATTGACTTCGCCGGTTTCCATTTCCATGGCGGTCACCCCGACGACATCGCCTTCTTCGTCGCGAATCAGATCCAGCGCCAACCATTCGACAAAGAATTGCGTCTGGGCCCGCACATTGCGCTGGTAGAGCGTATGCAGCATCGCATGGCCGGTACGATCCGCCGCCGCACAGGCGCGCTCAACCGGCGTTTTGCCGTTGTTGGCCATGTGACCACCGAACGGTCGTTGATAGATCTTGCCGTTTTCCAGGCGATCGAACGGCATGCCGAAGTGTTCGAGTTCGACCACCACTTCCGGCGCCTGACGGCACATAAATTCGATTGCATCCTGGTCACCCAGCCAGTCCGACCCTTTTACGGTGTCGTACATATGCCATTCCCACTTGTCTTCCTGCACATTGCCGAGTGAAGCGGAAATACCGCCTTGCGCAGCCACCGTGTGCGAACGGGTGGGGAAAACCTTGGAAATCACGGCCGTCTTGAGACCAGCCTCAGAGAGTTGCAAAGCAGCGCGCAAACCAGCGCCGCCCGCGCCGACGATTACGGCATCGAATTTACGGACAGGAACAGTCATTGCACACCCCACACCACTTTGATCATGTAAATCAGCGAACCCACCAGCCACAACGCCGTCAATGTATGCATTGCAATGCGTACACCAGCCGGTTTGATGTAGTCCATCCAGATATCACGCATGCCAATCCAGGCATGCCACAGCAACGCCAGGATGGACAACGTGGTCAGTACCTTGACCCAAGAAAGTGAAAACAATGCCTTCCAGCCTTCAAAAGAAGCTCCCGTGGAAAACAGTAAAAACGCAATCAAACCAGTTGCATACGCCAGAATAATCACTGCCGTGATGCGCTGCACCAACCAATCTCGCAACCCGAAATGTGCACCCGTCAAATGTCTGTTCACCATGTCAGCGCTCCAATCAGTACGGTCAACGTCAAGCTCACGACCAGCACTAGTTTTGCGCTCCGACGCGCAGCCGGCAGTTCAACACCTTGATGAACGTCCATCAGCAAATAACGAACGCCAGCGCAAGCATGATGCAAAAATGCCCACAACACGCCAAGCAGGATGAGTTTGACCAACGGATGCGCAATAACAGTACGGAACTCGCCATAGCGCTCAGCCGAAGAGAGTGATCCTTCCAGCGCATAGAGCAATAGTGGAATAACCACAAACATGGCCGCACCGCTGACACGATGCAGGATGGATATCACCCCAGGCAAGGGCAGACGTATCTGCCAAAGCGCAAGGTGTTTTGGGCGAGACGGATTCATTCGTAAATCTCCATGTTGTTTGAAATTGCCCGTCTTGTTTGCGAGCTTTGGGTTTTATTTATAGAGCCAGACAACAAGCCCTGTTCCTACTAAGTTTGCGGTTCATAGGAGAGACGGTCGGTTTTTAACCAGGCCACACTCCACAACTGTGGCTGTCCCTCATAATCCCGGGAAAGCCTGGAAATCTGCAGCAATGGCTCGTTTAACTCCACATGCAACAGCCTGGCTTCGGTAATCGCTGCCGGCACAGCCCGGTAACGAACCGGATCATCCACCAAGCGGGCTCCATGACTTCGCCAGATCAATTCACGCAAATTGCCTTTCAACTCACGAATTCGCCGCGTTTCCATCTCCGGCGAGAACGATTCAGGCAGTAGCATTTCTTCCACACCGACTGCATCGCCACCAACCCGCAACATCCGACGCACCTGCCACAATGTCGCGCCACGACGCAATCCCAACATATCTGCAAATACCTCGCCAGCATGAATGCGTACACAGGAGATAAACTCAACCGTTGCATTCGAACCGCCAGACTCTGCCAATGGAACGAAACGCGCGCACAACACATCGTCCCGCACGCCCGCCACAAAAGTCCCCACCCCTTGACGCCGATACAGCACATCTTCCGTCACCAGAGCATCCAAAGCTTTGCGCACCGTACCCTGACTGACTCCAAAACGACGCGCCAGATCATTCTCGCTAGGCAGCGAATCATCCGCCTGCCATTCCCCGCCTTTGATAGCCACGAGAACTTCTTTTCGTACCTGTTGATATAACGGTTGAGCTGCCAGTTTTGCCATTTGTGTAACTTTTTACCATGTTATTGAGAATCAGTCTAGCATAGTCTTATATAAGACAAAAGATATCTTTCATCGGGAAAACCCTTACAGGATGTAAATGCGATCTGTTCGCAAAAGTGCTAGACTTTGATCACAAGTGTTTCCGCAGCCCAATCACCGGCCTCGCATGCACTTTCCAAAAAGAACCAAACTTTAATCACTGGAGCCCATTCAACATGAAAAAACCTGTTCGCGTAGCCGTAACCGGTGCTGCTGGCCAAATCGGCTACAGCCTGCTATTCCGTATTGCTTCCGGCGCCATGCTCGGACCAGACCAGCCGGTTATCCTGCAACTCTTGGACATCACCCCATCCCTGCCCGCGCTGGCCGGCGTTGTGATGGAACTGGACGACTGTGCCTTCCCGCTACTGGCTGGCGTCGTGCAAACCGATGACCCCAAAGTCGCCTTCAAGGATGTCGACTACGCGCTATTGGTCGGCGCTCGCCCGCGCGGCCCAGGAATGGAACGCAAGGATCTGCTCGAAGCCAACGGCGCAATCTTCATCACTCAGGGCAAGGCACTCAATGACGTTGCCAGCCGCGATGTAAAAGTGCTGGTGGTTGGCAATCCAGCCAACACCAACGCTTACATTGCCATGAAGAACGCACCTGATCTGAATCCAGCCAATTTCACCGCCATGTTGCGCCTGGACCACAACCGCTCGCTGACACAGGTTGCACAGAAAGCCAGCGTTGCCGTAACTGACATCAAGAAAATGACCGTGTGGGGCAACCACTCTGCCACCCAATACCCGGACATCTTCCACGCCGAAATCAAAGGTCAGAATGCTGCGGCACTGATCAATGATCAAGCCTGGCTGGAATCCCAACTTATCCCGACCGTGCAGCAGCGCGGGGCCGCCGTTATCAAGGCACGCGGACTGTCATCTGCCGCGTCGGCTGCCAATGCAGCAATTGATCACATGCGCAGCTGGGCGCTCGGCACGGCAGAAGGTGACTGGGTCACGATGGGTATTCATGCAACCGGCGAATACGGCATCAGCGACGTGATCTTCGGCTATCCGGTGACCTGCAAGAACGGCAAGTACGAAATCGTGAAAGGCTTGGAAATCAACGCCTTCAGCCGAACCAAGATGGATGCCTCACTCAAGGAACTGTGTGAAGAGCGAGATGCGATCAAGCATCTGCTGGGCTGAAACACTCTGCCGACAGGCAGTTTGTACCCGACCATATTTCAAACCCGCCTTAATCGAGGCGGGTTTTTTATGACCTCCACCCAGCACGTATTATAGGAAATCGGTTCAGCCACTTGTTTTCGGACGGACACCATGAAGTCGATGCGCTGTCGTCTTGCGGATTCACGCTCCCTATCCGGAATAGGGTATCGTTTCAGACTGCATCCCGATTTAAGCAAAGAATCCCGTATGGATATTCGTCAGTTGAAATACTTTATTGCCGTGGCCGAAGAACGGAATATCAGCCACGCAGCGGCGCGGCTGAATATTTCCCAACCACCCCTCACTCGGCACATCCAATCCTTGGAGGAAGAGCTGGGGGTACAGTTGCTTACACGTACAAACTGGGGGGTCGAACTCACTAAAGCAGGTGAATCACTGCTGAACCACGCGCGCAATATCAAGACGCATATTGAATTGGCAACAGAGCAGGTACGCCGAGCCGGGAGTGGCCAGGAAGGACGTATTGACATTGGCATTTTCGGTTCTGCCATGCTCAATATTATCCCTTTGATTTTGAATGACTTTGTTGAAACACATCCTGATGTAAAAGTGGTTCTGCATAGTGCCCCCAGAGGGCAGCAAATCGAGGCATTGCATCAAGGGCGCATCCTCATTGCCTTTGACCGCTATCTACCGGAATCCACGGAATTACAGATCGAACTAGTTGGAAGAGAACCAATCCTGGTTGCCCTTAATCAACGAAATCACCTTTCAACTCAACAAACTATTGATATTGAAGATTTGCGTAACGAACCGCTGATCGGGGAGAAGGATTCCAGCGTCTTTTCCGCAGCACAAGCCCTCTTCAGGCATCACGGCTTTGAACCTCTCATAGTGCAAAAAGCCGTCGACATGATCTCTGCCGCCGTGATGGTTGCTGGCGGATTTGGCAGCGCACTGGTCCCGGAATCTGTACAAAACCTGCAATTGCCAAATGTGGTTTATCGCCCGCTAGTCAGCGAAGTCGACTCCCTGATCAACCTGCATTGCGCCTACCGAAAAGACGAGCAATCCCCATTGCTGGCGGCATTACTGGAAAAAGTTCACGCCTACCGCACCAGAAACCAAGTTGCCAGCCAACTCGCATTAAAAACACCACCCGAGCAAGATGCTTCCTGATTGTTTATTTTGCTATGCCCATAAGGTATTTCGCCATAACAAAAAATGTATTAGACGCCCACCTTTGCGCTAGCCAATACTAGG
Organism: Formivibrio sp.; assembly: GCA_031291275.1. Lineage (GTDB taxonomy): Bacteria > Pseudomonadota > Gammaproteobacteria > Burkholderiales > Chitinibacteraceae > Formivibrio. Next base: position 29,018 of record JARLJJ010000550.1, read on the forward strand.
AACAATAAAAATTTTCCATTTCGATATGTAAATTCTTAACAATGGAAAATCAATTCAAACAGACAACAGATAAATACATTTTGTTGCAACCAGCAATACAAGTCACGCAGAGCAAGATTCAACACTCACCTTTATCGGGAATATCATGAAAAATCTACACTCCACTCAAGAGTCTACCCTGATCATTGCCGAGATTGTCTGTGACCGCTGCGGAATCACCATGCCCGCCGAATCAGCCGAATTTCACTCTGCATTATCCGTGAACCAATATTGCGAGGGGAAATCCGTTTTCGGCGAAGGGAAATTGCTGCGTATTGATTTGTGCCCGAACTGCATCCAAGAAACGCTGGGGCCATGGCTCAGGGTTATCGAGCCAATTGCCAACAGTCAGATTCAGCGCATGACGGAATTTATCCTTAAAATTCAGGACTCATTCGCCAATGACCAGACAGCCATTGATACCTGGCTGGATACCGAATGCTCAGGATTAGGCGGGGAATCCCCACATGCCTTCCTGGAAAGAACCGGGGAAACTGAACCCATTGTGCAACTACTGCGCACAAGCAGCCTTACCCATTAAAACCGAACAGGATTCACGCATCAAAGCAGTTATTTCAATTACGCGATTTTTGCAAATAACGAATACGTTCATTCATCCGTCATTACTCTCGCCAATGCCGGTTTTAAATCCCAATTCAAAAATCAATACGCATCCGGATTACGACCAGACTCTGCTGACAATTCCCGTTTAAGTTCGTCTGGAATATTGGAAAGCACTATCGTGTCGTTCTTGCGATTGTAGATCACATCGCCCGAACGCAAGCTACTGCGATTAAATTCTAGCTTCCAGTTCGGCGCAGCCGCCTTGAAACGAAGCAATGGGCGAATTGCGCGCCGGTCGGGAACAACTCCGCCTGTCAAATTCAGGCTTTCATCTGTCAGCACAGCACGCAACGCATCAGGAGACTCTGGACAAAGATGCTCGACCACACCATCGACACTCCAGGGCAGATCGTTTTCACCCATTTCGTCCAGCATCGCATGTGCACCTTCAAATAACTGACCACGTGCCTCTGGCTCCAGATGCTGCGATTCGGCAAATTGCTCCAACCCGCGAATCAGTTTTTGGGTTTCTTTCAACGCTGCAACGACATCGTTGCAGCCCAGGAAAAGTTTAAAATACTGGGCCACATCGCCCCGACCTTTCAAAAAGCTGATGTAGCGCCCGGCATCATGTTGCCATGCAGCAAGATCAATTCGCCCTGCCACGCGCAGATTAGCCAGGTCCAGATAAGAACGGTCAACCATTTCCAGATCATTGGTCATTGCAGAACCTACGGCTTCTGCAATCATGGCCACGAGCAGAAAATCGGAATCGACACTCTGGCGCACACGGGTAAACACCACAAAGCCGCCAGTCGCCAGCGATTCACTCTGCACCTGAGTCTGGAGATGCTCCATCATTTGACGCGTCAGCGTGCAAAAATCGATCTCGCCATCTATCACATGCTGGCGCAACAAGCGCTGCACAGGAAATTGCACTTCATCCTCTTCAAACTTGCCATAACCCTTGCCAGCTCGGGCGCTATACAAATCGCACAAAGCGTCAACCAAGCGCCGGCTGGCAGGACTGATAGCCAGTTCAGCCGCGCGCAGCTCCAGCTGAGCGGAGCCCTCATGGGGTTCTTTACACAGTTTATGAATGATGAGTTGCAATGAAGGGATTTGAGTCATGGCTATTCTTTTACGAAGTTAGGGCACGCGCAGAGCGAAGGGGTGCAAGTCTGCCACAGAATGCCGAACACTTCCGAGCAGGTAACTTTTAGTCTCCAACAAAAAGCCACATTCCCCCCTCTCCCCTGTTCGGTTAGAATTACAAACTCAAGATTATTCATATGGAAATATCCTCCCATGCTGACCGGTAGCCTCGTTGCAATTGCCACACCCATGTTCGAAAACGGTGACCTGGATTTTGCACGCCTGAAAAAACTCGTCGATTGGCATATTGAGCAGGGGACGGACGGGATTGTGGCCGTAGGCACCACGGGCGAATCGCCCACGGTGGGCGTGGATGAGCACCTCGAAATCATCCGTGTGGTCATCGAACAGACTGCGGGGCGCGTTCCGGTCATCGCCGGCACCGGCGCCAATTCGACGCGCGAAGCGATTCACCTGACCGAACGGGCCAAGTCTATCGGGGCTGACTATGCACTGTCAGTCGTTCCGTATTACAACAAGCCCACCCAGGAAGGCTTGTATCAACACTTCAAGACCATTTCCGAAGCCGTGGATATCCCGGTCATTCTCTACAACGTACCGGGCCGCACCAGCTGCGATCTTGCCAACGACACCGTGCTGCGTCTGGCTGAACTGCGCAATATCGTCGGCATCAAGGATGCCACCGGCAATATTGATCGCGCCGTCGACCTGATCAGCCGCGCACCGGCCAATTTCACGCTGTTGTCCGGCGATGATGCAACTACCTTGGCTTTCATCCTGCTCGGTGGCCACGGTACCATCTCGGTCACTGCCAATGTGGCCCCGCGCCTCATGCATGAAATGTGCAACCTGGCACGTCAGGGCAATATCCGCGAAGCACGCATCATCAATGATCGACTTCAGCACTTGCATCGCAACCTGTTTATTGAAGCCAATCCTATTCCGGTAAAGTGGGCATTGGCCGAATTGGGGCACATTGACAAAGGCATTCGCCTGCCCCTGACCTGGCTCACGGAAACTCACCATCAAGCAGTAAAGAAAGCCCTGACGCAAGCAGGTCTGTGCTGATTTGTAGGCAAATACTCCTGCATGTCTGTCACGATTACCCCATAATCCGATTTACTCAACAAGATGCGCCACACAATGAAAGCACTCCGACTTGTACCAATTGCCCTTGCCTTGCTGGTCGCTGGTTGCACTACCGATGAGCTGTTGTTGCAGCGTCGCGTGGATTACCGCTCCGGCAGCGATAACCTCTCCAAAAACCCGCTAGAGGTACCGCCAGATTTAACCTCCCCATCCAACAATCCAGCGTTCAACATGCCCAACCGCGCGGTTCTGGCGACGGCAAGTTCGCCTGTTGCTTCGCAGGTACTGCCAGACAACGCCAAGGCCAAACTGGTTAGTGCAGGCGGTCAACGCTGGTTGGTGGTACATGGAAAACCAGAAAAACTTTGGGGTGAAATTCGTGAGTTCTGGATTGCCAATGGCTTTATCCTGACCGTGGATAATGCTGCGTCCGGCATCATGGAAACCGATTGGCTGGAAAATCGCGCAAAGTTACCTCAAGACACCTTGACACGTATGCTCAACAAAATTTCCAGCCGCTTTGCTTCTACCGGTGAGCTCGATAAATTCCGGACCCGGCTTGAGCGCGGGAGCGAACCGGATACCACTGAAATTTTCATTTCGCACCAAGGCATGACGGAAGCCTATCGCAACGATGGCAGCACGCAAACTCGCAACCAGGATGCCGTTGCTGACACCATCTGGGTTCCACGTCCCAATGATCCTGAACTTGAAGCAGAAATGGATGCGTTGTTACTGCAGCATTTCGGCATGGATCAGCAAACAGCACAAGGTATCACCAAGGCGCCGGTCGAAGAACTCACCAAAGCGGATCTCGTCACCCTGCCAAGCGGTGGGAAAGCTATCAATATCGTCGATTCCTATGATCGTGCTTGGCGCCGTACCGGTTTGGCGCTGGAGCGCATCGGTTTTGTAATTTCCGACCGCGACCGCACTCAAGGTACCTATTACGTGCGCCGTGCCGAAACCGATATTGGCAAGGAAGAAAACACCAGCTTCATGTCGAAACTGGCTTTCTGGCGCAAGAGCGAGGCACAAAAGAAGGTCGAGGCACAGCAGCAGGAATATATCGTCCAGCTCAAGCAGCAGACCAACCAAACGGTTCTCACGCTTCAACCCAAGGGCAAAGCGGATGCTGCATTGGAACAACAACTGATGGATGGCTTGCTCAAGCAACTCAAATAAGCCTGATTGACAGCGGTGCAAACAAAAGGCGATGCTCTTCAGCATCGCCTTTTTACTGCCCAACTAAAAACTTCTATTTAAAGTGCGGCGATTTTTGCTCGCATTGCTTCTGTACCGCTCACTACCTTGTCGAGGATGGCATCCAATGCCCAAAATCGTTCGCGCACATCAAATGTGATCGTTCGGCTCTTGATCGATGCAAAGGTTCCGATGCGCTGGTGGTACATCTTCGCCAGAACAGGGTAACCAAATGCTTCGGAAAGCGCCGCCAGCACCAGGAACGTAGCAACTTCCTCAGCAAGTTCAGGGTGTTTTGTCCCCGAGGTGTACAACCACTTGTAAAGATCGGGGTGGAAGTTGGTAAAAACCCCATTGAAACCGCGCGATCCAGCCTTCATTGCGTCATAAGCAATGGCCGCATTGGCATTTAGAATGGCAAATGGCGTACCAGCCGTCATAGCCACGCGACGTTTCACCGTTTCCAGATCACAGGAAACATCCTTCAAAAGGACAAAGCGTTCGCTATCGATACAGAAGCGCAGTTCGTCATCGCTCAACATGCGGCGATATGGCGCCGGGCACTCGTACAACCCCAATGGAATATCTTTAGGCAGACGATCTAGCAGCCATGTCAGATTACCCTTGAAGGTCTCGCTGCCGCGGTTTTTAGGGTCAAGGTGATTGGTGACCAACACTACGCCATCGGCACCGGTATTCACAGCTGCAGTCAATTCTTCCAGCTGGCTATACGGATCATCACTGATATGGCCAGACACCACGACAGGAACGCGCCCAGCTGCCTGTTTAACTACAAATTTACCAAGCGCAGCCCGCTCTTCGATCGAGAGGAATTGCATCTCGCTGGACTGGCACACCGCAAACAACGCATCAGAACCATTGGCGATATACCATTCAATCAAGCGCTCTAGGCCGGCATAATCAATTGCACCCGCCTCTGTAAACGGCGTAATCATCACCGGGATGATCCCTTCAATTTTTTTTGTAGCCATTTTCCCCAAACCCCATCCATTAGATCGACAGATCACTTGGGGCAGTACGCACCAAGCACGAAAAATCAAAGCTAAAACGTATCAGCAGTGGTAAATATTAGTACAGAGCTCCATGTACTACAAGACCGCTTACACAAACAGACGCCATATAACCTTGCATTGTGTAGTCACGAAAACGAAACAACATTTTCTGGACATCAGCAATTTACTCGGTATAGACTGAGCTTGCTGAGCACGTTTTAGTTAATCGTGACCAATGAATGACTAGGCATGCATAAACAACACAAGGACAGGCAGCATGAACAAGGTTTTAGTGGTCGGAAGCATCAATATGGACTTGGTCGTTGAAACCGACAAGGTTCCAGACTTGGGCGAAACACTACTTGGCCAACATTTCAACACACACCCAGGCGGAAAAGGTGCGAACCAAGCCGTCGCCGCCAGCCGACTTGGGGCACAAGTAACGTTAATTGGCTGTGTCGGCAATGACACCTTCGGCGCAGACCTGCTCTCCGGACTCAAGCAAGAAAATATCAATACCCAATTTATTCGCATCACCGACCAAGCAGCCACAGGCATCGCTCTTATTACGGTCAGCCAGTCAGAAAACGCCATCATTGTTGTTCCTGGGGCCAATCATATCTTGTCGCCCGCGGACATATACGCAGCAGAATCCGCCTTTATCGAAGCTGACGTCGTACTATCCCAATTGGAAGTCACACTCCCCGTGATCCAGGCCGCGGCCGAAATCGCCGCACGACACAACAAGCCTTTTTTGCTTAATCCGGCACCAGCAGCGCCATTGCCGGACAGTATTTTACAAAACACCGCGCTACTTACCCCCAATGAACACGAGCTGGCCATTGTTTTCTCCACGACAGCAGAGACATGGCAAGAAACATTGCAAAAGCACCCCGCTAAAGTAGTCATGACCCATGGCCGTCACGGCGCGTGGTTCACAAATACTGCGGGTGAACTACAGCACCAACCCGGTATTCCCGTGCGTGCGGTAGACACCACGGGGGCCGGCGATACTTTTAACGGTACGCTGGCTGCATTTTGGGGCATGGATATGGGTGAAATTTGCCGTTTGGCTTGCGCTGCTGGCGCATTGTCAGTCACGCGCCCGGGTGCACAAGGCGGGATGCCAACCCACAAAGAACTGTTTGATTTTCTGGCTGCACTCAACGCCGATAAACCCGCGTAATTGTGGTTGATGTCATTGAATAAGATTTCCGGCTCACTATGACTCTCGTCTTAATTGGAGCCGGATCGGATGTGAAACCTGCAGGCAAATTATCAGCCGGACGTTTCGCATTTTTATAAAGGGGCCGAACGCAAGGTCTCTATTTTCGAAGTACTGAGGAAGGAGAATCACCATCATGGGTAGCACTAAAATCCAAAAACTGTTGCAAGCAGCGGGTCTGGGTACTGTCACCCTGGCGCTTGCCGCCGGCAT